>NZ_JBIPCR010000006.1:0-351981 GCF_044007335.1 Flavobacterium sp. FlaQc-48 | reverse complement strand
AAGTTGGCAGTACCGAATTACAGATCCAAAACCTGCCATCAGCTAATCAGGTTCTATTAGTGAAAATAACTTTAGAAAACGATTTTACGACAACAAGAAAAATCATATTTCAATAATAAATAAACAATAGTTTAATCCCATAAAAAAAACCATTCTGCAAAACAGAATGGTTTTTTTATGGGATTATTAGTGATGTGAAAATCCCTAAAAGTAGGTATTGTAAGTTTAAAACAAGATATGTAATTTCGGTTAATTCTTACAAATAGTATTAACCGCAATAATTTATTTATTTTGACTAAAAAAATATTTCTTTTCATGATTTTAGTGGGTTGTTTACACAACTCTTCAATTAAAGCGCAACAAGGTAAAGTAGATCTTACTTTTAATACAGCTGATGATGGTCAAAGCGGCGATGGTTTTGACAATACAGTTCGAACATTGTCTTTACAATCAGATCAAAAGTTAATTGTTGGAGGAGATTACTTAAGTCTGAATGGGGGTGCAAATGCTTATTTGACCCGCCTGCAACCAGATGGTAGTATTGATGAAACGTTTAATACTGGCACTGGGTTCAATGGTAAAATTTATGCGACTTATATCCAGTCCGATGGTAAAATAATAGTAGGCGGAAGTTTTACAGCTTTTAACGGAATCAATGCAGAGAGATTAATCCGGTTAAATGTTGACGGATCTTATGATGCAACATTTAATACTACTATCGCAGTAACGAATGGTATTGTTTATGATATTTGCCAGCAAGCCGATGGAAAGATTATTATAGTTGGAAGTTTTACAAAATACAACAATTATACAGTAAACAGAGTCGCACGGATTCTTCCTAACGGAGTTTTAGATACAACTTTTATTACCGGTTCAGGCTCTTCTTTAAATATTACACATGCGAGGATTTTGTCTGATGGCAAAATTTTATTAACCGGAAACTTTACAGGATTTAATAATACCGCTGTCAATAGAATGGTAAAATTGCATACTGATGGTAGTGTAGATGCTGATTTTAATATAGGTACAGGTTTTAATGCAGATGTAAATGCAGTTTCAATTCAGCCTGATGGAAAGATTACTCTTGGAGGAAATTTTACAAGTTATAATGGAGTCGTTGCCAACAGGATTATAAGGATTAACGAGGATGCATCTCGTGATACAAGTTTTAGTACAGGATCAGGTTTTAGTCATGATGCAGTACAGGTTATAAAAACAGATTTTTACGGAAACATTATGATAGGAGGATCTTTTACAGATCTCTATAATGGCACAGAGGTCAACAGGATATGTTTTTTAAATCTTGATGGATCTTTTAAATCTGATTTTGATATAGGATCTGGCCCTGGATCATCATCGGTTTTAGCTTTGGCAAATACCTCTGATGGATCCTGGTACGTTGGTGGTTCTTTTTCGGTTTTTGATGGTTTAAACCAGGGGCGATTAGCAAAAATAACTAGTGATGGAGAACACGACACAGGGTATCTGTCTGCCGGAATTGGTTTTGATAATTCTGTTTTAAAAATAGTACCATTGCCAAATAAGAAAACAATGGTATTTGGAAGCTTTACCAAATTTAATGGAGTTTTTAATTCAGGAATAGCACGTATTTTAGAGGACGGGAGGAATGATTCAACTTTTAATTCAGGAAAATCCGGAGCTAATAATCTGATAAGATCTGCTGTAATACAATCAGATGACAAGATTATCTGTGGGGGCAGTTTTACAAAATATAATGAAACTACATCCAACAGGATTGTTCGGATTTTACCTGATGGAGCTATAGATAATACTTTTGTTGTTGGTTCCGGGTTCAATAGTCAGATTTATGCAATGGCAATTCAACCTGATCAGAAAGTAATTGTAGCCGGAAATTTTACAAGCTATAATGGTACAACTTCAGCAAGGATAATTCGGTTATTGCAAAATGGTTTGCGTGATCCCGGTTTTAATATTGGCCTTGGAGCTGATGCCATTATAGAAACATTGTTTATTCAGCCTGATGGTAAAATTCTGGCAGGTGGAAGATTTAATACTTTTAATGGAAATGTATCACCCCGTTTAGTACGATTAAATCCTGACGGAAGTGTTGATTCCGGTTTTATTGTAGGAACTGGTTTTGATAAATATGTTTATGCAATCGGAGTGCAATCTGATCAGAAAATAATTGTTGGAGGTTCTTTCTTAACTTATAAAGGAAATGTAGAAAAACGTATTGTTCGTTTAAATCCTAACGGAAGTATAGATTTTACTTTTGATTCCGGTGCAGGTTTTAATAAAGGAGATGTTCGAAGTATTTTGATTCAGCCCGATGATCGTATTTTAGCAGGCGGAACCTTTTCCGGATTGTATAAATCCAACATATCCATGCGATTAATTCGGTTAGAAAAAACTGGAAATTATGATTTGTCATTTGCAGCTCAACTTAATAATAAAGTCAACTCAATGGGGTTTACATCCGATTATAAATTAATTATAGGAGGTGATTTCAACTCAATATCGGGCATTTCAAAACACAGAATAGCAAGATTAAAATTATGTCTGGATTCAACTGTTTGGAATGGCATTTCATGGTCTAACGGTTTTCCGTCAGGTAGAAAAGAAATAACGTTTAAAGATAATTATCCAAATTTAACGACTGCAAATGTATGCAGTTGCTCGATTGATGCAGGAAAAGAAGTTACACTTTTAAGTGGAAATGCTTTAGGAATCGAATTTGCCTATACGGGTTCCGGAATTTTAAATATGGAAGATTCTGCAAGTCTCTATCAATCTGATGATGACATTATTAATACAGGGATTATTCATTTAAAACGAAAATCATCTCCTATTTTACAATCTGATTATACCTATTGGTCAGCACCCGTTCAATATCAAAAGTTAGGAGATGTCTCTCCTAATACAGCAGTAGATAAATTCTTCTCTTTTGATTCGATTTTAAAAAACTGGAGGAATGAAAATCCTTCTAATATCATGATTCCCGGAAAAGGATATATTATTAGGGGACCTCTTTATTTTTCAACAAATGTTCCGACAAATTTTGAAGCGGTTTTTAAAGGAATTCCAAACAATGGTAAAGTTAATGCAAATTTAGAAAAGCTTGACGAATTTAGCTTGATTGGAAACCCTTATCCATCAGCGTTAAATGCAGATGCCTTTTTGATTAAAAATAAATCAAAAATCGTGAGCACGTTGTATTTCTGGACTCACAATACACCCATTATGAATAGAAAATATACTATTGATGATTATGCGGTGTATAATTTACTTGGTGGAGTAGGCACCAGAGCAGCGTTGGCATCCGGAATTAATGAAACTGTTCCGGATGGCACAATTGCTGCAGGTCAGGCTTTTTTTATTAGCAGTAAAGTTTCAGGAATTGTTGATTTTGATAATAGTATGCGCATAGCAGGAAGAAATTCCAGTTTTTTTAAGCCAGGTAAAAATAATGAAGAAGTAAAGAGGCAAAATGGAATTGAAAAACATCGCATTTGGTTGAACTTTAAGAACTCTGAAGGTCTGTTCAAGCAAATCTTAGTGGGATATATTCAGGGAGCGACGAATTTATATGGTGACGACTATGATGCCTTAGCTTTGAATGCGAATCAATGGGTAGATTTTTACAGCATTGTTGAAAATAAAAAATTAGTCATTCAGGGGCGGGCTTTGCCTCTTATCGAAACAGATTCGATAGATCTGGGCTACAGAATCGCTGTAAATGGTAATTTTAGTTTTAGTATTGATCACATGGATGGACTTCTTAAGGACTTAGATGTTTTTATTGAAGATAAAGAGTTAAAAATAATTCATAACCTAAAAGAAGAACCTTATTTTTTTTCTGCTCAGGCAGGAACTTTTAACGATCGATTTGTATTGAAATATAGTAATAAAGCGTTAGGGAGTAATGAATTTCAACATCCCGAAAACAACACTTACGTCTTAGTTAAAGATAAAATTCTTAAGGTAACTTCAACAAAAGAATTTATAAAAGAAATCTCTGTATTTGATATTTTGGGAAAAAGGCTGTATCATAAAAGAAATGTAGAAAGCAAGGAATATCAGATATCAAGTTTATCCCCCCAGAGTCAGGTCTTGTTGGTCAGGGTAAAACTTGAAAGCGAGATTATTATAGACAAGAAAGTTATGTTTTAACTTTTTTCTTTCAAATGTAAATAACAGGCCTTTTTTTGAATACTAAGGATCAGATCAAATTTGAGACCTAAAAAACACATTATGTCTTGGTTTTAAAGGTAAAACTTTGTTTTTTAGTTGGTTGAAAATGCTGTTAGTGTTAAATTCTTACATTTTAACTTTAAACATTTTGCAGCAGTGTAAATAAAATCGTACCTTGTTTTTATATATGCGTAAAATCCAAAATAAGACAATTCTTATGCTTTCTTATTTCAGTTAAATTGACTCTGTCGTTTTTTTTTAGTTTTATCTGCCAAATTACTTATTGCAAATTTAAAGACCCAATTAAATAAAACAAAAAGTACTTATTACATTATTCTTCTCTTGTAATTTTTAGGATATACGTATTGTAATATCCTTGTTTTATTGTTGGTATTTATAAATCATTTTGCTGGATTTTTTCTGATCAATAGTTTATGTTTTTAAATATAAAAAAATACCACGATGAAAAGAATTTTACTTACACTTCAGTTAGTTGCATTCCCATTGTTTTTTTATGCACAAACCACAACCGTTAGCTTTACGAATACAGGAACAACTACTTTTTATGTTCCGGCCGGAGTTCCCTCTATAACAATGAATGCCTGGGGAGGCGGAGGTGGAGGTGGAGGTTCCACAGTTCCTTTACTAAGTGTCCAAAGAGCTGCTGCCGGTGGTGGAGGTGGTGCTTTTGCCGGAGGTTTATATACAATGGCTACAGGAGTAAATATAAATTTATCTGTTACTGTTGGTACTGGAGGAGCAGGTGGAGGAGGTAGTGCTGATGGACAGGCAGGAAATTCTTCTTTAATTACGGGTTATGTTACTGCAGTTGGCGGCGGCGGCGGGGCAGCAAATTCAGCTGGAGGTAGTCCTGCTGGTGGAGCTGGAGGTCTGGCATCTGCATCAACTGGTCAGACAAAAAATGATGGTGGAGCAGGAGGAGGAGGACAAACTCTTTTGCCTGCAATTTCAGGTATTGGAGGACAAGGAGGGAATAGTGGCGGTGCAGGAGGTGCAAGTATTAGTAATCTATTAGGGAATAGCAATGGTAATGCAGGTACTCAGCCTGGCGGTGGCGGAAGTGGATCAAAATCGTCTCTTTTAGGTTCTGTTGGAACAGGTGGTGCAGGTGGTGCGGGGAAAATAACCATGATTTATACTTGCCCTACGTATAGTTTAACCAGTACTTCTGCATCTGTTGTGAATGTTTGCTCGGGAAATTCATCGGTAATTACGCTTAATGGTAACTTGCCAGTAGGATTCTATAGTGTTGCCTATCAGGTGGGAGGAGTTACACAAACTCCTGTAAATATGAACGTAACTGTAGCAGGAACAGGTACTTTTATTGCCCCTGGTTTTACAGTTTTAGGTAATAAAAGTCTATTAATAACATCATTAACGTCAGGAACAAGTGTAAACGCCGCTGATAATTGTACTTCAACTATTAGTTCCGGGAATAGTACTACAGTTGTTACAACTTCTTCGGGTACTGCGCCTGTTGCTTTAGCAGGGACAGGAGCTACGTGTACTCAAATTACAGCAAATTGGCAGGCAGTTTCAGGCTCAACTTATTATTTATTAGATGTTTCAACAGATATTAATTTTGGAAGTTTTGTAGGTACATATAATGCTTTGAATGTTGGAAATGTGTTGACATATAATGTTACAGGTTTAAGTAATGCAACAACTTATTATTATCGGGTGAGAGCATTTAATGGAACCTGTATTAGCGCAAATTCGAACACTATAACGTATAAGCCTGCTGCTGCTCCGGGTAATGTAGTTTTATTACCAGTTACAAATGTTGTTTGTACTGTATTTACCGCAAACTGGAATACAGAAGTAAATGCTTCAAGCTATCTATTAGATGTTTCAACTGTAAATAATTTTGCAAGTTTTGTTGGCTCCTATAATGGTCTTGATATAGGAAATGTAACCAGCTATACTATAACGGGACTGACAGCCGGAACCCCTTATTATTATAGGGTAAGAGCCAAAAACGGATGTAATACCAGTGTTACAGGAGGCGCTGCAATTCAAATGGCAACTACTTCAAATGCGATACCGGATAATGTAGTTTCAAGTGGGGCAACAAATACAAATTGTGCTGTTTTTAATGCGAACTGGACTACTGTTGCCAATGCAACAAGTTATTTATTGGATGTATCTACTTCTAATGTATTTGCAAGTTTTTTATACCTAAATGTAGATGTTGGAAACGTAAATACATATCAGGTAACAGGTTTGGCAGCAGGAACAGTATATTATTACAGAATAAAAGGTAAAAATGGATGTGGTAATAGTGCAGCTTATTCAGCTACTCAAAATACAACAACAATAAGTACAGTTCCTACTGTTCCGGGATCAGTAACAGCATCCGGAAATTGGTGTACTCAGTTTACAATGTCATGGAATGCAGCGACTAATGCTATAACTTATGAAGTACAAATTTCTACGAATAATACATTTCCTGCTACTGCAGTTACTCAAACCTATACCGGAATTACCGCTACAACCTATACCTTTACAGGGTTAACACCCGGAACGGTTTACTATTACAGGGTTTTGGCGAGAAATGGTTGCGGACCTAGTGTTTATGGGGTGCCATCTCCAACATCTACTAGTACTATTGCAATTCCTGCAGTACCTACTATATCGGCTTCCGGGCCTTTGAATATTTGTCAAACCAGTAGCGTAACCTTAACTTCAAGTTCAGCCTCAAATAATGTATGGTCTACAGGCGAAACTACACAAAGCATTGTGGTTACATCAGCCGGAAGTTATACCGTAAAAGTAGTAAATGCCGGAGGTTGCGAAAGTGCTTTTTCTGTAGCAACAAACGTTACAATTTCTAGCTTACCAACAGCTACCGCCGGAGGGAGTACAACGATTTGTTCTAATAGTTCAGCCACAGTAACAGGTGCTTCGGCTGCAAATGGGACTATTCAATGGACTTTTAGTGGCGGTTCGGGCACATTATCTAACCCAACAACACTTACGCCAACGTATACCCCATCTTTAGGGGGAGCAGCACGAACAGTTATTTTAACCATGACGGTTACAAGTAATAATGCATGTTCTCCACAAATAGCAACAGCAAATTATACTATTAATATTCTGGATGCTCCAACAGCTACTACCTCAGGTTCCCAAACAATTTGTGCTAATGGATCTGCTACTGTTAGCGGAGCTTCTGCAACAAATGGAACTATTTTATGGACACACAATGGTGCCGGATCTTTGGTAGACGCTACAACACTTACACCAACTTACAATTCTGCAGCTGCAGACATAGGAAATCAAATTACATTAACAATGACAGTTACGGCGTCGCCAGCTTGCTCGACTCCTTATCTTGTAACAGCAACTTATCCAGTAATAGTAAATTACATTACTGCTTCTCCACAGTACAATTCTTCAGTGCAGCCAACTTGTGCCGTGCCGACTGGTACTATAGTTTTAAAAGGGCTGCCAAACAGGAACGATTATACAATTGTTCAAAGTGGTACTGTTTCAAATACCTATACAGGTGGTATAGGTGCTGATTTAACAACTTATACAATTACGGGACTAATTCCCGGAAGCTATAATTTTACTGTTAAATATCCGGGAAGTTGTACTTCGGCACCATTACAAAATCTTGTAATCAATTCTTTGGTAACGAATACCTATACAATAGCAGGAGGATGGTCAAATGGAACACCAACGGCAGAACAAAATATTATATTCGCAGATGATTTTTCTTCAACGGGTGATATAAATAGTTGTACGTGTCATATAAACGGAGGAAAAAACGTTACCATAAACACATTAAACACACTAGTAATTACGAATGGACTAGTGGTTGATGCGGCAGCAGGAACTACATTGACATTTAAAAACAACTCTAGTTTAGTTCAGGTTAATAATGTGGCAAACTCAGGTAATATTAGTTATGAACGTATAGCCCCGCCAATTTTCCAGAAGGATTATATTTACTGGTCTACACCGGTAAACCCTCAAAAACTCATTGATGTTTCGCCTTTAACAACCTACAATAAATACTTTGGTAACGATGGTACACAATGGGTAGTGACCGATAGACAAAGTAATATGGTTGTAGGTAAAGGGTATATTATTAGGGGTCCGGATACCTATAACAATAGCACAAAGCAATCTTACACTGCTCTTTTTAACGGCGTTCCTAATAATGGAGATTTAGAAGGAGAACTTCTGGTAGCTGGAAACTATTATGTAATTGGAAATCCATATCCATCTGCTTTAAGCGCTGATGCCCTCATCAGTCAAAATTCGATTCTAAATGGAACAATTTATTTCTGGACACATAATACCCCGGCAAAACCTACGCCAACTCAACAATATACTCCTGATGATTATGCCAGTTACAATCAGAGTGGTGGAGTATCAGCAAAATCAGACCCATTACATTCTGATATTCCAGGCAATGATAATGGTAAAAAGCCAACCGGGAAAATAGGTGCAGGACAAGCATTTTATGTAAATGCTGTAAGCGGTGGAAAAGTTAAATTTAACAATTCAATGCGATTAGGAGGGGCCAATAATAGTCAATTTTTTAGAACCGAAAATACGTCAAAGGCAACCGTTTTAGAAAAACATCGCATTTGGCTAAACATGACTAATACGGGTGGAGCGTTTAAACAATTATTAGTAGCATACATAGAAGGTGCAACGAATGAATATGATATCAGATATGATGGGGTTTCGCTTGATGCTAACCCATATCTGGATTTTTACAGTGTAAATAATGGAAATAAATATATGATTCAGGGCCGTGCCTTACCATTTACAAATTCAGACGTAGTTCCCTTAGGATATCGCACTATCATTCCAGGAGACTTTACCATTTCTATTGATGAAGTAGATGGGGATATGATTAATCAGGCAATTTATATAGAGGATAAAACTACCGGGGTAATACATGATTTACGTGCCTCAAACTATACGTTTACAACTGCTGTAGGAACTTTTACAGATCGTCTGGTTTTAAGATATACGAATACAACTTTAGGAAACGAAGATTTTCAGAATACTGAAAATGGTGTTCATGTTTCCGTAAAAAACAAAGTGATTGATATAGTATCCTCTAATGAAAACATAAAAGATGTTGCTGTTTTTGATGTATCGGGGAAACAATTGTACAACAAAAAGAACATTGAAAATTTAGAACTGTTAATATCTAATTTGCCATCGGGCAATCAGGTTTTGTTGGTCAAAGTAACTTTAGAGAATAATTATACAGCAACTCGAAAAATTGTATTCTAAATATTTAAAAACAAATAAAAAAGCAGTTATGGGATTATAAACCATAACTGCTTTTTCATTACTAAGAATCTTTATCAGGCACTCTTTCGCAAGTTTTGATTGGTATTCTGAATGGCCTTCTCATTTTTATAATCAATCCATTTCTGGCCTTTTACTTTTCGCATCAAAATATCAAAATAGCGCATAATGAGAACATTGTAAACGGCTTTTGATAAATGGGTAATATTCTTTGGAAATGCCCTTAAACTCATAGAAAATCCCGGTGTAAGATATTTCATATAGTGCCAGTATCCTTCCGGCATATATAACATTTCGCCGTGTTTTAGATTGGTAATAAATCCTTCGGCGTTTTTCAGGGCAGGGAATTTTTCATAATCAGGATTATCGAAATCAATGTCTTCCCTGGAGATTAAGGCATGAGGTACTTTGTACATATATTTAGACTGATCCGGGGCAAAAATCATGCATTGCTTTTCGCCATGAAAGTGAAAATGCAGAATATTCGAATAATCAATGTCATAATGCATAAATACTTTCGAGTTCTCTCCGCCAAAAAACAACATTGGCATCTGCTTTACCAGTTTTAAGCCAATATCCGGCCATAAAAAGTCATTGTTTAATGAAGGCACCTCTTTCATTAAATTATAAAGAAAGATTCGGTAGTTCGTAGGTTTTGATTCTAAAAGAGCAATGTAATCGCTCATTTTCATTTTGGTATGGGCTTCATTAAAACCATCTTCATGATTCACCGGTCTGTTATCGTACAAAGGGACAATAGTGTCTCCTGCGATTTCATTAATATAAGATAATTTCCATTTATGATAGGCAGGCCAATCTTCCGTTAGCTCTTCGACAACAACAGGTATTTGTTTTTTTACATATTGGGATATAAAATCAGCTTTTGAGATTTTTTTTACCCTTTCAATTTGCTTTAACTTCATATTTATAAATAAAAAAATTGCTTATAACTCTGGTCATAAGCAATTTAAAAATATTTATTAAGATTTTTTAACTCTATGAATTAAATTTTTGATCTAATCGAAGCTTCAAGATTTTTTTCAATAGTATGTCCCGGTCTTGACCATTTCGGTTTTTCTCCTAATGAAGCAAATTGAGAATCGGCAGCTTCGACGGTTTTAGGCTGAGAAACTTTCGTAAATGGTTTCTGCGGATTCAAACCTAACATTTCAAACATTTTCATGTCTTCGTGAACATCAGGATTTGGCGTAGTAAGCAATTTATCTCCTGCAAAAATAGAATTGGCGCCGGCAAAAAAGCACATAGCCTGTCCTTCACGGCTCATGGTGGTTCTTCCGGCGGATAAACGTACTTGTGTATCCGGCATAATAATTCTGGTAGTGGCTACCATACGAATCATTTCCCAGATTTCAACTGGTTTTTCCTCTTCCATGGGCGTTCCTTCAACCGCAACCAAAGCATTAATGGGCACAGATTCCGGCTGGGGATTTAATGTCGAAAGCGCTACAAGCATTCCGGCCCTGTCTTCGATACTTTCTCCCATTCCAATAATTCCGCCGCTGCAAACCGTAACATTCGTTTTACGAACATTTTCGATCGTTTGTAAACGGTCCTCAAAACCACGGGTCGAAATGACATCTTTATAATATTCTTCAGAAGTATCTAAATTGTGATTGTAAGCATATAAACCTGCTTCGGCCAGACGTTGCGCCTGATTTTCGGTAATCATACCCAGTGTACAACAAACCTCCATATCTAGTTTATTGATCGTACGAACCATTTCCAAAACCTGATCAAATTCTTCACCATCTTTTACGTTTCTCCAGGCAGCTCCCATACAAACGCGGGATGACCCGTTTGATTTTGCGCGTAAAGCCTGTGCTTTAACCTGGCTTACGCTCATTAAGTCATTTCCTTCAACACCTGTGTTGTAACGTGCAGCTTGCGGACAATAACCACAATCTTCCGGACAGCCTCCGGTTTTGATCGAAAGTAAAGTAGATACCTGAACTACGTTCGGATCGTGTTTCTGTCTGTGAATTGTTGCTGCTTCATACAGCAGGTCCATCATAGGTTTATTATAAATGGCGATTATTTCGTCTTTGGTCCAGTTGTGTTTGGTAATGCTCATAGATACATTGTTTTTGAAGCTTCAAAAGTAATTAAATTGTTCTAACCGGCAATATTGATTGCTTAAATGAAGATTTAGCAGGTATTTTCAAAAAACAAGCACTCTAAAATCATATAATTGTAAAATTTTATGATTTTAGAGTGCTAAAAAGTTTGATTTATTTTAAAAAATTAATCGGCGACATATTTATTATTCCAATACAACATCATCATTAAAGTGACAATTACTGACGAGGCTACGCCTTCAAACAATAAACAAATGCAATAAGTTGGAACGGATGGATTTCCTCCAAACATAAAAGTTTCAGATAATGTTTTTACATACGCATCTCCACCTCTGGCATAACTGTACACTAATAATCCAAAAACGCTCAATGCCACGCCAACTACAGAAGTTGCCATTGCAGAAACGGCATTTGACACAAAATTAGTTTCGCCTTCATGAAGGTTCATTCGCATCGTTTTATTGACACCGTAAAATATAAAAAACACATTTAGGGTACGTAAATAAAATAAATGAGCTAAACCTAAAACGTTCATCAATAAAAAATAAATGCCTATTCCGAGGAATATCAAAAAACCGTTGGTAATTTCTTTAGGTAATTTCATCGTGGTTATTTTTAAAGAAGTTAATAGTAAACATTTGATAAACAGAATTATATATCAAATTTACTAAAAAAAGAACTACGATGATTTGAAAAGGGTAAAAATATGAATGGATTGTTTTTTAGAGCTGGCGTATAAATGCCAAAGCACTTGTTTTGTCCTGATTTAATTGTGCTTTTAATAAATCTACCGATCCGAACTTTTGTTCTTCGCGAAGATATTGTAATAAAGAAACTTCAATTTTTTGGCCATAAATATCAGCATCAAAGTCAAATAGGTTTACTTCGATTGTTTGTTTTTGTCCGTTTACGGTTGGATTAAACCCAATGTTCATCATTCCAAAAACTTCTTTTTGATCTACAAGCGCTTTTACCACATAAACACCATTTTTGGGAATTAGCTTGTAATCTTCGTCAATCTGAATGTTAGCTGTTGGAAAACCAATCGTTCTTCCTAATTGTTTTCCTTTAACGACTTCTCCGGATAAAAAATAAGCATATCCTAAATATTCGTTGGCCAAATCCATATTTCCTTCGTTAAGCGCTTTTCTGATTTTGGTTGAACTTACAGAGACATCCTGAATTTCCTGTGCCGAAATTTGCTCCACTTCAAAACCGTATTCGGCCCCAAAAGCGATTAAATCGTCAATATTGGCAGTTCTGTTTCTTCCAAAACGATGATCATGACCAATAATTATTTTCTGAATATGAAATTGTTCCACTAAAATAGAATGCACAAATTCTTCTGCAGTTAATCTGGAAAAACTTTCGTTAAAAGGATGAATTACAAGGTTTTCAATTCCCGTTGCTTCCAGAAGCTTTGTTTTTTCAGCAATTGTATTTAAAAGCCTGATTTCTGATTTTTCCTGTAAAACCATTCTTGGATGCGGAAAAAAAGTTAATACTAAACTTTCATATTTTCCGTTTTCTGTGTTTTGAGTAATTCGTTCCAGAATTTTTTTGTGACCAATATGTACGCCGTCAAAGGTGCCAAGAGTTAAAATTGTTTTCTTGGTTGACTGAAAATCGTTTATAGAATGAAAGAGCTTCAAAACAAATAATTTAAGATGCTGCAAATTTATGTTATCTATTTTAAATTTTATACTAAGCTTAATTGATTTTTAATGAGATTATATTTCTTTTTGTGAAAATGGGGTTACTCGTCGATCAAAAAGCATTAATTGTCTTATAATGTGTAAGAATTTAATTTAATTCACTTAATTTTGATTTTCAAATATCACGAAGTATGAAAAAACAACTACTCCTATTAGTTATTATTTTTTGTTGTGTAAAAATTCATGCTCAAAGCGATGATTTGTGGCACAAGGTTTCTTCTGTTGCTACGGTAAAAAGAGCCAATGCTTCTGACCCGCAAAGATCATATTACAGACTTAATTCAGATTTTTTAAATATAAAACTCAATACATCAACAAATAAGTCATCCACTAACAGTACTTCAGAAATTACAATTCCAAATTCGAATGGGGTTATAGAAAGATTTACCGTTTGGGAATCTTCAAATTTTGAACCTGAACTGCAAGCAAAATATCCCGAAATACGAGCTTATGAAGGAAATGGATTAGACGATAAAACAGCTAAGATTCATTTTAGCCTGGACCCGGGCGGAATACAGACAATGGTACTTCGTGCCGATAAACCGTCTGAATTTATAGAGCAAAATCCGGAGGATAAATCCGTTTATGTTTTATTTACCTCAGAGAATAGTCCTAATTTAACTTCTCCGTTAGTTTGTAATGTTAATGATATTGCTAATACAAATAAGAATACTACAACTGCAAAAACGGCTGCAAATAATAGAGTTTTCAGGACATTCAGGCTAGCGCTTTCCTGTACAGGCGAGTACACCACTTTTTTTGGTGGCACAAAAGCCGGTGCATTGGCCGGAATGAATGCTACATTGACAAGAGTAAATGGTGTTTTTAATAAAGATCTTGCCGTAAAAGTAGTTTTAATTGCAAATAACGACGCCGTAATTTATGCAGATGCTGCCACAGATCCATACTCTAATGCCGGTAAGGGAACATCGACAGATAATTCAGATGGCAATGATTACTGGAGTAAAGAAGTTCAAAGTACGTTGACAAGCGTGATAGGAGAAGGAAATTATGATATTGGTCATTTATTTGGAGCCTCCGGCGGTGGCGGAAATGCAGCTTGTATAGGTTGTATTTGTGATAGTCCGACCCCATCAAATGTGATAGGAAAAGGAAGTGCTTATACCTCTCCATCTGATGGTAAACCTCAGGGTGATACTTTTGATATCGATTTTGTAGCACATGAAATGGGCCATCAATTTGGTGCCAACCATAGTTTTTCTTTTGATGGTACCGAACGCACAGGCGTAAATGTGGAGCCAGGAAGCGGATCTACTATTATGGGCTATGCCGGAGTATCTAAAGGGTATGATGTTCAGCCAAATTCAGATGATTATTTTGCGTATGTCAGTATTTTGCAAATTCAAAATAATCTCGCCTCAAAAAGCTGCGGAGTTAATTTACCACTCACCAATAATCCTCCTGTGGTCAATGCCGGTTTAGATTATACAATCCCAATGGGTACTGCATTCTTTTTAACCGGTACAGGTTCAGATCCTGATGGCGATACCCTAACTTACACCTGGGAACAATTTGATAGTGCCACATCGTCGACAACCGCAAACAGTAATAGCGTAGCTTATCCAACAAAACCAGACGGGCCTTTATTCAGGTCTTTCAATCCGGTAAGTTCTCCGGTTCGCTATTTTCCGGCTTTAAGTACAGTGCTTCAAAATAAATTAACGACCACCTGGGAATCTGTTTCGTCTATTGCAAGAACCTTGCATTTTACGTTAACAGCAAGAGATAATGCTCCTTTAGGAACGGCTCAGACGAATACGGATACGATGACTTTAAATGTAGTGGCTAACGCCGGGCCATTTACAGTTTCGTCTCAAAATAGCGATGATGTAAGCTGGCAAAAAGGATCAAGTCAGACCATAACCTGGACAGTTAATAATACAAATACTTTACAGGGTTCTTCAACGGTTAATATTAAATTGTCGTTAGATGGAGGTTTGACCTATCCAATTCTTTTAGCTTCAAACACGGCAAATGATGGTTCAGAAACCGTTCAGATTCCAGCCAGTATAGAGGCTTCAACCAATTGCAGGGTTTTGGTTCAGCCAACGGCCAACGTTTATTATGCTGTAAACCGCAAATCCTTTTCGGTTGGATATACTTCAACAACAACTTGTGATTCCTATAGTTTCGGAAGCGCTTTTGATATCCCTTATACCTCCACTTCAACTTTTACTACCAGAACGGTAAATGTACCGGCTTCCACCGGGACTGTCTCGGATGTAAATGTTTTGGTAAATGTAACACACGATAAACTATCTGATTTTGAACTTCAAATAGTAAGCCCGCAGGGAACAATTGTAAATTTGTACAATAAAAGCTGCGGAGGTATTCAGTCTACTTTAGCACTTCAGTTTGATGATGCGGGAGTTGAGCTGGATTGTTCTAAAACAACAAGTCAAATTGTTGTTCCGGTAGATTTATTAAATGCTTTCAATGGTCAAAATCCTCAGGGAACCTGGACTTTTAGAGTTCGTGATGCTGTTGTAGGGAACTTTGGAAAAATAAATTCGGCCTCAGTAAATATTTGTAACCAGACTTTTACCCTGGGAACACCTGTTTTAGAGGATGTAGAATTTGTTCTTTATCCAAATCCAAACAAAGGAAATTTTACAGTACAGTTTACAAGTGATTCTTTAAACAGGGCTCAGGTTTATGTACATGATATATTAGGTAAAAAAGTTTATTTTAAAACATTCGACCCTACATCTTTCTTCAATCAGAATATTCAGTTGTCAGATGTGGCTTCAGGAATTTACTTTGTAACTGTTATTGATGGCGACCGCAGAACGGTTAAAAAGATAATAGTTAATTAAATTCAGATAGAAAAATTCCAAATTTCAAACGGCGCTGTTATCCGATTGGAATTTGGAATTTAAAAATATTGGAATTCTAAGTTATGAGTTCGCTATTGCCATACAAACAATACTGATTTTAGCTCCCGGAATTTTTTGTAAGGCCCTGGAACAGGCTTCAAGAGTAGCACCTGTAGTTAAAACATCATCAACAATTAAAAAATGTTTATGCTGATTTTTTTCTATACAAGTTACATCAAACAGATTGTCAATATTATCAGATCTTCCTAAAAGATTTTTTTTAGATTGTGTTTTAGAGTATCTCTTTCGATACAAAATAGAATCGTTAAATTCAATCTCTAGCCCTTCTGCCAATGCTTTTCCAAAAGTAGTTACCTGATTGTACCCTCTTTCCTTAAATTTTCTTTTATGGAGCGGAACCGGAATTATAATGTCAAAAGGAATTTCTAAACCCAGTTCTTTCAAATCTTCGACATACCAATTTCCTAAAAGAGTTCCAATCTCTTCATGGCCTTTGTATTTTAAATTGTGAATGAGTTCCTGTACGATTCCTTTTTTATTAAAATACAAAAGTGCCGATGCATGCTCAATCGCAATCTTTCCGTAAAATTTCTTGACAGCTTCATTTTTTGGATCTAAATAATATTGGGTAAGAGGCATTTCATGACGACAAATGGTACATAAAACGGTTTCGTTATGAATTAAAATGGAACGACATCCCGCGCAAACTTTAGGGAAAAACAGGTTGATAATATAATTAAACACAAATAGAAGGAATTTAGTTACAAAAATAATCAAATCAAGGGCTCAATCTTTATAATTTTTCTTTTTTTTAAACGGACTTTTTATATTTTTGCATCACTATGGCAAAACAAGAAGATATATTTAAGAATGTGGTTTCGCACGCAAAAGAGTACGGATTTATTTTTCCGTCAAGCGAAGTATACGATGGATTGAGTGCAGTGTATGATTATGCACAAAATGGTGTCGAGTTAAAAAAGAATATCCGTGAATATTGGTGGAAATCAATGGTTCAGATGAACGAGAATATTGTAGGCCTTGATGCTGCAATATTAATGCATCCAACAACCTGGAAAGCTTCAGGTCACGTTGATGCTTTCAATGATCCGTTAATTGATAATAAAGATTCGAAAAAAAGATATAGAGCTGACGTTTTAGTAGAAGATTATGCTGAAAAGTTAAATCAAAAAGCTGAAAAAGAAATTGAAAAAGCAAAAGCCCGTTTTGGTGATGCTTTTAATAGAGAAGAGTTTATTACCACAAATGCTCGTGTTGTAGAATATCTTTCTAAGAAAAAAGAAATTCTTGAAAGACTTGCAAAAGGGATGAGCGAAGATCTTCAGGATGTAAAAGCCTTAATCGAAGAATTAGAAATTGCCGATCCAGAAACCGGTTCCAGAAACTGGACAGATGTAAAGCAATTTAACCTGATGTTCGGAACTAAACTTGGAGCTTCTGCAGATTCTGCAATGGATTTATATTTACGTCCGGAAACAGCTCAGGGTATTTTTGTGAACTTTTTAAATGTTCAGAAATCTGGACGTATGAAAGTTCCCTTTGGAATAGCTCAAACCGGTAAAGCATTTAGAAACGAAATTGTGGCCAGACAGTTCATTTTCCGTATGCGTGAATTTGAACAAATGGAAATGCAGTTTTTCGTTCGTCCCGGAGAAGAAATGGAATGGTATCACCATTGGAAAGAAACCCGCTTAAAATGGCATTTGTCTTTAGGATTAGGAAAAGAAAATTACCGTTTTCACGATCACGAAAAATTAGCACACTATGCAAATGCTGCTGCCGATATCGAGTTTAATTTTCCGTTTGGTTTCAAAGAATTAGAAGGTATCCACTCCCGTACTGATTTTGACTTGAAAGCGCACGAACAATATTCAGGTAGAAAATTACAATATTTTGATGCTGAACTGAATCAAAACTACGTTCCGTATGTAGTAGAAACTTCAGTTGGTTTAGATCGTATGTTTTTAGCTGTTTTTGCAACTTCATTACAGGAAGAAACTCTAGAAGACGGTTCAACAAGAACAGTCTTAAAATTGCCATCAGTTCTGGCGCCAACAAAAGCAGCCGTTTTACCATTGGTTAAAAAAGACGGATTACCTGAAATTTCTAAAAAAATCATCGAAGATTTAAAATGGGATTTCAATGTAGCGTATGATGAAAAAGATGCGGTAGGACGTCGTTACAGACGACAAGATGCTCTTGGTACCCCGTTTTGTATTACAGTAGATCATCAAACTATTGAAGACGAAACAGTAACCATTCGTCATAGAGATACAATGAAACAGGACCGTGTTAAGATTTCTGAATTAAAAGATATTATCGAAAACGAAGTTTCAATGAAAAACTGGTTGATGAAAATGTAGTTTTTTCTACTAACAATATGAAGATCCCAAATTCCTTAACGGAGTTTGGGATTTTTTTAATCCCAAAAGAAGTATTTCGTCGGTTTTTTTGGTAATTCATCTTTATGTTTTAACATTTGTTTGCTATATATTAACAATAGAATAGGAAAATAACTGAAATTCGTATTTTTAATTGCGAATAAAATGCTAAATAAAGTTTTTCAAAAGTATTGATGAAGCTAAGGTGATAGTCGTTGGGGATTTAGGAAAAATCAATAAAAATTAAAGTTGAAAAAGTATTCGTATATTATAATTGATGATGATGCTGAAAGCGTTTTGAAAACCAGAAATATTGCAGAGGGTTTTTCAGAATTGACTTTTATAGCAGCAGCAGCGAATTATCAGGAAGGATTAAGCCTGGTTTTAGAACATCGTCCGTCGATTGTTTTTCTGGAAATTGATCCCAAAGACATCTCCAGTAATTTATCGCTTGCTTTTATCAACGAACTCTATCGGTTTTTATCGCATTTGCCTAAAATAGTTATTACAACAGTTCAGAAAGAATTGGCTTTTGAGGCCATTCAATATGGGGTTTTTGATTATATATTAAAACCTCTTGTTTCCGTCGATTTGCTCAAGACCATTTTAAAGCTTAAAAAAAGTAATGTAGAAACAGATCCGGCCGAAGTAACGCCTGCAATACCTTCTTCAATAGTGCCATTTGCACAAATACCGTCAGGTATCGAAAAACCTCTTGTTATCTGTATTAAGTCCTATGGCGATTATCGCTATATAACATCAACAGATATTTGTTATTTCCAGGCTGATAATAACTCGACAGATATTTATTTGAATTCCGGTGAAATGATAACCGCTTTTAAAACATTAAAGCACTTTGAGGGCTTATTATCATACCCATTTATAAGAATTCACAATAGTTATATTATAAACCGAAATTATATTTCGAGAATTCATAGCGGAAATTCCCTTTGTTACATCAAAAACTCAACTAAAAAAATTCCGTTCTCTAAAACCTATAAATCAAATGTCGATTTAATTATCGCTGATTTTGTTGCAGGAAATTACTTAGAAGTCTAATAATTAAGCAATTACATTGATTTGATGCCCGTTTACTACCAATTGGGTACAGTTTACCATAAACTAGATTTTTTGTATAAATTTTTTTCGAATGTGGGTGTAGTTTTACACCATGATTAGCAATAGGCAGTCATTAAACCCATAACAAAAAAATCAAACATAAACACCTCAAATCATGAAAAAAGCAGCTTTAACATTCGGATTATTTTCTTTAGTAATGGTAGCAACTTCGTTTGCAACTCCGGAAACATCAAACGGGACTAGTCTAGAAACAACAATTCAGGGGGGTATCGCAAGACAAAACAGTGAAGTTGATCCAAGTGGCGGAAATGTTGTTGGAAAAAATAAAAAAAGAGATGACTTTCAGTTAGTTACTATTAGAGAAACAAATAATGTTGATCCAAGTGGCGGAAATGTTGTTGGTAAAAACAAAAAATTAGACTAAAATAAAATACATATAATTTTCAAAAAGGTTGTCTATCATGGGCAACCTTTTTTTGTGTCAATAGTTTTACTATTTTTGATGAAATGTAAAATTATAGTTGAAAAAAAATTACTCCATATTATTTTTTTCTATATTGTTTTTTTTTAGCTGCACTAAGAAAACACATACTAACGAAAATGATTCAGCCCTTAATCGAAACCTTAAGACTTATCTGTCTTTAGCCCAGGATGACAAATTACCTCTTGAGTATAAAATAGACTATAGCAAAAAAGCTTTAGGAATTGTTATGGATCAGAATAATGATTCTTTAAACAGAGCCAATTTGTTTAAAGTTGCTAATAGATTTTATAATGCTAATGATTTAGAAAGTTTTAAAAAAACAGTATGGATTGTCTTAGACAGGTCACAGCAGAGTAAAGATTCTATTTATATTGCTAAGGCATATACCTATCTTGGAGATTATTATAGTGATAAAGCCTTGTCTGATAGTGCTTTTGTGTACTATTTTAAAGCTGAAAAAATTTATTTTCGCCTTGACAGCAATTCTAATCTGGCAAAAATAAGATTGAGTAAGGCTTATTTGCAATTTGCCGAAGGAGATTATTTAGGAAGCGAAAAAGCCGTTTTTAATGCTTTGAAGGTGGTAGGGGGCAAAAACAATAATGAGATTGTGTATGAGGCCTATAATTTATTAGGGGCTATTTATAATCAATTAGAAGAATATAATAAATCTCTTGAATTTCATAATAAAGCATTGATGAGTATCGATGATCGATTTATCCCTGTCGAATTTCAGTCAAGAGCTACTTCATTAAATAATATTGGATATGTCTATAATAATATTAAAAACTATCAAAAGGCTAAGACATATTACGAAAGCGCATTAAAAGAAAAGAATCTGAAAGAGGATAAACCTTCTTTGTATGCTACGTTGATAGATAATTTAGCGTATGCAAAGTTTAAGCTTTCGGATAAAAAAGGCCTGCCGGATATGTTTTATGAATCAATTAAATTTAGGGATAGCCTAAAGCTTCCGGGAGGAGTGGTTTCAATTAAGCTCCATCTTTCTGAATTTTATGCTTATAATAAAGACACGGTAAAAGCCATGGAGTTCTCATTAGAATCCCTCCATGAATCAAAAAAGCTTAAAAGTTCCCGAAACGTTTTATCGTCTTTGAAGCAATTGGCTACAATTGATCCCAAAAATGCATCTGTTTATTCTGAAGAATACATTAGAATAAATGATAGCCTCCAAAAAGGAGAGAGACAAATGGGCGATAAGTTTACCCGTATCGAATATGAGACCAGCGAAATAAAAGATCAAAATTCAAATCTTCAGGAAAAGAATAAAACCCTGATATATGTTTTTAGTATCTGTACTTTAATAGGATTGTTTTTCTATGTTTACAAAACGCAGCAGGCAAAGAATCGCGAGTTACTTTTTAAGCAGCAACAGCAAGTTGCCAATGAGGATATTTACAACCTGATGATTTCACAGCAAAACGATATTGAACACACTCGTATTAAAGAAAAGAAAAGAGTAGCGCAGGAATTGCACGATGGTGTTTTAGGCAGGATGTTTGGCGTGCGGATCAGTTTGGATAGTTTAGATAAAATAGACGAGGCAGAAGCAGCTCCCAAGAGAAAAAAGTATCTAACCGAACTTAAGCATATTGAGGAAGATATACGGGAGATTTCGCATGATTTAAACCGGGAGAAAACAGAATTAATTAATAATTTTGTAGCTATTTTGAACAAATTGTTCGAAAACCAGCAAAATACGTATGAATCAAAATTAGTTACTTATTTTGATCCTCATATAAAATGGGATTTGGTAAGTAATGCCATCAAAATCAATTTGTACAGAATTGTTCAGGAAGCCCTTCAGAATTGTAATAAGTATGCAGATGCCAATACGATTACAGTTGAATTTAAAAGTGAGATTGATTATTTACTTTTATCAATCGCTGATGACGGAGTTGGGTTTAATGCCAAAAGAACAAAAAATGGTATAGGATTACATAACATAGAATACCGGGCAGCAGAATGCAATGGTACAGTAAGCATAAAATCTGTGAAAGGCCAGGGAACTCTTGTGATAATAAAAGTCCCAATCGATCAAAAAATTAACCTACAGAATAATGACAAATGATTCACAAAATCCTATTCCGCAATTAAGTAAGCGAAACATATTAATTGTTGACGACCATCCTTTTATTATCGAAGGATACAAGAATGCTATAACGCGCTACAACCCTAAGGAATATGAATTTCTTATTTCGCAGGCACATGATTGTAAATCGGGATATGATTTAATCGAAAACGAGAAAACCCCTCATTTTGATGTAGCTTTTCTGGATATTAGTATGCCTGCTTACGAAGAAAAGGATATTTTTTCAGGAGAAGATTTAGCAAAGTTAATCCTGAAAAAGATGCCCCATTGCAAAGTAATTCTATTAACAATGTATACAGAATTACTAAAAATCAAAACCATCATCAGAACGATACAACCTAATGGGCTGATCATAAAGAACGACCTTACTTTTGATGAATTGCTTTTTGCATTCGATAAAGTGATGAAAAATGATAAATATTACAGCCAGTCGGTTCAGAAAATGTTAAACCAGTCGGTTCATAATTCAATTGAAATTGATGAGTTTGATAAGCAAATTTTATTTCATCTTTCAAAGGGAACCGAGGTTTATGATATGCCACAGTACATACCCATATCTTTAAATGAAATTGAAAGACGAAGAGTGAGTCTAAAAGAACTGCTTAAAGTAAGATCCGGTTCTGATGATGACTTAATAAAAGAAGCCAGAAGCAAAGGCCTTTTTTAAATATATTCCAAAATAGAAAATCCCAAATTCCAATACATAACCGGCATTGGAATTTGGGATTTTCTATTTTGAATTTTAAATAAATTACTCACTCAAAGCATCCCAGCCACGAGCTTTTAAAGCAATTTTGGTATTGGCACGGGTTACCAGATGAATTCCTTCACTTTCGTCGGCCATGTGACCAATGATGGAAAAGTTTGGATTTCCTTTTATCTTGTCAAAATCATTAATGTCAATTGTAAACAGCAATTCATAATCTTCGCCGCCATTAATAGCAACTGTTGTGCTGTCAATATTAAATTCCTCACAAGTCGAAATAAACTGCGGATCTAACGGAAGCTTATCTTCGTATAAATTACAGCCCACTTTTGATTGTTTACAGATATGAATAATTTCTGATGATAAGCCGTCTGAAATATCAATCATCGAAGTTGGCTTAATTTCAAGAGCGTGCAATAAAGTACGAACATCTTTTCTCGCCTCAGGTTTTAACTGACGCTCGATTAAATAACTGTACATATCCAGATCCGGCTGACTGTTTGGGTTTACCTGAAACACCTGTTTTTCGCGTTCTAAAACCTGTAGCCCCATATAAGCAGCACCAATATCTCCGGTTACCACAAGCAAATCCGTTTGTTTGGCGCCATTTCGGTAGACAATTTCGTCTTCATTTGCTTCACCAATTGCAGTAATGCTTATAATTAGGCCTTTTTGTGATGAGGTGGTGTCTCCGCCAATAACATCAACTTTATACTCTTTTGCAGCATGCGTAATTCCTTCAAATAATTCTTCCAGGGCTTCTAACGGAAAACGGTTAGAAACGGCAACAGAAACCGTTATTTGCGTTGGTTTGGCATTCATGGCACAAATGTCAGACAGATTTACAACAACAGACTTATATCCTAAATGTTTTAAAGGCATATAAGCCAAATCAAAATGTACGCCTTCAATCAGTAAATCAGTCGAAACGACTACTTTTTTATCTTTGAAATCAAGAACCGCAGCATCATCGCCTATACTTTTTAAAGTAGATTCCTGAGTGACATCAAAATTTTTGGTTAAATGTTCAATTAAGCCAAACTCGCCTAATTGCGCTATACTGGTACGTTGCGGATTTTTATCTTCGATCATTTCTTTTTAAGTTCCAAAGTTTCTAAGGCGCAAAGGTACAAAGGTTTTATCGAATTAATGGGATGTTATCTCTGAACCTCTATTTATATGTAAAGACGCACTGCAGCACCCTCGCCTGTGAG
Organism: Flavobacterium sp. FlaQc-48; assembly: GCF_044007335.1. NCBI lineage: Bacteria > Pseudomonadati > Bacteroidota > Flavobacteriia > Flavobacteriales > Flavobacteriaceae > Flavobacterium > Flavobacterium sp. FlaQc-48. The sequence goes on along the minus strand of NZ_JBIPCR010000006.1, from coordinate 327,842 downwards.
AAATAGATAATTTATAAAGGTTTTCCAGATAAGTTTCTGCAACAGCACAAAAAAAATAACTATTTGTATTTCCTGTTGACAAACTGTTGTCACCAACCCTCAATACTTTTGAAGTGTTAAACAAATTAAAACTTTAAAATCATGAAAACATTAGCTGCCCAAGTAATTACTCCCGAAGATTTATTGAAACACTGGCAAGGTCATCGTGCTCTTACCCGTCGTGTGATTGAAGCGTTTCCTGAGAAAGATTTCTTTGAGTTTTCGATAGGAGGAATGCGACCTTTCTCTAAATTGACTGACGAACTTTTAGCAATTGCGGTTCCCGGACTAAAAGGAATTGTAAATAAAGAAGTGAAACCATTTACAGAAGAATCAGAGAAACTGATTTTTAAAGCACAATATCTGGAAAAATGGGATGAAGCAACTGCAGAAATTAATCAGTATTGGGAAAAATTATCGATTGAAGATTTTAATGAGACGTTTAATCTTTTTGGCCAGTATGAATTTCCGGTAATTCAGAATATCCTGTATTTTATAGATAATGAAGTGCATCACCGCGGACAAGGTTACGTATATTTAAGAGCCTTAAATATTGAACCTCCTTTTTTCTGGGAAAGATAGATTCTGAAAATCCCTAAATAAAAAACTCCTGAAGATGAAATTAAAATTCACTTTAAGGAGTTTTTTTTTATGACAGTCTTTTTAGGTAACTTTCAAGTAATTCCAGTGTTCTGGCCTTCAGTTTTTCAGGTTCCAGAATTGTGGCGTAATCGCCAAACATCAGGAACCAGCGCGGAAAACCTTCCTGAATATCACGGGACATAAAAGTCATTTCTACCTGGTCATCGATTTCTTTTTCAGAAACATAACCGTGATATTTTTGTTCGTAACGAAGATAGTTGACGATTTTTTTGGAGACTAAAATCCGGACTTTTGTTGTGGGAATTGTTTCGTTTTTTTTCAAATAAGTTTCCAGAGAATCATGTTCAATGGTAAAATCACATTCTGTTTTTTGAATTCCCTGAATTCTGTCGGTTCTAAATTGTCGGTAATCTTGTCGCAAATGACAGTAGCCCAGAAAATACCAGTTGTTATGATCATGAAAAACGCCAACAGGTTCAATATTCCTGCTGCTTGGTTCTTCTGCCTCAAGGGTTTTGTATAAAAGTAAAATTTGTTTTTTTTCTGCAATACTTTCAAACAAAATAGCCAAAGTATTAGGCGAACTGTCATGAAATAAGCGTTCATGATTTTGCATTAAAATTTTAGATTCAATATTCGAAACCCAGTCCTTATCAGAACTTTTTAAAACCGATTTCAATTTGTACATGGCCGAGGCATAGTGGGCCCCAAGAGCCGGATCAGTAAATTTTTGCATCAGTTTTTCGGCAGCGATAAAACTGCTTACTTCTTCGCGTGTAAACATGACAGGAGGCAAACGATAACCATCCATTAAAGCATAACCAACCCCGGCTTCACTGTAAATAGGAACTCCCGAAGCTTCAAGAGTTCGAATATCCCGATAAATAGTTCTTAAGCTAACTTCAAAACGGTTTGCCAATTCCTGAGCTTTCACAATTTTTTTAGATTGTAACTGAATTAGGATAGCGACAATTCGGTCGAATCGTTTTGGGGTTTCGTCAAGCATTTTTTTCTTTTAAAGGTACAATGGTTCAAAGATACAAAGGTTGAGAGTTTCAGGAATTAGAAAAGCTGTTACAAATTGGGACAGATTAATTTGTTCTGTGCACAAGATAACTTATAGCTCTAAAAGGGTAGTTTGTAATTTTGTTTTTTAACAAATAATTGTCTGAAAAATTGTACTTTTGTTCAGGGCACAAGTGGGCTAAATCACTTGGTAAAAACCATTTTGTACATATCTTACCGTAGACATGATGTATGATACAGAAGTCTTATTTTTTATTCATAATTATTTATCTTTAAGCTATGAGTATAGTAACAAAACCAAATCATATAGGGCGAAATCATATAGGGCGAAAAATTAGCCGTATTCGTGAACTAAGAGACATGAAACAGGAAGCTCTGGCACAAGCATTAGGGACAAACCAACAAGTCATATCTGCAATGGAAAATAGTGAGAGTGTTGAGGACGAAAAATTAATTGAAGTGGCAAAAGCCCTTGGTGTAACTGTTGAAGCTATTAAAAATTTTTCTGAAGAAGCTGTGCTGAACATTATTGGCAATACGTATCACGATAATGGTATTGTTAATGCCGGAACCAATTATAATTTTTATCCTCTTGATAAAGTGATCGAACTCTATGAGAGATTAGTACAGGTTGAAAAAGAAAAAAACGAATATTTAGAAAAATTACTAAAATCGAAATAAGGTTTTAGATTTGAAATAAAAAAGCTGTCTCATTGAGACAGCTTTTCTTATTATCGATATTTATATAAATCTAGAATCTGTATAAAAGCCCAAATTGTGGCTGATCGAAAATGTTTTCAAATAAATTAATATTCAAATTAAAAGTATCTGATGAAGGACCATTTTCAGGAGCAACGCTGTTGTATGCCAATACATTAGCTAATGTAAAGGTTACTGCAATGTTTTTGGTTACAAAATAATTCAGGCCAACAGTAATATCTGCTGTTACACTATTGCTGTCATCTGTATTTACCGGAGTTTCGATTTTATTGCGTCCGTAACCTAAACCGGCTTCAGCAAAAGCTTTAAAACGTTTTTTGTCTAATTCTAAAAAATAGTAACGCGCAAAAGCACCAATTCCGAATACATTGGTTTTTATGTCCGTTGCTTCTTCTTTATTGCTAGAGTAATTTAGTTTTGCTCCAACCGCAAATTTGTCATTTAACAAATACCCAAATTTTGGACTAAAGCCATAAAAATCATTATCACCGCCCGTGCTAATTTTAATAGAACCTTCGAGAAACATATCACCGTTTTGAAAAGTAATACCTTTCGCAGAGTTCATTTCAGAGTCTACCTCACCTTGTTGCGCATTGGCAAATGAAAAAGTTAACATCGATAAAATAATAAAAAATTTAGTTTTCATAATAATTGCTTTTAAATGTTGTAAGATTAAAGTTATGTTTTAATCATAAAACTTCCGGCAATTGTAATCAAATGGATCAAAAATGAAGTTATTGAGTTAATAATCCTACTTTTTTATAAGTATTTACGTGTTTATTTTAGCGGATTAATTAGTGGGTATTTGTGGGATTAAAAGATTTTTCAGAGGTATAATGGGTGATTTATTTAAACAAAAAACCCGATAACGTAAGTCATCGGGTTAAGTCTATATTCTATTTTCTAGATAAAAAACTTAGTCATTCAGTTTCAAAACAGCCATAAACGCTTCCTGAGGAATCTCAACGTTTCCTACTTGTCTCATACGTTTTTTTCCTTTTTTCTGTTTTTCAAGCAATTTACGTTTACGCGAAATATCTCCACCGTAACATTTTGCGGTAACGTCTTTACGGAGGGCTTTAATCGTTTCACGGGCAATAATTTTAGCCCCAATTGCAGCCTGAATCGGAATGTCGAATTGTTGTCTTGGGATTAGTTCTCGTAATTTCTCGGTCATTTTTTTACCGATGTTATATGCATTGTCTTCGTGAATCAGGGCTGAAAGTGCGTCAACCGTTTGCGCATTCAAAAGAACATCCAGTTTTACTAATTTCGAAGTTCTCATTCCAATAGGCGAGTAATCAAAAGAAGCATATCCTTTAGAAACTGTTTTTAAACGATCGTAAAAATCGAATACAATTTCGGCAAGAGGCATATCAAAAGTCAATTCAACACGTTCAGTTGTTAAATACGTTTGGTTGGTAATTAAACCACGTTTTTCGATACACAAACTCATTACGTTTCCAACAAAGTCAGCTTTTGTAATAATTGTTGCTTTAATATAAGGTTCTTCAACCCGGTCTAAACGGGATGGTTCAGGTAAATCTGAAGGATTGTTTACTACGAATGCAGTTTCAGGATCTTTTTTGGTATAAGCCAAATACGAAACGTTAGGTACGGTAGTAATTACAGTCATATCGAACTCACGCTCTAAACGTTCCTGGATAATTTCCATGTGAAGCATTCCTAAGAATCCGCAACGGAAACCAAATCCTAAAGCAGCAGAACTTTCTGGAGTAAAAACTAAAGAAGCATCATTCAGTTGCAATTTCTCCATAGAAGAACGCAGATCTTCATAATCTTCCGTATCTACAGGGTAAATTCCGGCAAAAACCATTGGTTTTACATCCTCAAAACCTGTAATCATATTGGTTGTTGGCGTTTTGGCATCAGTCAGGGTATCTCCAACTTTTACCTCTTTGGCTTCTTTAATTCCGGAGATTAAATAACCAACATCACCTGCGGAAATTACATTTTTAGGAACCTGATTTAATTTTAAAGTTCCAATTTCGTCAGCAAAATATTCATTGCCGGTAGCCATGAATTTAATCTTTTGCCCTTTTTTGATTTCACCGTTTACCACTCTAAAGATAACCTCGATTCCACGAAACGGATTGTATACCGAGTCAAAGATCAAAGCCTGTAATGGCTCGTCAACATTTCCTGATGGCGGCGGGATTTTTTCAATAATGGCAGCTAAGATATTCTCAACACCAAAACCTGTTTTTCCTGACGCATGAATAATATCTTCTAATTTACATCCTAATAAATCAATAATATCATCACTAACTTCTTCAGGATTAGCACTTGGTAAATCGACTTTATTCAAAACCGGAATAATTTCAAGATCATTCTCCAGTGCTAAATATAAGTTAGAAATCGTTTGTGCCTGAATACTTTGCGCAGCATCAACAATCAAAAGTGCGCCTTCGCAGGCAGCAATAGATCGGGAAACTTCGTATGAAAAGTCAACGTGACCAGGAGTGTCAATCAAATTTAAAATATATTCCTCGCCTTTGTAAGTGTATTCCATTTGAATGGCGTGACTCTTAATGGTAATTCCACGCTCACGCTCCAGGTCCATGTTGTCAAGCAATTGAGCTTTTTCTTCACGAGCTGTAACGGTTTGTGTAGCGCCCAATAAGCGGTCTGCCAGTGTACTTTTACCGTGGTCAATGTGTGCAATAATGCAAAAGTTACGTATCTTTTTCATTTTAATATATCAATTCTCTTAGCGAGTTTTAAGTAATTTCCGGGTATCAATTTGCGCTGTAGCAATTGCCTTAGAGCATGTTATTAAGGCGCAAAGATAGCGCAAAGTTTTGGATTCTGGAATGTTGAACGGCGATAGTTAGAATCTTGAATTTAAAACGGCTTCTAAAACTCAAAATTAAAGCCTTTTTCAGTCAGTTTTTTGTAAATTTCAGGATCAAATTTGTACAATTTGGCGGCACGATGCGAAACATCTTGTTGTTTTTCATCCAGCGGAACGAGCAACTTCATGTGAAGGATTTTTCTGCGAAAGTTGGATTTGTCCAATTCAACGCCTAATATTTCTTCATAAAGATGCATTAATTGCAAAAGAGCAAATTTTTCAGGTAAAAGATTAAACCCAATAGGAGCCTGACGAACCTGATTGCGTAGTTTCATCAAACTAAAATCCAGAATTTCATTGTGGTCAAAAATAAGATTCGGTATATCATTAATTTTAAACCACTTGGCTTCTTTTACAGTAATACTTGCCTTGATATTGTAATCTTCGCGATTGACCAATGTATAATAACCAATAGTTACCACACGTCTTTCCAGTACACGATTAGGATTTGTAAAAGCTTTTAGTTGTTCCAGGTATATGTTATCCAGACTGGTAAGTTCGTATACAATTCGGTGAGCGGCATCATCGGCACTTTCTTCTTTTTTCATATACCCGCCCAGAAGTCCCCATTTTCCAATGCTTTCCCCTTCGGCATGTTGTACCAGCAATACTTCAAGGCTCGCTTTGTTAAAACTGAAAATGGCGCAATCGATCGTGATTCCGTCTATTGCAGGCTGATGAAAGTCTGTAGTTGAATTCGTTTCAGATGTCTCTTTTGAAGGTAGGAATGCCATGCTTTTATAAGCGAATATTAAAATTCAAAATTAAATCCTTTTTCAGTAAGTTTAGTATAAATTTCAGGATCAAACTGGTATAATTTTGCAGCTCTGTGCGAGACATCTTGTTGTTTTTCATCTAAGGCAACCAATAATTTCATGTGCAGGATTTTGCGTCTGAAATTAGATTTATCCATTTCAACTCCCAAAATTTCTTCATATAAATGCATCAGCTGCAATAGCGTAAATTTCTCAGGTAAAAGGTTAAACCCAATCGGAGCCTGACGTACCCTGTTGCGAAGATGTTGCATACTATAGGATAAAATCTCATTGTGATCGTAAATCAAATCCGGAATACTGTCAATTTTATACCATTTGGCATCAGAGGCCGTAAAACCGGCTTTAATATTATAATCCTCTCTTTTTACCAAAGCATAATAGCCTATAGTAATCACACGCCGAAGCGGAAAACGGTCCGGATCTCCAAATGCTTTCAATTGTTCCAGATAAATATTGTCAAGACCCGTAAGTTCATTCAATAAACGATGTGCAGCATCATCCGTGCTTTCTTTTTTATAAATCCAGCCTCCCGGAAGTCCCCATTTTCCTTTACTGATTCCTTCTCCGTGTTGTACCAGAAGTACCTCTAAACTTCCTTTATCAAAACCAAATATGACACAGTCAATCGTGATCGCGTTCATTGCGGTTGGCTCGCTTTTTAAAGCTGAATCGTCGGATACATTTTTAACCATATACTATTTAAATTTTGACAAATTAAATAAATTAAATGAATAGTTGTCGTACTATAAGCTTTATATTTTTCTTAACAGATCAAATTTCTGACAATCAAGGATTTGAAATTTGATTAAAAAGGGTATTAAAAAATAATTATTCTTAAATGTCTGACTGTCAAATCGATAATTCGTTATTTTTTTGATATTTTTTTCTTCAATTTAAGGACTTATTTTGTTGTATTCATAAAAATTCAGTTGTAATAATCAGAATTGAAAAAAATTAACCCTAATATTTTGTTAATATAGAAAAAATGTTTTACACTTGTAGTCAAAATAACCATAAGATAAGTTCAGTTTGACTATAAGTTTTAAATGGACAAATCCTGGACTAACTTAAAATACCACCAAATGTTTTTTTTAGGAATTGATTTAGGAAGCTCTTCGATTAAATTATCAGTTTTCGATCCTGAGAACGGAACAACAATTGGTGCTGTTAGTGTTCCTGATTTTGAAATGCCAATTGTGGCCCCAAAATTTGGCTGGGCAGAACAAGATCCTGAATCCTGGTGGTCATATGTAAAAGACGGAATCAAACAATTGGGCACAAAATCTACTATTGATTTAAAGAAAATTGCCGGAATTGGTATTGCCTATCAAATGCACGGTTTGGTCTTAACCGATGAAAATTTAAATCCCGTTCGTTCTTCGATTATCTGGTGTGACAGTCGTGCCGCTGGTATTGGAGATGAAATTTATAATAAAATGGGTGCTGAAAATTGTCAAAATCAAATTTTAGGAAGTCCGGGAAATTTTACCGCTTCAAAACTAAAATGGGTCAAAGACAATCAGCCCGAAGTATTTGCAAAAGCAAAATACATAATGCTTCCGGGCGATTTTATAGCAGCGAAATTATCAAAAGTAGCCCAAATTAGTACTTCAGGATTATCAGAAGCCGCTTTGTGGAATTTCTCAGAAGGAAAACTGGCAACTGAAATCCTTTCTCAAATGGGATTGTCAGCAGATATTGTTCCTGAGATTGTTTCGAATTTTGGTATCCAGGCGATAATTCACTCTGATATTGCCCAGGAATTAGGATTAAATCCTGAGGCAAAAATAACGTACAGAGCCGGAGATCAGCCCAACAACGCCTTGTCATTAAATGTCTTAAAACCGGGAGAAATTGCAACAACAGCCGGAACTTCGGCAGTTGTATACGCCGTAAGCGACCAGGATGCTTACGACAAACAAAACAGAATCAATACTTTTTTACATGTTAATTATACCCAAACCGAAAAACGCAACGGAGTAATGTTATGCATAAACGGTTCGGGAATTTTATACCAATGGTTACGTAAAATTATGTCGGTTGACAGAGCTGAATTAATTGCTTACGAAAAACTAAATGCCGAAGCTGCAAAAGTTGACGCAGGAAGCAACGGACTTCGTTTTTATCCTTTCGGAAATGGTGTTGAACGTATTTTCAACAACAAAAATGCTACTTCGGGAATTCAGAATTTAAATTTCAACATACATCAGCCATCACATTTGGTACGCGCTGCCTGCGAAGGAATCGTGTTTGCAATGAATTATGGTTTTGATGTGATGAAAGAAGTGGGAGCTTCAGGAACGGTGGTGAGAGCAGGAAATTCAAACCTGTTTTTAAGTCCGGTTTTTAGAGAAATCTTTACCAATACAACACAAACCACTTTAGAATTATACAATACTTCAGGGGCCGAAGGTGCCGCAAGAGGAGCAGCTTACGGTTACGGATTTTACAATTCGCTTGAAGAAGCTTTTCAGGGACTACAATGTTTAGACCGAATTGAACCCAACAAAATCCTGACCACCCAGTATCAGGATTTATATCAGGAATGGAAAAATCAAATTAAAATAGAACAATAATAATGAGTACAACTAATCAATATTTTAAAAACATAGACACGATTAAATTCGAAGGAAGAGAAAGTGACAACCCATTAGCGTTTAAATGGTATGATGAAAATCGTGTCGTTGCCGGAAAAACGCTAAAAGAACATTTACGTTTTTCAATGGCCTACTGGCATACACTATGTAACACAGGAGGAGATCCCTTTGGAGCTTCTACTGAAACATTTGCATGGGATAAAAATGAAAATGTGATTTTAAGAGCCAAAGACAAAATGGATGCGGCTTTTGAATTCATGACCAAATTAGGACTGCCATACTATTGTTTTCATGATGTAGATGTGGTAGATGATGCTCCAACTTTGGCAGAATTTGAAACCCGTATTCAGACTATGGTCGAATATGCCAGACAAAAACAACAGGAATCAGGAATTAAATTGTTGTGGGGAACTTCAAATTTATTCAGCAATCCGCGTTACATGAACGGTGCAGCCACAAACCCAAACTTTGATGTTTTGGCGTATGCCGGAGCTCAGGCAAAAATTGCCATTGATGCAACGATAGCCCTTGGTGGTGAAAATTATGTTTTCTGGGGAGGACGCGAAGGGTACATGAGTTTGTTGAACACAGACATGAAAAGAGAACTGGACCATTTAGGCCGATTCTTAAATACGTGTAAAGATTATGCCCGTAAAGAAGGTTTTAAAGGAAACTTCCTTATTGAACCAAAACCAATGGAACCAACCAAACACCAATACGATTATGATGCTGCGACTTCATTAGGTTTCATTAATAAATACGGGCTTCAGAATGATTTCAAATTAAACCTTGAAGTAAACCACGCAACGCTTGCCGGGCATTCTTTCGAGCATGAATTGCAGGTAGCTGTTGATGCCGGAATGTTAGGAAGCATTGATGCCAACCGTGGAGATTACCAAAACGGCTGGGATACAGATCAGTTCCCAATCAATCTTCAGGAAGTGACCCAGGCGATGCTGGTTATCCTTGAAGGCGGTGGAATTCAGGGTGGTGGTGTAAACTTTGATGCCAAAGTGAGAAGAAATTCAATCGATTTAGAAGATAAATTCATTGCACATATTGCAGGAATGGATGTTTTTGCAAGAGGGTTAATCTGTGCCGATCACATACTACAAAATACAGATTACAGAAAATTACGCACGCAGCGTTACAGTTCATTTGACGGCGGAAACGGAGCGAAGTTCGAAAACGGGGAATTATCTCTTGAAGATCTTAGCAAAATCGCCCGTGCAAGTGGAGAACCTCAACCACTAAGTGGAAGACAGGAATTATTCGAGCAGATTATTTCGAATGCATATTAAAATTAAATGATAAGGTAACTAACTAAATTTAACCAATTCTTAATTATTATGAAAAGCAAATATTGTATAAAAACAACAATGCTTCCGTTTTGTATGGCGCTGCTGCTGAGCATCTTTACAACACAAACTGGTTTCGCTCAGGATGCCAAATTTGTAAGCGGAAATGTAACATCGGCAGATGACAATATGGGAGTTCCGGGTGCTACTGTTTTGGTTCAGGGAACAAAAATAAGTACTGCAACAGATTTTGACGGACTATATAAAATAGAAGCTAAAACCGGCGATGTACTGGTATTTAGTTTTATGGGATATAAAACACAAACCATTACTGTTGGAACTCAAAGAAAAATTAATGTTACGCTTAAGGCTGAAACTGCTGAACTTAAAGAAATTGTAGTGATCGGTTACGGTACACAAAAGAAAAAGGTAAATACAGCAGCAACTTCATTAGTATCCGGAAAAGATATTCAAAATGTTGCCAGTCTTGATGTAGTAAATGCTTTGCAGGGTCAGGCTTCAGGGGTAAATGTTACTTCGGCTTCAGGACAACCGGGTGCCGGAATGGTAGTAAACATTCGTGGAGTTGGAACCGCAGGAAACAGTACACCTCTTTACGTTGTAGACGGTGTAGTAGTGGATAACGGAATTGGCTATCTGGATCCTTCTGCAATAGAAAGAATCGACGTTCTTAAAGACGCTTCTGCAGGATCAATTTATGGGGCAAGAGCCGCAAACGGGGTTATTTTGGTAACAACAAAAAAAGGAAAAGAAGGCAAAATAAATGTAGCTTTTAATACCTACACAGGTTTTCAACAAGTAGCTAAAAAACTGGATTTATTAAACACTCAGGAATATACAACTATTATGAATGAAGCTCGTGTAAATTCTGGTTTAACACCTTTATACACGCCAGCACAAATCGCAGCTTTTCCAAATCATGATTGGCAGAAAGATTTATTTAATAATGGTGCAATGAAACAAAATCACTCCCTTACAATTAGTGGTGGTGATAAAAAATCTACCATTTCTACCGGATTATCTTATTACGGACAAGAAGGTTTAATTGGAGGAGTAACAAATCAATCAGATTACAATCGTGTTACTTTCAACGTAAACTCAACTTCAGAAGTAATTGAAAATCACTTGAAAATTGGAGAAAATTTCTCTTTCGCCAACATTAAAAGTTCAGGAGTTGCAGATCAGGGAATTTACAGCAATGGTATCAGAAGCTTTTTAAACGCAGCTCCAATCGATGCAGCTTACGATGCAAATGGCGATTTTGCTCATTCTGTTATTTCTGCAGATATCAGTAATCCATTAGGCTCATTGTACTACAATAACTTCAATGAAACTAAATCGAACCGTTACGTAGGGAATATTTTTGCAGAATTAAAATTCTTAAAAAACTTTACGTACAGGACAAGTTTCGGTGTTGATATGACGGATAGTAATTACCGTTCCTTCAGACCGGTTTATTCTCTTTCTTCAAACGACAACAATACGGTTTCAAGTGTGACACAAAATGCTACTAAATCATTAGGATGGATTTTTGAAAACACCATTCAGTACAAAGCTACAGTAGCCGGAGTACATAATTTTGATGTATTAGCAGGTACTTCTGCTAAAAAGAATACGTCAGATTTTATGGAAGGAACAGGCAGAAACTTAACTTTTGATGATTTTGCACATGCTTACCTAAGCAATGCTACAGATCAAACATCAAATACAGTAAAAGGAAACCGCGCAGATTATGCGATTCAATCGTATTTCGGACGTTTGTTGTACGATTACAATAACAAATATTTATTTACAGCAACCATCAGAAGAGACGGTTCGTCAAACTTTGCAGATTCAAACAGATACGGAAATTTTCCATCAGTTTCTGCAGGTTGGAATGTGGATAAAGAAGGTTTCTTCCCTGAAAATAAAGTAGTAAACAATTTGAAACTGAGAGCAAGCTGGGGACAAAATGGTAACGACCAGATTCCTGCTTTCTCTTATATGTCTACTATTAGTACATACAATAAAAACTATCATTTTGGAACTACTGATGAAACGTTACAAACAGGTGCGAGCCCGGATCAGCTTTCAAACAGAAACCTGAAATGGGAAACATCAGAACAATTAGATTTTGGTTTTGATGCTACCTTGTTCACTAATTTTACAGTAACGTTTGATTATTACGACAAGAAAACAAAAGACTGGCTGGTTCTGGCTTCTATCCCAACTTATGCAGGTGCAACAGCTCCTTATATTAACGGTGGAGATATTCAAAACAAAGGTGTTGAGCTTTCACTTGCTTACCGTACTAATTTTGGAAAAGACTGGAGTTTTTCTGTAAACGGAAATATTTCGCACAATGAAAATGAAGTTCTAAGAGTTGCAAACAGCGAAGGAATTATTCACGGAGAAACAAACTTATTGTTTCAGGGAACAGATGAGATGAACCGTGTTGAAGTAGGACAGCCAATAGGTTATTTCTACGGATTAAAAACGGCTGGAATTTTCCAGAATGCTGCTGAAGTTGCGGCAGGTGTACAACCTAATGCAGTACCGGGAGATGTACGTTTTGTAGATTTAAATGGTGACGGAAAAATTGATGCTGATGATAAAACTAAAATTGGAAATCCAAATCCTGATTTTACTTACGGTTTAAATTTTGACCTTTCATATAAAGCATTCGACTTATCAGTTTATACGTATGGAGTTGCAGGAAGTCAAAACGTTTTTGGAATTCACGATCCAACTCGTGCGTACACAAATTATACAACAGATGTGTTAAACAGATGGACTACAGAAGGAAGTTCTGACAGGGTTCCAAGAGTAACTTACGGAGCAGATGCGAACGGAAATTACACGAAATTCTCTGATTTGTATGTTCAAAATGCAGATTTCTACAGAATTAAAAGTGCAACTATCGGATGCGACTTGACAAAATTATCAAACAAGTTAAACTTCTTTAGTAAATTTAGAATATATGTTGCTGCTAATAACTTATTCACGTTTACAAAATATCAGGGAATGGATCCTGAAATTGGATTTGGAAATACTAACAGAGATAGTAATGGTAACTTAACGCAGCCATGGGCAAAAGGCATTGACGTAGGTTATTATCCACAGCCAAGAACATACATGATGGGTCTTAATGTTAACTTTTAAATGATGAAAACGATGAAAACATATATAAAATTATTTGCTGTTTCAAGCTTGTTCGTTTTAGGAGCTTGTTCGACTGATTTTTTAGACACAGAACCTTCTACAACTAAGGTTGAAGAAAATTTTTATAAAACCCCAAATGATGCTTATCAGGGACTAATTGCAATTTATGATGTATTACAACGTGAAGCTTACGGCGGACCCTTATTGATTAGCGAGCAGGCATCTGATGATTGCTTTGGAGGATATGGCGTTGCCGATGCACAGGCAGATATCGAATGGGACCGTTTTTTATACGTGACCAATAAAGATATGAATGCAGATGTTTGGAAAAATTCTTATTTAGGAATTTACAGAGCCAATATTTTATTAGAAAACCTAAGTAAAATAAACTGGGGAACAGATACAGCACTAAAAACAAGATACGAAGCAGAAGCTCGTTTTTTAAGAGCGCACTTCCATTTTCAGGCCGCTAAAATGTTTGGAGACATTGTTCCTTTAGATCATACTATTAAATCAACTGAGTTTCAATTGCCAAGACAAGGTGCTGAGGTAACGTATGCTTTAATCGCTAACGATTTGAAATTTGCTGCAGATAATTTGAATAATGATAATTACTCCCAAAAAGGAAATGCAAATTACGGACGTATTACAAAATGGGCTGCCGAAGCTTATTTGGCCAGAACCTTTTTGTTTTACACCGATTATTACAAAAAAGCTGATTTGGCCGGTGTAGTGACTAAAGCACAAGCTACAACCTATATTAATGATGTTGTGAGTAACAGCGGACATGGTTTGGTTACTGATTTTGCCAATCTTTGGTTAGCAGCTTCATTTGAAAATTTTGCAGGAGAAGACAATACCGAAATGGTTTGGGCTGTTCGTTTTAACGGTTCAGGAAAAGGAAACTGGGCGTTAAATGAAGGAAACCGTTTTCAGGTAAATATTGCACCTCGTGGAGGATCAATAGGAAGATATGCAACAGGTTGGGGCGGAGCAACTGTAAACCCAAAATTGTACAATGCGTATGAAACAGGAGATACACGCAGAGATGCTACAATTATTAATTATGCAGGTGAAGGTTTAAATTTTAATGCCGAAGCCAGAGAACAACGTCAATACACAGGTTATTCATGGAAAAAATATTGTCCGATCACCGATGCAGCAGGAACAGCAGTTGTAGAAGCAAACGGAGGAAATTTCCAAATTGATAATTACCAGGATTACGCTATTATTCGTTATGCCGATGTATTATTAATGGCAGCTGAGTTAAATTTAGGTACAAATGGTGCATTGGCTCAAGCCGATTTAGACAAAGTTCGTGACCGTGCTTTTAAAAGTACAACACATAGATTAACTGTTTCAAAAGCAGTTATTATGAATGAGCGTCGTTTAGAATTAGCGCTGGAAGGGCAACGTTATTTTGACTTAATCAGACAAGGTGTTGATGTTGCAAAAGCTGCAATAGACAATTCAGCAACTGATTCTCAATTTAATGTAACTTTTAGAACCGAAACTTTGGGGTGGTTACCATTACCACAATCTCAAATAGTTCTTTCAAACGGTACGATCACACAAAATCCAGGCTGGTAATTAACTAAAAACAAATCACTATGAAACGTATATTATATATCATAATAGCTGCACTAACCATCAGCTCAGGATTATTTTCCTGCGAGCCTGCAGAAGATCGCGATAGTTTGCCGGCAGTTACACTTACACCGGAAACCATTAAATTTTCGGTAACAAAAAGTGCGACCAATGCAAACGAAGTAACGTTAAAAAACGAAGATCCAACTGTAATTCCGTATTGGAAATATGTTGACGCAACAGGTAACGAACTGGGACATTCTAACAAAAGCGATGATCAGGTTACCTTTCCTTTTGCCGGTAAATATACCATTTACTACACCGCTTATACAAGAGGAGGTTCTGTAGAGGCAGCACCGGTAGTTGTAGATATTGCAAAAAATGACGAAACCTATTTCAGGGATCCAAAATGGGCAATGCTTACCAATGGAGTAGCCGGAAAAACATGGGTGTTAGATTTTGTAGACCCGGTTGGCTGGGCCGGATTAGATTTTCCATATAATCCAAAAGGTTCTGATTACTGGAACTGGTTTCCGGATTACGCCAGTAATTCCTGGGTAATGCCAAACAAAAATTGGGGTGAAATGCATTTTGACCTAAACGGTGGTTACAATACAAAAGTAACACAAACTGCTATTGCCAATGAAACACAAACCAACAAAACGGGAACATACTCGTTTGATATCGCCAACAATAAACTGGCTTTTAACGGAGGGGTAGAAATGCTTTACGGAGGAGATTATTACGGTGATGTAAGCAATTGGTACAGTGTAAAAGTAGTGGAACTTACTGCAACATCATTGCGATTAGGTGTAATTAGAGATAAAAGTAGAACTGGAGAAGGAATTTGTCTGATCGTTTTTCATTACAAGCTAAAGCCATAATGACTAAAAAAGTATAAAACAACCGGTAGGGGATTGAAACAGTCGCCTATCGGTATGTTTATATTTGTTTACATAAAAACTAAAATCTCTCGAAATGAAGCATAAAAGACAAAACTTAAATACAGCATTGGCCTCAGTAATGCTCATTGGAATTATCTTATTGGGGGCTTGTACTAAAAAAGAAGATGCTTTTGCTAACCGAAAAGTCTCTTTTAATTCAGATTGGAGTTTTCATTTAAATGATAGCATACAGGACAAAGATACTATTGGCGCTTCAACCAAATGGAGAACGTTAAGCGTTCCTCACGATTGGAGTATCGAAGGAAAATTTGACGAAAAAAGCCCTGCCGGATATGGAGGAGGAGCCCTTAACGGAGGTTTAGGCTGGTATAAAAAAACATTTAAAGTTGCTGCAGAAGACAGTACAAAAATAACATCAATTACTTTTGACGGCGTTTACAAAAACAGCGAAGTTTGGGTAAACGGACATTATTTAGGAAAACGCCCAAACGGATATATTGGTTTTCAATATGAAATATCTTCCTATTTAAATTATGGAGACAAAAACAACGAAATAATTGTTAAGGTTGACAATTCAAAACAACCCAATTCACGTTGGTATTCAGGATCAGGAATTTTTAGAAATGTCTGGATCGAAACCACAGATAAATTGCACGTTGCACAATGGGGAACTTACGTGACAACACCAAAAGTTACTGCCGAAAAAGCTTCACTGCATTTTGAAACGATAATTCAGAATCAGAACTCAGCTTCAAAAAAAGCAAACGTAACGACAACTATTTTTAAAGAAGATACCAAAGTAACATCGGTTACCCAAAATATAACAATTGCCGCAAACACGAATCAAACCATCAAACAAGAGACTCAGGTTGAAACCCCAATTTTATGGTCGGTTGAAAAACCGGAATTGTACACAGCGGTTACCGAAATTTCTGTTGATGATCAAATTGTAGATCAGTACAAAACCAATTTCGGGATCAGAGATTTTAAATTTGATGTCAATAAAGGTTTTATTTTAAACGGAAAACAAGTTAAGATCAAAGGAGTTTGCATGCACCATGATTTAGGCGCTTTGGGTTCTGCAATCAACACGCGCGCCATCGAACGTCAGTTAGAGATCCTGAAAGAAATGGGCGTAAACGGAATCAGAACTTCTCATAATCCTCCCGCTCCGGAACTTTTGGATTTATGTGATAAAATGGGTTTCATTGTCATGGATGAAGCTTTTGACATGTGGAAACAAAACAAAACCAAATATGATTATGCAAATGATTGGGACAAATGGCACGAAAAAGATTTAGTAGATCAATTGCGTCGTGACCGTAATCACCCAAGTATCTTTATATGGAGTATTGGAAATGAAATTCCGGAACAATGGAATGAAACGGGTGTTGAAATCGCAAAAGAATTGGCTGGAATTGTACGTCTGATCGATAAAACACGACCGCTTACAGCAGCGATGAATCCGCCGGTAAACATGAATATTGATGCCGTAACGTTACAGTTCGAAAAAAAGAATGTTCAGTTTAATGCCATTGCAAAATCAGGTGTTTTAGATCTTATTGGCTATAATTATGCGCATCAAACGTATGAATATCACCAAAAGAATTTTCCCGGAGTTCCTTTTATAGCAACAGAAACCACTTCAGGTTTACAAACCCGTGGTTATTATGATGCCGTTTCGGATACTATAAAAAAATGGCCGGTACGTTGGGACCTTAAATTTACAGGAGGAAATCCGGGCAATACTGTTTCAGCTTACGATCAGGTTCAGGCACCTTGGGGTTCTACACACGAAGCAACCTGGAAAGTGATTAAAAAATATGATTTCCTTTCCGGAATGTACATCTGGACAGGTTTCGATTATATCGGAGAACCAACTCCGTACGAATGGCCATCCATCAGTTCGTATTTCGGAATTGTAGATTTAGCCGGTTTTCCAAAAGATGTGTATTATATGTACCAAAGCGAATGGACAGACAAAACCGTTCTGCACATTTTCCCGCATTGGAACTGGAAAGCAGGACAAACTGTAGACGTTTGGGCCTATTACAACAAAGCCGATGAGGTTGAACTTTTCCTTAACGGAAAATCAGTTGGAGTTCGCAGCAAAAAAGGAGATGATTTACACGTGATGTGGCGAATACCTTTTCAAGCCGGAACTTTAAAAGCAGTTTCCCGTAAAAACGGAAAAACAGTTCTGGAAACCGAAATCAAAACAGCCGGAGATCCATCAAACTTAAAACTAACAGCAGACAGAAGCACTATCAAAGCCGACGGGAATGATTTGTCGTTTGTAACCGTAGATATTCTCGATGCAAAAGGGACTTTAGCTCCAAATGCGAATAATGAAATCAATTTCTCCTTAAAAGGAAATGGAAAAATCGTAGGCGTTTGCAGTGGAGATCCGGTAAGTCACGAATCATACAAAGGTTCGAAACACACCGCTCTTAACGGAAAATGTTTAGTCATTGTTCAGTCTGATATTAAAACAGGAAGACTGGAATTAACCGCTAAAGCAAATGGATTAAAACCCGCCACAATTGTAATTACGGCAGAATAATAAGTTACGTTCCTAACAGGTTTCCAAAACCTGTTAGGTATGGGTAGATTTTTATTAAAATATTAAATAAAATACCTAACAGGTTTTGGAAACCTGTTAGGATAACTAACATCTAGAATTAGTAACCAATGAAAAACTCAAAACTAACCGCATTGTTTTCGATCTTCCTGTTTGGATTTCTTGTAACGCCAAAAGCGTCTGCACAAATCCAAAATGCAGATGTGCTTAATGCTCCAATAGATATCAGCAAGGATTTTCAGAATTACCTGAACACCTTTTATTTCGCTGATGAATTGACCGCTTTTGATCCTGCAACAGGAAAAGGAACGATTAAATACCTGAGATACAATTATAAAACACGTCAGGCCTTCAACAACATGATGATGAAACCTGATACTGTTGCAGCAAACGAATTTCCAACTACAGAATATGAAGCTTCGCCATTATTGCCGTTTGAAATTCAGTTTGTTTCAGACAGAACTATCAGAATCAAAACGACTTCAGGGCCACAATTTCATCCTCAAAAAGAATCCTTAATGCTGGTTAATGGCGTTGCGCCAAATCACCCTGAATTATGGAAATATTCTAAAATCGAAGGCGGTCATAGTTATACCAGTAAGCATGGAAGAGTAGAGATTTTGACAAAACCGTGGCACGTAAAAATTTACGATGAAACCGGAAAATTACTAACAAGTACACTTCACGATTCTGATTTTAAAAATACCTATACACCAACACTTCCGTTCTCGTATGTGCGCAGAAACAGCGATTATTCCAGAAGCATGGGTGCTGCATTTAGCTTAGAGCCGGACGAAAAAATATTTGGTTGTGGAGAATCTTTTACCCAATTCAACAAACGCGGACAAAAAGTAGTGCTTTGGACAGATGATGCCAATGGAATCCAAAACGAAACCATGTACAAGCCCGTTCCGTTTTATATGAGCAGCCGCGGTTATGGCGTTTTCATGCACCATTCAACACCTATTACCGTTGACTTTGGAAGATATTATTCAAGTGCCAACGAAATGTATATTGGCGATGATGAAGCCGATTTGTTTTTCTTTATAGGAGAACCAAAAGACGTTTTAGACCAATACACAGATTTAACCGGAAAAGCGGCCATGCCACCACTTTGGTCATTTGGTTTCTGGATGAGTAGAATCACGTATTTCTCTGAAAAAGAAGGACGTCAGGTAGCTAAAGATTTACGCAAATATAAAATTCCAACAGATGTTATCCACTTTGATACCGGTTGGTTCGATGTAGACTGGAGAAACAATTATGAGTTTTCTAAAGACCGCTTCCCGGATGCTCAAAAAATGATGTCAGATCTAAAAGACGATGGTTTTCATGTGTGTTTATGGCAATTGCCGTATTTTTCCCCGAAGAATACCTTGTTCAACGAAATCATGGACAAGAATTTAGCCGTAAGAGATCGCAAAGGAAATCTTCCGTATGAGGATGCTGTATTGGATTTCTCAAATCCGGAAACGGTAACCTGGTATCAGGCAAAACTGAAACATTTATTTGATCAGGGCGTTTCGGTTTTCAAAGTTGATTTTGGAGAAGCGGCACCACCGGACGGGATTTATCATTCAGGAAGAACAGGTTTCTACGAACACAATTTATATCCGTTACGATACAATAAGGCTGTAGCCGAAATTACCCAGAAAGAAAAAGGTTATACTTTAATCTGGGCAAGAAGTACCTGGGCAGGATCTCAGCGTTACCCGCTACATTGGGGCGGAGATGCCGAAACTACAAACGGCGCAATGTCGGCAGAATTACGTGGCGGACTTTCATTAGGATTAAGCGGATTTAGTTTTTGGAGCCATGACGTGGGAGGATTTGCCACAAAATCACCGGAGAATTTATACAGAAGATGGGCGCCTTTCGGGATGTTTACTTCTCACGTAAGAAGCCACGGAGAACCTCCGCGCGAACCGTGGTTGTACAGCAAAGATTTCCTGGAAGGATTTAGAAAAGCCGATAATATGCGTTACGAATTAATGCCATACATCTACGCCCAGGCAAAAGAAAGTTCGCAAAAAGGATTACCAATGATGCGTGCCTTATTTGTAGAATATCCAAATGATCCGGGAGCATGGTTAGTTGATAACGAATATTTATTTGGATC
The DNA here is from genome assembly GCF_044007335.1 of Flavobacterium sp. FlaQc-48. NCBI lineage: Bacteria > Pseudomonadati > Bacteroidota > Flavobacteriia > Flavobacteriales > Flavobacteriaceae > Flavobacterium > Flavobacterium sp. FlaQc-48. The sequence continues at coordinate 307,554 of NZ_JBIPCR010000006.1, read as the reverse complement.
AAGCATGTTGGTTGCTCCACTTTTTGAAGAAGTTACAGAAAGAGATGTTTATCTTCCGGAAGGAACATGGATTGATTACCAAACCAAAAAAGTGTACCAATCAGGCTGGCATAAAATAAAAGCCGGAGAAGTGCCAATCGTAGTTTTAGTAAAAGACGGAACCGCATTGCCTCACATCGCGTTGGCACAATCTACAAAGGATATGGATTGGAGTAAATTAACTTTGAAAGTATATGCAAGCGACAAAACAACTTCGGCGACAGCCAAAGTATTTTTACCGGACGGCGATACAGTACAAGAAATAAAAGTAACCAAAAACGGAAACAATTTTGACGTAACTTCAAACCCACTAAACGGAAAAACAACTCTAAAAACAGAGTGGATAAAATAAATCATTTGCTTTTATACCATAGCGATTTAATATCGGTAGATAAAACAGAAAACCGATTTCAATGTCCCGTCAGGGACGACATGTTCTTATCAGGTATATTCCCTAACGGGAAAAATGACTATGATGCTTGATATTGCTACCGATATTAAATCCCTACGGGATAAAAAATGATAAAAAAATTAAAAATTGGTTAATCTGTCAGATTTGCTTGAAAAAAAATAAACACATAGAAACATAGGATTTTGCAAACTTTAAATAAGTAAACAAAAAAGCACACTTTCACACATAGCTATGTGTGTTAATACAAGTGAAACGCCTGTTATAAGATTACAAAATACTATGTCTCTATGTGTTAGAAAATATTTCCAATTAGAATAAAAATAAGTTTTTGTTGAGTTTCTAAATCGGGTGAAAGCACAAGCAACACCCGATTTATTAAAAATGAATTAAGAAAAATATCATGAAAAATTACCTGCTTCTTCCCGCTTTAATCCTTTCAGTTTCGATTGGATACAGTCAGAAAAATAAAAATGCTTACGAACTGGCCTCGCCAAACGGGCAAAACAAAATCAAATTTGAGTTAGTAAAAAACGCTCCCAAATATGCCGTTTCACACGGAAAAACCGAAGTGATTACACCATCAGATTTAGGATTTTTACTAAAAGGAAATGAAGATTTCAGTTCCAATTTCGAAATCAAAAATGTAAAAAACTCAACCTTTGATGAAACCTGGGAACAAGTTTGGGGAGAAAAGAAAAATATCAGAAATCATTACAATCAATTAGTAGTAGAGTTACAGCAAAAAAGCGGTAACAAACGTAAACTTGAAATTCAGTTTCGTGCTTTCGATGACGGAGTTGCTTTTAGATATGTATATCCAAAACAAAATGTAAAAGACAGTATTTTCATTATGGATGAAAAAACGACTTTTAACTTAAAAGAAGATGGAAAAGCATGGTGGATTCCGGCCAACAGAGAAAACCGTGACGAATATTTATTTGAAGAAGCACCGGTTAGTAAACTGGATACCGTTTTGACCCCATTAACAATCGAAAGCAAAAGCGGATTGGCATTAAGTTTTCACGAAGCCAACCTGATTGATTTTGCGAGTATGACTTTGGTAAACAATGTTGGAACTCAATTAAAATCGGATCTTGTGCCTTGGTCAGACGGCGTGAAAGTGCGTGTAAAAGATACCTTTACCTCTTCATGGAGAACGATTCAGATTGGAGAAAAACCAACAGATTTAATTACATCATATTTGATTCTAAACCTTAACGAACCAAATAAACTAAAAAATACAGACAGTTATTTTAAACCCTACAAATATTTAGGAATCTGGTGGGGAATGCACATTGGGAAATATACTTTCTGGGAAAGTGATAAACAAGGAGCAACCACAAAACACGCCGAAGAATATATTGATTTTACGGCAAAAGAAGGATTTCATCATTTACTGATCGAAGGATGGAACAAAGGATGGACACCGGGTTGGTATGAAAATCGTATGCACATGTTCAGTTTTACGAAAAATGCAGACAATTTCGACCTGGAAAAAGTAGTAGAATATGCAAAGAAAAAAGATATCGAATTAATTGGATATCATGAAACAGGTTCAAACCTGATTAATTATTTACAACAAGTTGATGAAGGTTTTGCCTTATATAAAAAACTTGGAATTCATACCGTAAAAATTGGTCATGTAGGTTCTAAATTAAACATGAAAGAAATGCACTTCGGGCAATTTGGAGTAAACTATTTCAGATACATTTTAGAAAAAGCAGCACAATATGATTTAGCCGTTTTATACCACGAATCAATCAAAGATACCGGAGAACGCAGAACTTTCCCTAACATGGTTTCGAGAGAAGCAGCACGCGGACAGGAATACAATGCCTGGAGCGAAGGAAATCCGCCAAATCATTTAAGTATCATTCCGTTTACAAGATTACTTTCAGGACCAATGGACTTTACACCCGGAATTTTTGATGTTGAGGTAAAACAAGGTTATCCCGGAAAAAGAATTCAGGGAACAGTGGGGCAGCAATTGGCCATTTATGTAACAACATATTCTCCAATTCAAATGTTGGCCGATCTTCCTGAAAATTACGAAGGAAAACCAGCATTACAATTCCTGAAAGATGTACCAACAGACTGGGAAGATACAAAAGTATTAAACGGAGAAATTGGTCAATACATTACAACCGTTCGTAAAGACAGAAACAGCGCCGATTGGTTTTTAGGAAGTATCACAAATGAAAACCCAAGAGATCTTGAAATTTCATTGTCATTCCTAGATAAAAATGCCACATACGAAGCACAAATTTATGCTGATGCCGCAGGAACAGATCAAAAACACAATCCGGAAGCAGTAGCAATTTCAAAGAAAACCGTTAAAGCTTCAGACTCGCTAAAATTACATTTAGGCGGAGCAGGAGGAACAGCAATTAGATTCAAAAAACTATAATTTAAGAGATATCCTAACAGGTTTTAAAAACCTGTTAGGTATTATTATTACAGGGTATTATTACTATAAAGATTAGTTTCAAAAAATATAATTTATAAAAATTTCAAACCCGACACCTTTTAAAGTTGTCGGGTTTAATAACCACAATTTTTTTAAATGAAAAACCTCTTTCTACATATTATTTTTCTTTTGTCGGTCAATTTGGTGTTATCACAGCAAAAGCAATATCCTTTTCAGAATCCTCAATTAGATACTGAAAAGCGTATTGATAATTTGTTATCGCTGATGACGCTTGATGAAAAAGTTCAGGCTTTAAGCACGAATCCGTCGGTAAAAAGATTGGGAGTTGTGGGTACAGGACATGTAGAAGGATTACACGGTTTAGCACTTGGCGGACCGGGAGAATGGGGCGGAAAAAACAAACAACCCGTAACAACCACCACTTTTCCTCAGGCTTATGGTTTGGGAGAAACCTGGGATGTTGATTTGTTACAAAAAGTCGCGAATGTTGAAGGTTACGAAACACGTTATGCATTTCAAAGATACCATCGTGGCGGCTTAGTCGTTCGTGCGCCAAATGCTGATATCGCAAGAGATCCGCGTTGGGGACGTACCGAAGAAAGTTATGGCGAAGATGCTTTTTTTAACGGAACCATGACCGTTGCTTTTGTAAAAGGATTGCAGGGAAATAATTCCAAATATTGGCAAACAGCTTCGTTAATGAAACATTTTCTGGCGAATAGCAACGAAGATGGCAGAACCTATACGTCATCTGATTTTGATGAAAGACTTTGGCGTGAATATTATGCGTTGCCTTTTCAAATGGGCGTTGTCGAAGGAGGTTCGCGCGCTTATATGGCGGCGTACAACAAAGTCAACGGAATTCCGGCAATGGTACATCCGATGCTGAAAAATATTACCCAAAAAGAATGGGGACAAAACGGAATTATTTGTACCGATGGAGGTGCATTCAAATTATTACTTTCAGATCATAAATATTACGCAGACAAATATCTTGGCGCTGCCGCAGCCATAAAAGCAGGAATTAATCAGTTTCTGGATGAATTTACAGAAGGCGTTTACGGAGCACTTTCGCACGGATATTTAAAAGAAAAAGATATCGATGCCGTTATTCGCGGTGATTACAGGGTGATGATTCAATTGGGAATGTTAGACGTTTCAGATGAAAATCCATACGCAAAAATCGGAACAGAAAAAGATACAATCGATCCCTGGAAAACCGAAGTACATAAAAAAATCGCTCTCGAAGCCACACAAAAATCGATCGTTTTGCTTAAAAATGATTCGGGATTATTGCCTTTACAAAAAGACAAATTAAAAACAATTGCCGTAATCGGACTTCATGCAGATGAAGTGTTGTTGGATTGGTACAGCGGAACTCCGCCTTATACCATTTCTCCTTTACAGGGAATTAAAAATAAACTGGGCAGCAATGTTGAAATTCTTTACGCTAAAAATAACATTGATGGCAAAGCAGTCTCAATTGCTAAAAAAGCAGATGTTGTGATTGTAATCGCAGGGAATCACCCGGTTTGTAACGCAGGTTGGGCAGATTGTCCCGTTCCTAGTGAAGGAAAAGAAGCTGTCGATCGTCAATCCTTGACATTGGAGCAGGAAGATTTAATAAAACTCGTGTATCAGGCGAATCCTAAAACGATTGTCGCTTTGATCAGCAGTTTTCCGTATGCGATAAACTGGACACAAGATCACGTTCCGGCCATTGTACACATGACGCAAAACAGTCAGGAAACCGGAACCGCTTTGGCCGATGTTTTATTTGGAGATTATAATCCTGCGGGCCGTTTGACACAAACTTGGGTAAGAGATATTACCGATTTGCCTGAATTATTAGATTACAATATCCGAAATGGCAGAACCTATATGTATTTCAAAGGAAAACCTTTATATGCTTTTGGCTACGGATTGAGTTATACGACTTTCAAATACAATGCTGTTGAAACCAATTCAGAAAACAGTACTAAAAATGGAGAAATAAAAGTAACCGTTTCTGTTACCAATACAGGAAATAAAGATGGAGACGAAGTAATTCAATTGTATGTAAAACAATTAAATTCAAAAGTAGAACGTCCGGAAAAAGAATTAAAAGCATTTCAGCGGGTTTTCTTTAAAGCCGGAGAAACCAAAAATGTTTCCCTGACTTTAAAAGCGAAAGATTTAGAATATTGGAACACAGCCAAACAGCAATTTGAATTAGAAAATAATTCCATTGAAATTCAGATCGGAAGTACTTCGGATAACATTCATCAAACTAAAAAAATAACAGTTAAATAATTCTAATGAAAAGAAATTTAATACTACTGTCTGCTTTATTTTGTCTCATCAATATTAATTTGTTTGGACAAAATGCGACTGCTGAAAACCGAATCATAAAAGTCGATTACAATAAAACTTCAGGGGCATTAAACACCATGTTTAAAGAATGTATCGGCGCCGGAAGAGCAAATGAAGGTTTGCGTGCCGACTGGCAACAACAATTAGCGATGACCAAAAAAGAATGCGATTTCAAATACATCAGAATGCACGGTTTATTGTCTGATGATATGGCAGTTTACAGCGAAGATTCAAAAGGAAATCCCCAATACAATTACCAATACATTGATGCTTTATATGATTTTTTATTGAGTATAAAAATGAAACCTTTTGTAGAATTGGGTTTTATGCCGTCAGCGTTAGCGAGCGGAAATCAAACCATTTTCTGGTGGAAAGGAAATGTTACGCCTCCAAAAGATTATAAAAAATGGGAAGATTTAATTCGAAATTTAACCCAACATTTTACGGAACGTTACGGAGCTGAAGAAGTAAAAACCTGGTATTTTGAAGTTTGGAATGAACCTAATTTATCTCCGGGTTTCTGGACAGGAACTCAAGCCGAATATTTCAAATTGTATGAGACCACAGCACGTGGTATAAAAAGCGTAAATCCGGTTTACAAAGTGGGCGGTCCGGCAACAGCAGGAGCAGCATGGGTTCCGGAAACAATAGATTTTTGTGCGAAGAATAATGTTCCGTTAGATTTTATTTCCACACATACGTATGGTGTAAAACAAGGATTTCTGGACGAATTTGGGACTACGGGAACTGTTTTAAGTAAAGACGAATCAAGTATCAGCGGCGATGTTATAACCTCACGTAATCAAATTTCAAATTCGGCTAAGCCAAAATTAGAATTGCATTATACAGAATGGAGTTCTTCGTATACTCCCGCAGATCCTGTTCACGACAGTTATCATTCGGCAGCTTATATTTTGCAAAAGCTAAAACAAGTGGGCAATGCGGCAAACTCGATGTCGTATTGGGTTTTTACCGATATTTTTGAAGAAGCAGGACCAAGATTTACGCCATTTCACGGAGGTTTTGGATTGTTGAATACACAAGGAATCAAAAAACCGGCTTATTTCTCGTATTCCTTTTTGAATAAATTAGGCGAAACAGAACTTCAAAACAAAGACACTTCTTCATGGGCAACTAAAAATGCAAAAGGAGATGTTCAGTTGTTGTTTTGGGATTTTACCAATACACATCCGGGAGATTCCATGAATAATCAAACGTATTACATAAAAGATTTGCCATCTCAGTCAAAAGGAATTGTAAAAATTGAAGTAGCAGGTTTGCAGAAAGGGAAATATAATTTAGAAATTTACAAAGTTGGATATAAAGTCAATGATGCTTACGCCAATTACTTAGCTTTGGGGAAACCAAGTCAGCTAACCCGCGAACAAGTAAAAAACATAAAAGATAAAAACAACGGCGCTTTGATTGCATCAGAAAAAGTAACAATTGATTCAAAAGGAACTTTTAGCAAAGACTATAAAATAAATGAAAATGATGTTGTTTTATTCAATTTTGTAAAATTATAATACTTTAAAAACGAACTATCTAAAAACTAAAAATAAATTATTAAGCATGAAAAACAAAATTATATACCTCTCAGTAGCGATTGCTTTTGTAGCATTTACTTCTTGTAAAAAAAGTGAAGAGCAAAGTTCCGGTTCTGATGCTGAAAATTCAGTTCAGAAAGAATATAAAGGCAAAGAAATAGGTTCAGAATTCGATGCCGAAATTGACAAATTAGTTTCTCAAATGACATTGGAGGAAAAAATTGGAATGTTGCACGGAAACAGTATGTTTACCAGTGGCGGTGTAAAACGTTTGGGAATTCCAGAACTTAAAATGGCGGATGGGCCACTAGGCGTTCGTGAAGAAATTTCTCGTGACAACTGGGCTCCGGCAGGTTTAAAAGATGACTTTGCAACGTATTACCCAGCCGGTGGAGGACTAGCTGCAACATGGAATGCTGAAATGGCATATACATTTGGTAATAGTGTTGGACAGGAATTGCGCGCCAGAGATAAAGACATGTTACTTTCTCCGGCGATTAATATTGTGAGAACACCACTTGGAGGAAGAACGTATGAATATATGTCTGAAGATCCATTTTTAAATAAAAAAATTGCAGTGCCGTTAATCGTTGGTTTACAAGATAATGATGTAATGGCTTGTGTAAAACATTTCGCAGCAAACAATCAGGAAACCAATCGTGATTTTGTTGATGTAAGAATGGACGAACGTACACTTCGTGAAATTTATTTGCCAGCTTTTGAAGCTTCTATAAAAGAGGCGCATGCTTATGCTGTGATGGGTGCTTACAATAAATTCAGAGGCGAATATTTATGTGAGAACGATTATATGCTGAACAAAATCCTTCGTGACGAATGGGGATTCAAGGGTGTTGTAGTTTCAGATTGGGCTGCAGTTCATTCAACAGTAAAATCATTACAAAGCGGATTAGATATTGAAATGGGAACACCAAAACCATTCAACGAATTTTTCCTTGCCGATAAACTAATTGCTGCCGCAAAAAACAAAGAAATCTCAGAAGCAGAATTAGACAAACACGTAAAAAGAATTTTACGCACTTTATTCCAGGTGAAAGCAATGGGCGGAAAAGACCGTGTAAAAGGAAGCATCGCAACCGAAGCACATTATCAGGATGCTTATAAAATTGCTGCAGAAGACATCGTTTTATTGAAAAATGACAACAATGCATTGCCATTAAAATTAGACGGAGTAAAATCTATTGCCGTAATCGGAAACAATGCAACAAAGAAAAATGCCTTAGGAGGATTTGGTGCCGGAGTCAAAACCAAAAGAGAAATTACACCTCTTGAAGGTTTAAAAAACAGATTACCATCTTCGATTAAAATTAATTATGCCGAAGGATATTTAGAACGTTACGACGAGAAAAACAAAGGAAATTTAGGAAACATAACTTCAAATGGTCCTGTAACCATCGATCAGTTAGATCCGGCGAAAGTATCAGAAGCTGTAGAAGCCGCTAGAAAATCAGATGTTGCGATTATTTTTGCAGGTTCAAACCGTGATTATGAAACAGAAGCTTCAGATCGCAGAACCTTAAAATTACCTTTCGGACAAGAAGAACTAATTCAGAAAGTATTAGCCGTTAACCCAAGAACTATTGTCGTAATGGTGGCCGGAGCGCCTTTTGATATTGATGCTGTAAGTAAAAAAACATCCGCTTTAGTGTGGAGTTGGTTTAATGGTTCAGAGGGAGGAAACGCTTTGGCAGATGTAATTTTAGGAAAAGTAAATCCATCAGGAAAATTACCCTGGACCATGCCAAAACAAATTATGGATTCTCCTGCGCATGCTACAAACAGTTTCCCTGGAGGAAAAACCGTAAACTATGCCGAAGGAATTTTAGTAGGATACCGTTGGTTTGATACTAAAAAAGTCACCCCGTTATATCCTTTCGGATTTGGATTATCATACACCACTTTTGCTTTCGATAATGCAAAAACAGATAAAGCTTCTTATGCAGAAAATGAAACCATCTCAGTATCTGTTGATGTAAAAAACACCGGAAAAGTAGACGGAAAAGAAGTGATTCAGTTATACACTTCTAAATCAGATTCGAAAATTACACGTGCGGCACAGGAGTTAAAAGGATTCAAAAAAGTATTAGTTAAATCAGGAAGTTCTGAAACCGTAACTATTAAAGTTCCGGTAAAAGAATTAGCATATTATGATGTAGCTGCGAAAAAATGGACAATTGAGCCAGGAAAATATACTTTGAAATTAGGAAATTCTTCAAGAGATATTAAAAAAGAAGTTGTCGTAACAATTAAATAAAGCTTGAAATAGTAATGCTCTTTGATTTTTATTAAAGAGCATTATTTTAACCCATTGCGTGTAATTTTTTTAACGCATAGAAACATAGAATTATGGAACTCAAAAAAGGCGTTTCACTTGCATTAACACACATAGCTATTTGTGAGAAACGAGTTTCTTTTTGATTTCCTTTTTTCGAAATCATAAAAATCTATGTTTCTGTGTGTTTAAATATTTTTATGAATTACACCCAATGAGTTATTTTAATAAATAGAAATGAAGTTACCTGAATAAAACTGAGAACTAACTATTAAACCAAACCACAAATGAAAAACACTGTAAAAGGTTACCTGTTAAGCACCGCTTTATGTTTTTCTTTTTTAAGTCTTTGGGCTTGCAGTTCTGATAAAGAAGAGACAAAAAAAGAAGAAATAATTGAAGTTGCCGGTTTATATCCGAGTTACAATACAAATCCAATTGCGGCTGATGCAACCGGAATGTCAAGTAATGCTGTACAATTAGCAGCCAAAATAAAACTAGGCTGGAATATTGGAAACACCTTAGAAGCAACCGGCGGCGAAACCGCCTGGGGCAATCCAAAAGTAACCAAAGCCCTGATTGATGCCGTTAAAGCAAATGGATTTAATGCCATTAGAATTCCGTGTTCCTGGAACCAGTATTTAGAAAATCCGGCAACAGCCAAATTAAAAACAGAATGGTTGGACAGAGTGAAAGAAGTGGTGCAGTATTGCGTTGACAATAATATGTATGTAGTCGTTAACATTCACTGGGATGGTGGATGGTTAGAAAACAATATCACCGAAGCCAAAAAAGCAGAAAATAATGCCAAACAAAAAGCCTTTTGGGAACAAATCGCAACACATTTAAGAGGTTTCGATGAGCATTTGCTTTTTGCCAGTGCAAACGAACCTGCTGTTGAAGATGCTGCGCAAATGGCTGTTTTAACTTCCTATCACCAGACCTTTATTGATGCTGTTCGTTCTACCGGAGGTAAAAATGCCTACAGAACAGTAGTCGTTCAGGGACCAACAACAGATATCGAAAAAACCAATAAATTAATGACCACTTTACCAACTGATAAGGCAACAAATCGCATGATGGTCGAAGTGCATTATTACGCACCATGGAATTTTGGAGGTTTAACCAAAGACGAATCCTGGGGCAAGATGTTCTATTATTGGGGAACAAATTACCATTCGACGACCGATACAGAGCGAAATGCAACTTACGGAGAAGAAGCCGATCTGGAGAAAAACTTCAAACTCATGAAAACACAATTTGTAGATAAGGGAATTCCGGTTTTGTTGGGAGAGTTTGGCGCCATTCGCCGTACTACTTTAACAGGCGATGCCTTGACTTTGCATTTGGCTTCAAGGGCTTATTATTTGAAAACAGTGGTAAAACAAGCTAAAGCAAATGGGTTATTGCCTTTCTATTGGGACGAAGGAAATTTAGGGAACAACGGTTTTGGGATTATAAACAGAACCAATAATACCGTTTTCGATACCCAGGCATTAAATGCCATGATCGAAGGATTACAATAAAAACAGGAACTCATCATATAAGTGATATAAAAAAATATAAGCGCAAACCTATACAAGGCTTAAATTTTTTTATATCATTTTTATGGTTTAAACAATAAACACATGAAGAAAAAAATAATCTTTCTTTTTTTACTATTCGGCACCATAGCACACGCAAATGTTAAAATGCCTTTGTTATTTTCTGACGGAATGGTTTTACAGCGGAACAAAGAAATCCCGGTTTGGGGCCGGGCAGAACCAAACGAAAAAGTCGAAGTTCATTTTAACAAACAAACCAAAACCATCCAGGCCGATAAAAACGGAAAATGGATGATAAAACTAGTTGCTGAAAAAGCAGGTGGGCCATTTGAATTAATTGTTACGGGAAAAAATAAAATTGTCATCAAAGATGTTTTGGTGGGCGAAGTATGGATTTGCAGCGGACAATCCAACATGGAATTTCAGATGTACAAAACCATGAACGCTGATAAAGAAATGGCAGATGCTGATTATCCCATGATTCGTCATTTTGGTGTTGCCCAGGATTTAAGCGGAACACCAAAAGAAGATTTAAAAGCAGGAAAATGGTTGGTTGCAAACAAAGAAAATAGCCGTGATTTTACTGCCGCAGGTTTCTTTTTTGCTAAGAAATTATATGCGGAATTAAAAATCCCAATCGGGATCATCAATACTTCCTGGGGCGGAACTAATGTAGAAACCTGGACAAGCCGTGAAGCATTCGAAAAAAGTGATGACTTTAAAGCTATGATTGCCGATGTCCCACAAGTTGACCTGGATGCGGTTTTCGAAGTTTACAAAAAATCAGTTCTCGATAATCTGAAGAAAATTCAGGGGTTTGATGTTTCGATGGAAAAGGAGAACCAATTTAAGGATTTCAATTTTGAGGATAAGAAGTGGCCGGAAATTAAAGTACCATCTTTATGGGAAAACCAACAAATAGGCAATATCGATGGCGTAGTATGGATGCGAAAAACAATTACCCTGTCTGCTGAACAAGCTAAAAGCGAAGCTGTTTTACATCTTTCAAAAGTAGACGACGAAGACATAACTTATGTAAATGGCGTTCAGGTAGGAACCAATAAAATTTGGGAAACACTTCGGATTTATAAAATTCCTGCCGGAGTTTTAAAAGAAGGCAAAAACGTAATTGCTGTACGAATTGCAGATTATTCAGGTGGTGGCGGAATTTACGGCGATCCTGCCGATTTAAAAATTCAATTCAAAGACACCAATATACCACTCGAAGGACTTTGGAAATTTAATGTTGTACAGGTAAAAATCGCGATTTCGCCAAACACTTATCCATCATTATTATACAACGCTATGGTAAATCCGTTGATTCCGTATGCGTTTCAGGGCGTTTTATGGTATCAGGGCGAAGCCAATGTCTGGAGGGCAAAACAATACAAAAAGTCATTTCCATTAATGATCAACGATTGGAGAACAAAATGGAATCAAGGCAACTTCCCTTTTTATTTCGTGCAATTGTCTACTTTCAATGAATTTAACGGAAACAGTAAAGTAGGCAGCCGTTGGGCAGAACTTCGCGAATCACAACTTGAAACCCTAAAATTACCCAATACCGGAATGGCCGTCACCACTGACATTGGTAATGCAAAAGACATTCACCCAACCAACAAACAAGACGTAGGTTTGCGTTTGGCGGCAATTGCATTGAATAATGTTTATGGCAAAAAACAAATCTATAGCGGACCAATTTTTACATCTCAGGAAATAAAAGGAAACGAAATTATCCTTACTTTCGATAATATCGGAAGTGGGTTATCAACTTCCGACAATTCAGGAAATGTAAAAGGATTCGAAATCGCCGGTGCCGACAAGGTTTTTCATTCCGCGAAAGCGACCATAAAAAACAACAAAGTCATCGTTTCGAGCGAAAACGTGCCAAATCCCGTTGCCGTTCATTACGGTTGGGCAGATGACGATACCGAAATCAACCTTTTTAATAAAGAAAAATTTCCAGCGTCGCCTTTCAGAACCGATAATTGGGAAATGATTACAGCAAACGAAATATATAAGGTTAGTAAATAAGTTAGAAGTAAAAGGTGAAAAGTTCCGTATTAATGACTTATTTTGAGGTAATTATTAGGGCGTGACCGGATTTACAAAAGCGCTCATATTGTGTTTACGGATCCTAACAGGTTTCCAAAACCTGTTAGGTATAATTGTCAAAACAGGCTGAAAAATACAATACCTAACAGGTTTTGGAAACCTGTTAGGATAATAAACCTGACGAAAATTTCAGAAAAGAGTTCCGGAGGAACTACATTTTTGTAGCAACGGATTAAAATCCGTTGATGAATAAACGAACGACATATTTGTAGCGAAGAAACGACACATATTAAACATTATAAAATGAATCAAAATCTCACAAAAACATTTCTCATTTTACTATTCACTTTTTTCTGCATAAACATGTCGGCCCAATCGAGTCATGTTTTGTGGTACAATCAACCTGCAGAATTTTTTGAAGAAAGTCTCGTTTTAGGAAACGGAAAAATGGGAGCAACCGTTTTTGGCGGTGCAAATTCAGATAAAATTTATCTGAACGACGCCACACTTTGGTCGGGCGAACCCGTAAATGCGAATATGAATCCCGAAGCCTACAAAAACATTCCGGCTATTCGGGAAGCGCTAAAAAATGAAAACTACAAACTTGCAGAAGAATTAAACAAAAAAATTCAGGGCAAAAACTCCGAGTCATTTACACCGTTAGGGACATTAGAAATCAATAATTCCGAGAAAGGAAAAGCAGCCCATTACTATCGGGAACTGGATATCTCGAATGCAGTATCCAAAGTGAGTTATGAAATGAACGGTATAAAATTTACCCGTGAATATTTTGTTTCGGCACCGGACCAAATCATGGTAATCAAATTGACAAGCAGCGCAAAAGGAGCTTTGAATTTTGATATTAATTTAAAAAGCTTACTAAAATCAAATGTTGAAGTGAGAAGCAATATTCTCGTAATGACCGGATTTGCCCCCATTCATGAAAATGCAGGATATTCGGTTTTACCAAAATATCAAAAAATTACTGAAAGAGGAACAAGATTCACCACTTTAATTCAGATCAAAAAAACAGACGGAAAAATTACAAGTTCCAGAGAATCTTTAAGCTTAAAAGACGCCACAGAAGCCATTATTTATGTTTCTGTTGCAACAAGTTTTAATGGTTTTGACAAAAATCCGGCAAATGAAGGAGTAGATGATATATCAATTGCCTTGCAAAATCTGAATAAATCATTTGCAAAAACATTTGATCAATTAAAAGAAAGCCATACAAAAGACTATCAAAAATTCTATAATCGTGTGACTTTAGATTTAGGAAAAACAACTGCTCCGGATTTACCAACAAACGAACGTTTACTGCGCTACGCTGACGGAAAAGAGGATAAAAACTTAGAAATCCTCTATTTCAATTATGGCCGTTATTTGCTTATAAGCAGTTCCAGAACCTTGGGCGTTCCTGCCAATTTGCAAGGCATCTGGAATCCGTATCTAAATCCGCCATGGAGCAGTAATTATACGATGAATATCAATCTCGAAGAGAACTATTGGCTTGCCGAAAATACCAATCTTTCCGAAATGCATTTGCCGCTTTTGAGCTTTATAAAAAATCTTTCAGTAACCGGAAAGGTAACTGCGAAGACTTTTTACGGAGTCAGTGAAGGTTGGGCAGCAGCTCATAATTCTGATATTTGGGCCATGACAAATCCGGTGGGGCAATTTGGGAAAGAAGATCCAAGCTGGGCGTGCTGGCCATTGTCCGGAGCCTGGTTAAGCACCCATATTTGGGAACATTATGTTTTTACACAGGATAAAAATTACCTGAAAAATGAAGGGTATCCTATAATGAAAGGTGCAGCACAATTCTTTTTAGGCTGGATGGTAACCGATAAAAATGGAAATTTAATTACATCACCATCCACTTCGCCTGAAAATAAATATATAACACCGGATGGTTTCATTGGAGCAACAATGTATGGCGGAACCGCTGATTTGGCCATGATAAGAGAATGTTTCGATAAAACGATAAAAGCTTCAAAAGTTTTAAATACAGATGCCGATTTCAGAGCAAAACTAGAAGCGGCACTTTCTAAATTCCATCCCTATCAAATAGGTAAAAAAGGAAATCTGCAGGAGTGGTATTTTGACTGGAATGACGAAGATCCAAAGCACCGTCATCAATCGCAATTGTTCGGACTTTTCCCCGGAGATCATATCACGCCGGAAAAAACACCCGATTTAGCAGCAGCTTCAAAAAAGACATTGGAAATAAAAGGCGATGAAACCACAGGCTGGTCAAAAGGCTGGCGTATCAATCTTTGGGCAAGACTTTGGGATGGAAACCGTGCTTATAAAATGTTCCGCGAATTGCTAAGATATGTAGATCCTGACGGAAAGAAAACGGACAAACCGAGAAGAGGAGGAGGAACGTACCCGAATTTATTCGACGCACATCCGCCATTTCAAATCGACGGAAACTTTGGAGGGGCTGCAGCCGTTGCCGAAATGCTGGTTCAGTCAGACGAAAACGAAATCAGATTATTACCCGCTTTACCGGACGCCTGGGAAACGGGGTCAGTAAAAGGAATTTGTGCCCGCGGAGGATTTGAAATCGAAATGAATTGGGAGAATAAAATCCTGAAAAAAGTGACGGTTTCATCTAAAACAGGAGGGAAAACAACCTTGATTTCCGGAGATAAAAAACAAAATATCACGTTGAAAAAAGGAGAAAAACTAGAAGTAAACTGGTAAAATAGTTCTAAGCGCAATCTTTTGTCAAACCCGACCGGTTTATAAAACCTGTCGGGTTTCCTATTTTGAAAACTAATATCAGCCTGAGCAAAGTCGAAGGCTTGTTTTGTAGAAAAGGGCTTCGATTTCGCTTAGCCTGACAATTCAATTATTTTTTCTCAGAAGCTTCATTCGACTTTTCTTCCGAACTTTTAGCATGTTCTTCTTTAAAAGTATCATACCATTTTTCGATAGAAGGATAAACGAAAGCAGCTACTTTTTTTATCGGATTATAAAAAAAATATTTATCGAGAGTTTCTTTTTTAGCAAACGTTTCATTGAAGTTTATTTTCTCAAAAAGAGCAATAAAAACACTCATAATCAGAATTGTTTTCAAAATTCTGAAGAAACCTCCGCCCAATTTATTTGCCCATCCCAAAAAAGCAAAATCAGCAATTCCGGTAAGGATTTTGGCTAAGAAATAAACACCAATTACCACCAGAATAAAAGTCAGAATAAAAGCAGTGATTTGTATCGTGTTCGGATTCCAGGAAACATGTTTCATGATCAGTTCTTTCATAAAAGAAGAGAATTTAATCGCAATGTAAATTCCTAACAACAAAGAAATAAAAGAGGCCACTTCTACAAAAAGACCGTTTTTGATTCCTTTGTATAAACTAAAAGCCAAAAGTGCCCCAACAATAATATCAAAAAAACTCATGTTTTCTGTTCGTTTAATTAAGGCGCAAATATAAAAGAATTATCTGCTTTTTAAGGCTCAGAGGCTCAAAGATGCAAAGGTTTAAAGGTTTTATTTTTGGATGCTTGTTAGTATTCAAAATTGGCTATGTGTGAAAAACGAGTTTTTTTAATATAAACCTTTTTTATAAAGTTAAATATATGTTTCTATGTGTTTAAAGAACATATGCACAAACAAAAAATCAGCGTTAATCCGCTTAATCCGTGGCCCATTTATTTAATAATGTATGACAAATCTTTAATTTTAGGTCTTTGGATTTGAAGTTCCTATCTTTGCCGTAATAATTTTAGAGCTATGATAGTAGGAATTAAGTTTAAATAATCTTTAAATCATTCTTCAGTCTAAAATCTAAAATCTAAAATCACAAATAAAAATGTCCAGAGATACACAACTAAAAGAGCGATGGGAAAAGCTCGTCGATATACTATCTAACCAGTTTTCGCAAGGAGAAGACTTAGATTTAGATGCCATAATTTACCTGATTGGAGTTCAGGAACTTGGAAAAGTACACCGCGAATTCAAAAAAGATGAGAAATTAAACCTGATGCACATCGCTATTTGCCGATTATTAGAGCCATACGGGTTTTACGAATTCGATTTTTTTGATGCAGAAGGATGGCCACATTACAAAGTAAAAGAAGAATTACCGCCATTAAAAGCGGGAGAGCAATCGGTTTTAATGAAAGAAGCCATTGTAAATTATTTTTTAGAAAGAGAACTTATTGAGTAGGTCTTAATTGTGGTCGTAATTTGCAGTGCCTTTTAAACGGTAGCTGAAAACGAATTTTAAAAAGAGAGAGATGTGCAGATATGCAATGGTTTCCTATAAACCACATTATGCTTGTTTTAATTGTCAGAAGACATTTAAGCGAAGACTGATGACTGACATAGAAAGAGGCGAGAAATCCCTTCTGGAAGCAAAATGCCCGCAATGCGGAGACTTAATGGCCAATATGGGACTTGATTTTGAATCGCCAAAAAAAGACGATCTGAAAAAATGGAAGCATATTAAAAGTTTGTACAGCGTTGGAATTACTTTTCATTCCTGTGGTTGCAGCGGTCCGGGTTATATTCCTAATTCAAAAGAAAAACTGATCGAATATTTTGAAGACCTAAAAGACACTTATCTTAAAAATATTGATTTTTGGCGCACCAGAACAGAACCAACGAATAAAATCGAACACAATAAAGATAACCAGAGAAACCGGGCGAAATTAAGTACTATTTCATCAGTCTATGAAAAAGAGATTGTGAAAAATCAGGAAGGAATAGATTTTTGGCTCAAAAAAGTGCAGGAAATCGAAAGTAAAATAAGTCTAATAAAATAGTTGTGATTGAATATCATAACTTGTAAAGGAAACTTTAAACTTTAAACACCATACTTGGAACAAATTCATTAAATTTGTTCCCTCAATTATTGAAGGAAAATGATAGACAAGATAAAACAACATATAGAGGAAGCAAAAGCCTTTAATGATAAAAATAAAGAATCTTTAGAGCAATTCCGTATTAAATATTTAGGTAGTAAAGGGCTGTTAAAAGAACTTTTTACAGAGTTCAAAAACATTCCAAACGATCAGAAAAAAGACTTTGGACAAGTAATAAACACTTTAAAAGCGGTTGCAGAAGAAAAAGTTCGCGTAATTCAGGAAGAACTGGAAAGCAAACAAGAAGTAAAAGGAATGTTTGGCGATTTAACGCGTGCGGCAGAACCGGTAATTATTGGTTCACGTCACCCGATTTCGATTGTTAAAAATCAAATTATAGATATTTTTGCCAACATTGGTTTCAATGTTTCCGAAGGTCCGGAAATCGAAGACGACTGGCATAACTTTACCGCATTAAACCTTCCGGAATACCATCCGGCGCGTGATATGCAGGATACCTTTTTCATTCAGACCAATCCTGATGTGTTGTTGCGTACGCATACATCATCTGTTCAGGTGCGTTATATGGAAAATCACAAACCGCCAATCCGTACGATCTCTCCGGGACGTGTTTTTCGTAACGAAGCCATCTCATCACGCTCGCACTGTATCTTTCATCAGGTAGAAGGATTGTACATTGACAAAGACGTATCTTTTGCCGATTTGAAACAAACATTACTTTATTTTACAAAAGAAATGTTCGGGAAATCGAAGATTCGTTTACGTCCGTCCTATTTCCCGTTTACAGAACCAAGTGCCGAAATTGATATTTATTGGGGTTTAAAAACCGAAACCGATTACCGTATCACAAAAGGAACAGGTTGGCTGGAAATTGGAGGCTGCGGAATGGTAGATCCAAACGTTCTTAAAAATTGCGACATCAATCCGGATGAATTCAACGGTTTTGCTTTCGGAATGGGAGTAGAGCGTATTGCGATGTTATTGTACCAAATTGGTGATATTCGTATGTTTTACGAAAATGACGTTCGTTTCTTAGAGCAATTCAAAGCAAATATATAATTTAAGCCAAAAGTCATAAAGTCGAAAGTCGAAAGTCCCATAGTAATGACTTTATGATTTTCGACTTTATGACTTTTAAACTTTTGACTGATATGAAAGCAGATATAACAATCCCCGAAGTAGAAAACGTATTTCTTGCCGCTGTTCAGGAATGGAGCGACGATTTTATGGAGAAAGTGTGGTACGCTTATCTTGTAAACGACAGCGACTTTAATTTAGACAGCGTAATGGTCGTTTCAAAAGCATTTGGAACAATAGATGGCGAAATGAAAAAAACATCTGTTCTTCGTCACGCCTTTGTGGAAGTTCCGGCTGTTTCGGTAGTAAAAATCGAAATGATAGAAAAGAGCTTGTTGGTTTTAAACAACGAGTTCATGGTAACTTTTTTCATCGGAAATACTTTATACGATAAAAAATTCATCTTCAAATCAAACTTAATCAATGAGAATAAAACGGAAGAAGTGCCGATTTTGTTTGTTGAAGGGGTTATGGTGAAGTAGTATTTAGATGCAAGAAGCAAGATAATAGATTATAGAGAATAGAATAAAGAAGAAAGAGCCAAGATCTAAATAACTAGTCTTGGCTCTTTTTATATTCTCAAAGTATAGAAGTCTATTTTCTTTACTCTTGTTTCTATTTTCTAAAAAAAAAAGTTTAATCCAAAGATTCTGTTAGTTTTTTGAAGACTGATTTAGCATCCTTTCCTTCATATAAAACGGCATAGACGGCATCTATAATTGGAGTTTTTGCACCATAACCCTGATTTAGTTTATAAGCACTTTTTGTTGCATAATACCCTTCGGCAACCATACTCATTTCCATCATGGCACTTTTTACGGTGTATCCCTTTCCAATCATGTTTCCGAACATTCTGTTTCTCGAGAAAACGGAATATCCTGTAACCAATAAATCGCCCAAATAGGCCGAATCATTAATGTTACGTTTCATTTTATGTACTTTTCGGATGAATTTTTTCATTTCACGAATCCCGTTACTCATCATTACCGACTGAAAGTTATCTCCATAACCCAAACCATGAGCAATTCCGGCAGCAATCGCATAAATGTTTTTAAGCATCGCAGCGTATTCAGTACCAATAATGTCATCAGAAATTTTGGCTTTAATGTAGTTTCCGGATAATGACTTAGCCACAATACTGGCTTTATCAGGATCTCCACAAGCGATTGTCAGGTAAGAAAGTCTTTCTAAAGCCACTTCTTCTGCGTGACAAGGACCTGTAATAACACCAATATTGTAATAAGGAATATCGTATTGAATATGAAAATGTTCTCCAACGATTAAACTTGTTTCAGGAACAATTCCTTTAATGGCCGAAAAGATAATTTTATCAGTCAAAGAAACCGTTAAGTTCTTTAATTCAGCATCTAAGAATGCAGACGGAATAGCGAAAATTACATAATCAGCATATTCGATCGCTTCATTTATATTACTGGTTAATTTTAATTTATTGGTGTCAAATTCAACCGAACTTAAATAATTCGGATTGTGTTTGTATTTCTGAATGTGTTCGATGGCAGACTCATTGCGCATATACCATGCAATTTCGGAAAGATTAACGCATAACATTTTTGCAATTGCCGTTGCCCAGCTTCCTCCTCCGATTACTGCAAATTTTAACTTTTCGCTCATTATTTTAATAATTTAAAACAAAAGTACTTAATAATGTAGTAATAATACAAAATCTGATTTAAGAAATTTGAAAATGATTTTCAAAGTTTCTTTATTTTTCACATGAGATCGATTGAATGTGTTCCGGGATTTTTTTCTTGCAAAAGAAATTAAATGAATTAAAAAATCAGTACATTAGGTTGAAATTTCTTTCAAATATGGCTAATAAATTTTTTAATCTTGTTTTGGTTTTTACAACAGGACTTTCTTTTTCACAAAACGCAGATCCGGTTTATTTCGATAAAAAATGGAAAGAAACTTCTAAATCAGAAGCTTCCTTTTATAGAATTATGCCCTCAAAACAAATAGGTGATTTAATTTTAATAGAAGATTTTTATATCAATAATACACCTCAGTTTCAAGGCTATTCTTTGAAAAGTGATCTGGATAGTTATGTGGGAGATATTGTCTGGTACGATGAAAACGGCTTTGATTCGTCAGTTTATCAGTATTATAATAATTCCAGGACTTCTGTCTTGACGTATTATTATCCAAATGGGAAAAAACGCAAAACGATTCAATATAAAAAAGGTAAAAAAGAGGGACAAACTATCGTTTACCATCAGGATGGGACCATTTTAATGAAAGGGAACTATCTTGACGGAAAACCAGCTGAGGGAGATTTTGAAGAAGTGAGAAACTGGGACGACTACAGAAGCAACAACTCAGAAAGAGAAACTAATGAGGGTAATGAAGTTCTGGTCGAAACAGCACCTGTAATGGTTGTAGATAATCAGACTGGAACTAAAAAACAGGTTATTAAGAAAATAGTGAAGAAAAAAATATTCTGGATCAACTCAAAACAATTGGCGCAGGAAACCTGGTACGATATCGAATATGGACAAATGCATCCTTTTAAACAAGTCAATTACGATGTGATAGGGCAGGTGCTTCAAACCATCGGTCAAAGTGATTTCCAGGAATATGGTAATGACATTTCGAATGGCATCGTATATCATTATTATGAACAAAATAATTTTGCAGTAGCCATTAAATCAAAAACCGGTTATAAAGCAGGACAAAAATCAGGCGAAGAGATTAAATATTATCCCAACGGTAAAATTCAGGAATTCACTAAATATAATGCGGGTGAAAAAGTCGGAGATGAAATCGTTTATAATAAAGATGAAACGGTAATGAATAAACGAACCTATAAAAACGGAAAACCTTTTGAAGGTAATTTCGATGAAAATTTCTTCGGAGGTTTAGTCATAAACCAGCACTATATAAAAGGTTTAAAAGAAGGAGAAGCAATCGTAAAGACAGAAAATGACAGTATTGTTGCCAAAGGTATGTACAAAAACGATAAACCTTATAACGGAACCTTCGTTGTAGAAACCGGAGAAGATCGTCAGGAGGTAATTCAGGTAACGAATTTTAAGAAAAACGGATTACAAAAAGTTTTTAATTACAATATCGATAATGTTATTAAAACCTACACATGCTTGAATGATGTGGTAAACGGTGAAACTATTTTTTATGAAGACGGAAAAGTTACCGGAAAACTGGAATACAAAAACGGTTTGCCGTATGACGGGAAATTAGTAGAATCTCAAACAGCAACAATATATAAAAACGGAGCAATTACGGAAGAGATTTTCTACAGAAGTAAATATGAAAGAACAGACGAGAATAATATTCTGAAATCCATATATTTTGAAAACGGCAAAAGAATAAAAATCATAAATCGTTCTTTTTTAATTACTTCGGACAGACAGGATTCTTATGAAGGAGTTTATAAAAATGAAAAACCGTATTCAGGATATTTTGCAACAGATTTCAATGAATTTAACTATGTCGATTATTATGAAAATGGAACCATAAAATATCAATATTCGAACAATTATTTAGAAAACCTGGAAAAGTATCAATACCCCAATTATGATATAAAATCGACGTATAAAGACGGGAAAATAGCAGACGGAGTAGAATACATAAAATTAGACCGTCAGTTTATTTCGAAATACTGGAAAAACGGAATTTTACAGAGCTTTGATCTGGATCTTTTTGCGATACATTATTTTAACCGTTTTCATTTTGAATTGAAAAATGATACAATCGAAATTACCGAATTGAATAAAGAAAAAACCGGAAAAATTCGCAGGGAAAAAGTAGGCAATAAATATGTAAGCCAATTAATTATTGCGGATGAAGTCGTGATGTCTATTTCATCTTTAGAAATAAATGATGTGATTCCGGAAGTGGCCGGAAGTGTTTTTTATTATGAATCAGAGAATACGGTTGAAGCTAAAATTTTAGAGGCTAAAGAAATAGATCATGAAAGTCTAAAAGAATCAGAGATGATCTATGGGATATTTGTATCAGGCATAAATGGATCAAAAACAATGGAAGAAAACTTCCATACAATAGCTGATAATTTCTCAAAAGGAATAAACATTGAGGACATGTTTGGTAAAGCGGATAATATTCAGGAACTAACAGGTTTACGATTTAATAAAGCAAAAAAGCCGGAAACCGGAATCCTGATTTTAAAAAACAAAAACAATCTTTATGATTTAAAATTATTTATGGAGGGAAAAGTTTTAGAGGAAAAAAAGAACAGTAACATACAAAACATCAAAAAAGAAATTGAAATTCTGACATCAAATTTTGAGAAGCAACTGAATAAGGATTTTAAATAAGTCAATATCTTTTAAATTTAATAAGATCACTTAAAAAAAAAGGATAAAAAAAATTTCAAGTTAACACAATAAAAAGAAAATCCTTACGTTTTACTGATTATAAATTAGAATTTTAATGAGTTTAGCAAAAATTGAGTTAGTTAGTTTTGTTTTAGTATTGTAAAAAGGCGTTCCTGAAAATTCAAGAACGCCTTTTTTAAGTATAGACAAATTCCAATAACACATCTGAGAGTATTGGAATTTAAGTACTAATAACTCATTTCAACAATTGATTTCACCTTATCTAAAGTAATCAGTTGTTTTTCTCCTAAACCTTTCCATCCTCTTTCATCAAAACGGTTTACAATGAAATCTGCTGTTTTGCTGTAATCATCTGTGTATTGAGAAAGTTTAGTATCCATGCCCATAGTATGGAAAAATTCAACTGTTTTGTTGATTGCTTCCTTAGCCACCTCTTCATCAGAACCTGTTAGGTTAAAAATTCTTCTTCCGTATTGCGCTAGTTTCTCTTTTTTAGTATCAAACATTACGTTATACAAACTTGGGCCAATGATTGCCAAAGTTCTGGCGTGATCGATTCCATATAAAGCAGTTAACTCGTGACCAATCATGTGAGTTGCCCAGTCAGACGGAACCCCTTTTTGAATCAGGCCGTTTAACGCCATTGTACAACTCCACATAAAATTAGAAGCCAAAGCATAATCCGTTGGATTTTCTACCACTTTTGGTCCCACTTCGATCAAAGTTTGTAGAATTCCTTCAGCAATTCGATCTTGCAAATACCCTTCGTGAGGATATGTTAAGTATTGCTCCATAACGTGAGTATACGCATCCACAACACCATTTTGTAATTGTCTTTTTGGTAAAGAAGCAATTACTGTTGGGTCACAAATAGAGAATTTCGGGAACATGGCACTTCCGCCAAAAGCCAGTTTTTCCTGAGTTGCCTGAATTGTAACCACAGCTCCGGAATTCATTTCACTTCCGGTTGCCGGCAAAGTCAAAACAGTTCCAAAAGGCATTGCGTTTTCTTTAATCAACAAACGTTTTTGTAAAATATCAATTGGGTTTCCCTCAAAGTTTACTGCCGCCGAAATAAATTTTACTCCATCAATAACAGATCCGCCACCAACAGCCAGAATAAAATCTATTTTTTCTGCCTTAATTACTTCAACCGCTTTCATTAAAGTTTCGAAATGCGGGTTTGGCTCAATTCCGCCAAATTCTACAATATCAAAACCTTTTAAGTTGTTGATTACCTGTTCGTGAATTCCGTTTTTAAAAATACTTCCTCCACCATAAGCCAAAAGGATTTTTGCCTCTTTTGGTACTAAAGTCGAAAGTTTTTCTATTTGCCCTTTTCCGAAGATTAAATTCGTCGGATTGTATAATTCAAAGTTTAGCATGTTTTTTTTATAGTTTCTGAGATGCTAAGTGGCTAAGTTTCTACGTTTTTTACTCTTAGTGACTTAACATCTTTTTTATTAATATTACTGAGATGCTAAGTTGCTAAGTTTTTAATCTTAGTGACTTAGCCACTTAGTGCCTTAGCATCTTATTTATTTAATTTTTCTAATAATTTACCAGCCACCAATTTAGATGATGCCGGGTTTTGTCCTGTAATCAAAAGTCCGTCTTCTACAGCATAAGGTGCCCAGTTTGGCCCTTTTGAGAATTTACCACCATTTTGAGTTAAAGCATCTTCTAATAGAAACGGAACTACTTTGGTTAAACCTACCGCTTCTTCCTCCTCATTAGTAAATCCGGTTACTTTTTTACCCTTCACTAAAAACTCACCGTTTACTTTTACGTTTTTCAAAACTGCCGGAGCGTGACAAACAAAAGCTACAGGTTTTTTATGGGTGTAAAAAGATTCGATTAAAGCAATTGAATTTTTATCCTCTACTAAATCCCAAAGTGGTCCGTGGCCTCCCGGATAAAATACGGCATCGTAATCTTTTTGATCAATAGTCGAAAGTTTATGTGTGTGTGTTAATTTTTCCTGTAAAGTTTTATCAGCATCAAAACGTTTTGTGTCTTCGGTTGCAGATGCCGGATCAGCACTTTTAGGATCTATTGGAGGCTGACCCCCAAGCGGAGTTGCAATCGTGATTTCTACTCCCTGATCTAATAATTCATAATAAGGTGCAGCCAATTCTTCTGACCAAAATCCTGTTTTTTCTCCTGTATTGCCCAGTTTATCGTTACTGGTCACAACAAATAATACTTTTTTCATACCTTTTTTAGTTGTTTTTTGAGCTATAGCCGTTGAGCTAAAAGCTGTTAATGTTATAATCGCGAGTAAAGCTATCTTTTTCATAAGTTTAAATTTTAATCAAATTTACGACTAAAGTGATATCAGTAAAAATAAAATAAACTATGTTTGTTATTAAAATATTTATATCATGGTCAATCTAGAATGGTACAGAACATTTAAGTCCGTTTATAAAAACGGCAATTTTTCTATAGCGGCAAAAGAATTGTTTATGAGTCAACCTGCTGTAAGTCAACAAATATCTATGTTAGAGGCTCATGTTGGTTATAAATTATTCAATCGAAAATCTAAAGGTGTCGAACCAACGGAATACGCTAAGTTACTTAATAATTTAATTATTGATGCTCTCGATCGTTTAGAAAATGTCGAGAATGGGTTTCGGGCAAAAGCGCATGATTCTGTCCGGTTAATTTCTGTTGGAATTTCTAAAGACCTCTTTAATAGTTGCGGAAGTGTCTTAATCTCCAAATTTGATTTTATCGATTTTACTTTTGCAGAAGATGATGCCCTTTTTGCGCTGGTAGATGCTAAAAAACTCGATTTTGCCATTACCACAAAAAGATTTGATACGTTTGATACCATTTATGAAATTGTTGGAAAAATAAAATTAATAATGGTGGCTCCAATAAGTCTGGATGCAGCAGAATTTCGTCAGAAACTAAAAGCAGACAATTTTACAGAAACAGAACAATGGCTCAACGAGCAAAAATGGTATTGTAATGATGCCAGAATTTCGCATATCAAAATATTCTGGCTCCATGCTTTCAGTAAAAAAAGACCGTCAATGGTGCCTAATTATATCATTCCGTCTGAATCTGAAATGCTCGAGATGCTTTCTAAAAATTCCGGGGTTGCCATAACCTGGAATTGTAATGCGAGAAAATATATTAAAGAAAACAAATTGCAATTGTTGTGGAATAGTTTTCACGTGCCCGAAGAATATGTATACTTATTAACGGCTAAAAACAATACTTCGAGTTCTTTTTTTGAAGCTATAGCGAAAGAATTAAAGCTTTTTTTGGGTAACAGGTTGTAATTGTACCCTTTATGTCTTTATTCTTCAAATAAAATATTAATGACAAAATTCTAAAATAAGCATAATGTGAAAAAAGCAGCAAATTTTTTAGTCCTCCTTACAATTTTTTTTATAACTAATTCCTGCAGTGAGCAACTGGAAGCGATAACAAATTGTTTGGGAGAATCGGCACAGGTTGAGATCAAATATTCTCTCGATCCGGTAAATGCCAGGAAAATTAATTATTCTATTAAATATACCGGAAGCGGAACGTTAAATTCTGTAAAATGGACATTTGGTGATGGAACAACAGAGACTGTCACCGGTACAAAAGTAACCCATACTTATGAAACAGTGGGGAGTTATGAAGTTATAGCAGATATAAAACTCAGAAAAGAGACTATAGACTGCAACATAACCCCAAAGAAAGTTGTAACGGTGAACTAATAGGAAATTTTAATTAGTAAGAGCCAGTTTTATGATTTATGCTGAAGCAATAGATTATAAAATTGGCTCTCATTCGTTATATTTGTGAGATATGATTTTTTAATTATGGAAAATTTTCAAAATATAAGAATTGCTGTTGATGCCATTGTTTTTGGATATAAAAACAACAATTTGTATGTGCTTTTAATTGAGCAGAAATTTGGTTCTGCCGATAAATATTGGGCGTTGCCAGGCGGATTAGTAAAACAGGACGAATCGCTTAGCAATGCTGTAATTAGAGAATTGCATGAAGAAACCAATGTGCAGCTTACTTTTATGGAACAGTTATACACTTTTGGAGACGATGTTTACAGAGATTCCAGAAACCGTGTCATTTCTGTTGCATATTATGCTTTGGTAGATGCCTCTAATCTGGAAATAAAAGCCGATACGGATGCCGAAAGGGTACAATGGTGCAAAATAGATGAAATTCCTGCTTTGGCTTTCGATCATAATGTAATATTAGAAACAGCCATCTCAAGATTAAAAGCAAAACTAACGTATGAACCCGTTGGGTTTGATTTGCTTCCCGAAGAATTTCTGTTTTCAGATCTTGAAAATCTCTATTGTACCATTCTGGAGAAAGAAATTGACCGACGAAATTTTAGAAAAAAGATCCTCAGTTATGGCTTTTTAGATCAGACAGATCGTTTTTCGCCCATAAAAAGCGGTCGTCCTGCAAAACTTTTTAAGTTTAATAAATTGAAATACAGTGAATTAATTGAAAAAGGCTTTCACTTTGAAATAAAGTTTGCGTAATTTTTACACAAAACAAATTGTTTATTAAAAATTTAATTCTACATTTGCGTATAATTAACGCAAACTAAAAAACTATGATACTTAACCTAGACCCAAAATTCACTCCGATCCTTAATCAGGAAGCAATCCAATTTCAAAGTTTTACATTTTCTGGAGGAGAACCTCATATTAAAATCAATCCTGATTTTGATCACAATGAAAAAGTAACCATCACACACCGATTAAATTCATTCAATGATTTAGGGTTGTTGTGTATCACAGTAGATGCTTTGCGCAGAATGGATGTTGAAGTAATCGATTTGTTTATTCCGTATTTCCCGGCAGCAAGACAAGATCGCGTGATGATTAAAGGAGAATCTCTTTCTGTAAAAGTATATGCTGATATTATAAACGCACTTCAGTTAAATAAAGTTTTTGTTTTTGATGCGCATTCTGAAGTTACCCCGGCATTGGTAAACAATTGCGAAGTGATTCCAAACCATACTTTTATCCAGCAAGTTTTAAAGGTAATTGGCGAAAACGTAAAACTAATTTCTCCGGATGGCGGCGCTTTGAAAAAAATCTACAAAGTTTCTGAGTTTTTAGGTGGGGTTGATGTAGTAGAATGCAGCAAAAGCCGTGATGTAAAAACAGGAAAACTATCTGGTTTTAAAGTATACGAAGACGATCTAAACGGAATTGATTGTTTAATCGTTGATGATATTTGCGACGGTGGAGGAACTTTTGTTGGCTTAGCCGAAGAATTAAAAAAGAAAAATGCCGGAAAATTATACTTAGCCGTAAGCCACGGAATCTTCAATAAAGGATTTGAAGTTTTGAATTGCTTCGATAAAATATTTACTACCAATTCAGTAAAAGATTTCGAAGGCGAAAGTGTACAAGTAATCGGACTGGACAAGTTAGTTTAAAAAGGTTCAAGTTATTCATAGCAACGTGAAACTTGAAACCTGAAACAAAAAAAAGCTATTAACCGTTTCAAGTTTAAGATTCCAAGTTTCACATTTCGTGCAAACCTGAAACAAAGAAAAACCTGAAACAAAACCACAAAAACGATGAGTGATGATTTAAAACCAAGATTCATTGAGTCTTTAAAAAGAAACAATGATCAGATTAGAGAAGACAGAGCCAAAACAATTGGGGAGGATTCAGAATTAATTTACAGACGCAGAGTTGAAGATATAGAACTGAAGATAAAAAGATTAGAAAGAGAGCAGGAAGGCCTTATTGATATAAGTCCGCTCGATAAAAACAGTTTGACTTTTGCCGATTTTCAACCCGAAGCATTTGTGCAAAAAGATATGGAATTGTCATTAACGATCAGAAATTTAAACATTCAGTTTGAAGTGACAAAAAAGAGATTCGAATATTTATTTGGTAAAACATTTTAGTTATGGGAGGTACAAGATATGACTTAGGCGCTCGTTTAAGCAGAGCAAAAGAAGCAGGTTACGGATTTAAATCTGCAAGTGAGATTTTTACGCAAAATTCTTTAGGAATGGCGCATGAATCTATGAATCCAAACGGCATTACGTTTAGAGAAGCCAGGGATTCTGAAGTGCATCCGAATACAGTTCCCATTATTTTGGGGCTGGATGTTACGGGAAGTATGGGACATATTCCGCATGAATTGATCAAAGAAGGACTTCCAAAATTAATGGGAGGAATTATTCAGGGCGGCGTTCCGGATCCGGCACTATTGTTTTTAGGAATCGGAGATCATGAATGCGACAGATATCCGTTGCAGGTTGGACAATTTGAGTCTGGCGATCAGGAACTGGATATGTGGCTGACCAGAACCTATATCGAAGGTGGAGGAGGAGGAAATGCAGGTGAAAGTTATTTATTAGCCTGGTATTTTGCAGCATTCCATACCAAAACCGATGCTTTCGAAAAAAGAGGTCAGAAAGGATTGTTGTTTACCGTGGGGGATGAACCTAATCTGGAAACACTTCCGGCATCAGCGATAAAAGAAATTATGGGTCAGGGACAGCAAACGTATACGCATCTTGAATTACTAAAAGCAACTCAAGAGCGTTACGAAGTCTATCATATTAGTGTATTGCATTCTGATCAGGCCATAAGAGCAAATGTAGCCTGGAAAGAATTACTCGGACAAAATTGTTTGTCTATCGAAGATCATAAAGAAATTCCGAATGTAATCAGGAAAATCATTTGTGATAAACATAAAAGTTCAGGATTAGGTTTAGGAACAATTCCGCCTGACGGATTAGATAATATAGAAATGCTTTAAATGTTTAACGCATAGAAACATAGATTTTTTTTAGTGATGAAAAGAAAATAAAAAAACTAGTTGCTCACACCTGGAAACTATGTTTGTTTAAACTAGTGAAACGCCTTTTAAAGTTTCAAAAAATCTATGTTTCTATGTGTTTAAATAATATTTTACAAAATGAAAACAGCACAAATAGTTATAGGTTTAGGATTTGGTGATGAGGGAAAAGGAATTACAACAGATTTTCTGGCGAAGCAAAATCCTGAATCTATAGTTATTCGGTTTTCAGGAGGACAACAGGCGGCACATACGGTAATGATTGGCGATAAAAAACACGTTCATTCGAGTTTTGCCAGCGGCGCACTTCGCGGTTTGCCTTCTTATTATAGTGAACATTGCACGATTCATCCTGTTTTTTTATACAACGAAAGAAAAGAACTCGAAGAATTAGGAGGGAATATTGAACTTCACATTCATCCTTTAGCCAAAATTACAACACCTTTTGATGTTTGGCAGAACAGAAACAATGTTAAGAATTTAGATCACGGAACATGTGGCAAAGGAGTTGGTGCCACAATGAAACGTAATGAAGGCCCATACAAATTATACGCGATAGATCTGATAGCGCCCCGCCAAATGCTTTTGGCAAAACTGGAAAAAATCGCCTATTATTACGGTTTTCTAAATGAAAGTGAAATCGATGAAGAAGTCAGTCATTTTCTTGAAATCGTTGATGAAATAAAATGGAATATCAGCGATTACAGTTTTTTAGAAAAGTACTCCAATCTTATTTTCGAAGGAAGCCAGGGAATCCTGCTCGACATGGATCACGGTGTTTTTCCGAATGTAACGTATGCCAATACAACTTCAAAAAATGCTTATGAAATCTGTCAGAAATTAAAAATTGAAGCTATCGAAGTGTATTATATTACAAGAAGTTATGCAACCCGACATGGAAGTGGCTGGATGGGTAACGAAAGAGAATTAAAATTAAAAAATAACGAAGAAGAAACCTGTCTTTACAACGATTTTCAAAAAGAATTGAGAACTGGCGATTTAGATTATGAACTTTTAAATTATAGTTTAATACTAGATACCGCTTACAGTCCAAATGCAAAAAGAAATCTGGTGGTAACCTGCATGGATCAGATCGAAGTGGATTATAAATTTGAAAAGCTGACTACTGATTTTAATGAAATTTATGGATCATTTTCACCCGACTCACAAGATTTTAAACAGTTGACGTCTTTGTTTCAATAAGAAAAAAAAATGAAATACAATATAGAAAATATAGCCGCAGAAAGTAAATTTTTATT
Organism: Flavobacterium sp. FlaQc-48; assembly: GCF_044007335.1. Taxonomy (NCBI): domain Bacteria; kingdom Pseudomonadati; phylum Bacteroidota; class Flavobacteriia; order Flavobacteriales; family Flavobacteriaceae; genus Flavobacterium; species Flavobacterium sp. FlaQc-48. The sequence continues at coordinate 276,577 of NZ_JBIPCR010000006.1, read as the reverse complement.
TTTCTGGGGACATCAGCCCAATAAAGACGGAAGCATTTCTAAAACCTGCTTTAGTCAATGGTGGTTAAGTTCGTTTGAAGTCGATAAAGTGACTTATAAAACGGCAGAACACTGGATGATGGCCAAGAAAGCAGAATTATTTAAAGACGATGCAGTTTTGCAGAAAATCCTTCAGGCTAAATCTCCTGCTGAAGCCAAAAAGTTTGGTAGAGAAGTAAAGAATTACAATGAAACCCTTTGGCTGGCTGCGAGATTTGACATTGTGAAAGAAGGGAATTATCATAAATTCAGTCAGCATCCGGACTTAAAAACTTTTTTACTAAATACCAATGACAGAGTCATAGTCGAAGCCAGTCCTGTCGATGCCATTTGGGGAATAGGAATGGCCGGTGATCACAAAGATGTTCTGAATCCTGCGAAGTGGAGAGGTCTAAATTTATTAGGTTTTGCTTTAATGGAAGTTAGGGATGAATTACAATAATTGAATTATGGAAACAACAAGATTATATCGTCCGGTAGGATTGAAGGAAATGGAGTTAATTGCAGAGACCGATTACAAGTTGTTTCCGCCAAGATTAGACTGGCAACCTATCTTTTATCCGGTAACCAATCAGGCATATGCTGAACAAATTGCCCTGGAATGGAATACTGTTGATGAGTTTTCCGGATTTATTGGAATTGTAACAGCATTTGAAGTTAAAAGTACTTTTTTAGAGCAATACGAAATTCAAAATGTAGGAGACAAAAATCATAATGAACTTTGGATTCCATCTGAAGATTTAGCCAGTTTCAATGCTAATATCATTAATGGGATAGAAGTAATTAATGTGCATTTTACAGATCGTTCTTTGGTAAGTGAAAATGCCGGATTAAGAGACAAGCTAAACAGATTTAAAAAATGATTTTAGAAATTCTCAAAGCCGATATCACAGAAATTCAGGTTGATGCCATTGTCAATGCAGCCAATACTTCTTTGTTAGGCGGCGGCGGAGTTGATGGAGCAATTCACAGAAAAGGCGGAAAAGCCATATTAGATGGATGCATCCAGATTCGAAATAAACAAGGTGGCTGTAAAGTAGGAGATGCGGTAATTACGACAGCGGGTAATTTGCCATCAGAGTATGTAATTCATACCGTTGGACCGGTTTGGAATGGAGATAAAGAGGAAAAAAAGAATCTGCTTAAATCTTGCTATCAAAATAGTTTAGAACTGGCTTTACAAAACAATATTAAAACAATTGCTTTTCCAGGCATTAGTACCGGCATTTATCGGTTTCCAAAAGATAAAGCGGCAGAAATTGCGGTAAAATCAGTTCGGAATTTTGATAGGATTTCAGAACTAGAGAAAGTAATATTTGTTTGTTTTGATGACGAAAACTATCAGATTTACAAACATTTATTAGAGAAAATAAATTAAAACTAATAGAATTGATGTATTTGATGTTCCGTATAGAACATTTCATCGATAAATTAAAAAATGAAAATAGAATTAAAAAAATATGATGAGCAAGTAACAGTATGGCCAAAATCAGGCTATCATATAATGGCTCAATATGACGAGGAAGAAATAATAGTGTATCAATCCTACCGAAAAGATATCGGTGAATTTGCTGCTAAAAACCAGTTTTTTGGTGGCGAATTTAGCCTTACCCGAATGACCTGGATAAAACCCAATTTTTTTTGGATGATGTACAGAAACGGATGGGGAACCAAAGAAGGACAAGAGGTCGTACTGGCAATTCACCTTAAAATTTCGGCATTCCATACCTATTTGCAAAATGCAGTTTATTCCTCTTACGATGCATCACTTGGAATGAGCCGAGAAGAATGGCAAACACAGGTGAAAACATCTTCGGTAAGATTGCAATGGGATCCTGATCACGATCCCTACGGAAATAAGTTAGAAAGAAGAGCCATTCAGATTGGTTTACGAGACGACTTTATAAAATCTTTTGCTAAAGAAGATATTCTCCTAATTGAAGATATTTCGGAATTTGTGAAAGAGCAATATTCCTTTGTTCAGAATGGGGAATTAGAAAAATTAAGAGTTCCTGCCGAAAAGCCATTCGTTTTTAAGGATGAAGAACTGAATAAGAAACTTAAAATCTCTGGAAATCATGAATGAGAAAACAGCAAAAACGGTGAGTAAATTTCTAAGTTTAGTACTTAGACATTCGCCAGAAAAAATAGGATTAAAACTAGACGAAAATGGTTGGGCAGATGTTGAGGAATTAATTGAAAAATGTAATAAGAAAGGAAGTCAAAATCAAATGACTGCTGAACTTCTGGATTACGTAGTAGAAAACAATGATAAAAAACGTTTTGCTTTTAATGAAGATAAAACAAAAATCCGCGCCAGTCAGGGACATTCGATTTCCGTTGAATTAAACCTGAACGAGGCAGAACCTTCGGAATATTTATATCACGGAACTGTTGCAAAGTTTTTGGAAAGCATTAAAAAAGAAGGCTTGCAAAAAATGAGCCGTCAGCATGTTCATCTTTCCAAAGACAGAGAAACGGCGATTAAAGTAGGAGGAAGAAGGGGAGTTCCTCAAATTCTGACAGTAAGAAGCGGTGCCATGCACAGGGACGGATTTAAATTTTATTTGTCCGAAAATAATGTCTGGCTAACAGATGAGGTTCCGGCAAAATACATAGAGTTTAAACCATAAACAGGTTTTTAAATCCCATTCAAATTAAAAAAAAAGTAATTATGATACTAGAAGCAGCAATAGGCGATGCATACGGTGCAGGTTTTGAATTTCGAGATTTAGATTTTATTTCTCAAAACAACGATTTAACTCAATATCATAAACACGGACTTTATACTGAAATCTATAAACGGTATACAGACGATACTCAAATGGCAATTGCAATTTCGGAATTGTTATTAGAAGAGGACAGCTGGAACGAGATTAAAGTTGCTGATAAGTTTGTCGAAGTATTTCACAGGGATAAACGAAGAGGATATTCAGACAGGGTTTACAATGCTCTAGACGCCAGCAAAAACGGCGCTGATTTTATTAAAATAATCAACAACGGAAGCAACGGAAACGGTTCTGCCATGAGAGCGTATGGCATTGGTTACGTAAAAGATATTCATCAGTTGATGGAATTTTGCGAAATTCAGGCCAAAACGTCTCATCATACGGCAGAAGGTATAAGTTGTGCAAAGCGTATCGCTTTGGCCGTTCATTATTTTAAAAACAATTTAGGTGACGGTTCGACTTTGATTGCGTTTTTAAACGAAACTTTAAAAGAGAACGAAAACTATAAAATTACGTCTCCAATTGATATGCATGGTTATCCAACCACACAAGCAGTTATAAAAATCGTATCTGAAGCCACTTCTATGAAAGATTGCCTGAAAACAAGTATAGATTATGGAGGAGATACAGATACTGTTGCTGCTCTGTGTATGGCGATTTTAAGTCACAAACAAAATTGTGATAAAGCGCTGCCTTCGTTTTTATATGAAGAGTTAGAAAACGATAAATTCGGAAAAGATTTTCTAATTGATCTGGATTTGAAACTGGCTCATAAGTTTAAATAACCATTGAGCGATGATCATCGGGTTGTAGTATTTACCACAAAAAGATAATTTTATCATGAAAAGAACTTTAGTTATTGGAGATATTCACGGAGGCTTAAGAGCTTTAGTTCAATTGCTGGAAAGGGTAGAAATAACCGAAAATGACAAGATTGTTTTTCTGGGTGATTATGTCGATGGCTGGAGCGAATCAGCACAAGTTATTGATTTTCTGATACAATGGTCCCAAAAACAGGATTGTATCTTTATACGGGGAAATCATGATGTTTGGTGTCATGAATGGCTCATGAATGATGTAATAAATGACATTTGGTTTTTGCATGGAGGAAAATCAACCATCGAAAGTTATCAGAACATGGATCCTTTACGTAAAGAGAAACATCTTGAATTTTTTGCGAATATGAAAGATTATGTAGTAGATGAACATCAAAATTTGTTTATTCACGCTGGTTTTTCATCCATGCATGGTCCGGAAAAAGAACATTATGCCACTAATTTTTCCTGGGACAGAACACTTTGGGAAATGGCATTAACAATGGACAGGAGAATTACAAAAGATTCACTTTCGTATCCTAAAAGATTATTGCTCTTTAATGAAATTTATATTGGCCATACGCCAACACTTCATTACAATATTGACATTCCCATGCAAGGATGCAATGTCTGGAATATCGATACCGGTGCAGGTTTTTATGGCAAATTAACGTGTCTTGATACAGCAACAAAAGCATTTTGGCAAAGTGATATAGTACAGAATCTGTATCCAACAGAAAAAGGAAGAAATAAATAGATCATGAAGAAAATTTTTAGAGCTCCCGAAGAAATTCCGTTGCAAAGTGAGTTAAAAACCATTTTTCTGGCAGGATCTATAGAAATGGACAAAGCCATAAACTGGCAAAAGAAATGTGAGGAACTATTACAAGACGATTATATTATTTTTAATCCCAGAAGAAATGAATGGGACAGTAGCTGGTCACAAACTATTGAAAATGATAATTTTAAGGAACAGGTAAATTGGGAACTTAATGCATTAGAAAAAGCAGATATTATCATTATGTATTTTGCAGGGAATACAATGTCGCCAATATCCCTACTGGAGTTTGGTCTTTATGCCCAATCGAATAAAATGAAAGTAGTGGCCGAAGAAGATTTTTGGCGTAAAGGGAATGTCGATATTGTCTGCGAAAGATATGCGGTAGAACAGTTTAAAACACTGGAAGCGCTAATTCAGAATTTAGTACAGAAAAAAATATAAACACACTATTTCAGCTAAGCATTAAAAAGGGATCCTAAAATACCATAACGGCTGAAAAAGAGTAATAAATAGAACGATGAATAATAAAATAGAATCCGGTTTATTTGGTGTAGCAATTGGGGACGCACTGGGTGTTCCGGTTGAGTTTAAAACAAGGACCTATTTAAAAGAAAACCCGGTTGTTGACATGATGGGCTTTATGTGCTGGCATCAGCCACCGGGAACCTTTAGCGATGATAGTTCACTGGCTTTTTGTACTGCCGAAAGTTTAAGTAAAGGTTTTGACATAGAAGATATGGCGCTGACTTTTGTTAAATGGATGCAGGAAGGATACTGGGGAGCTCATCATAAAGTATTTGATATTGGTGGAACTACAAGGCATTCTTTAGCCAGAGTAGCAAAAGGAGAATCGGCCAGGAATTCAGGTAATTTTTTTGATGAAGATAATGGGAATGGTTCGTTAATGCGTATTTTGCCGTTAGTCTTTTATCTTCAGAAAGAAAAAGATATAGAAGTCATTTATCAAAAGGTAAAAGCAGTTTCCTCTATAACTCATGCTCATTTTCGTTCCGTGTTTGCCTGTTTTATTTATGTTGTATATTGTTTGCAGATTTTAAAAGATAAAGATAAATTCGAAGCTTATATTAAAATGCAACAGGTTCTTTCAGGGTTTCTGGTAGATAAAAAATATAATCCTGTTGAAATTCAGCTATTTGACAGGGTTTTGAATAATGATATTTCTCAGTATCCGGAAGATAATATTCATTCTTCGGGATATGTGCTGGACAGTTTACAAGCGAGTTTATGGTGTTTTTTAAACTCAGATTCTTATGAAGAAACAGTTCTAAAGGCGGTCAACCTGGGTGGAGATACCGATACAACGGCTGCTATTGCAGGAGGATTGGCTGGAATTTATTACGGAACTGAAAATATTCCTGAAAAATGGATTGAACAGGTGGCGAGAGCCAATGATATAAAAGATTTAGCAGAACGATTATCAAAGAAAATAAATTAATAGAAAATTAAACCTTTGCGATTCTCTGTAAATCTTGGTGAAACAAAATGACTATGAAAATTTTTAAATAATTAAAATATATGAACCCACTATTATTAACCGATGGTTACAAAGTTGACCACAGAAGACAATACCCGGACAAAACCACATTAGTATATTCTAACTGGACACCCAGAAAATCAAGAATTGAAGGTATTGATGAGGTGGTATTTTTCGGATTGCAATATTTCATCAAAAAATATATCATTCATGATTTTGATGCTGATTTCTTCAAACAGCCAAAAGAAGAAGTAGTTAAAAAATATGCCCGAAGAATTAATAATTATTTAGGCGAAAACCAGGTGGGTACCAAGCATATCGAAGATTTACACGATTTAGGATATATCCCGATGGTTTTTAAAGCCCTGCCGGAAGGAGCAAGCGTTCCTTTAAGAGTACCAATGTTTACGATGTACAATACGATTCCGGAATTTTTCTGGCTGACGAATTATTTCGAAACGTTGCTTTCTGCGGTGGTTTGGCTGCCTTGTAACTCGGCAACAATTGCTAAAGAATATAGAAAAGTATTAGACAAATATGCTGATCAGACTTCTTCTGTACCGGAATTTGTAGATTGGCAGGCACATGATTTCTCTATGAGAGGAATGGGCGGAATAGAAGCAGCAATCACTTCTGCAGCAGGACATTTGTTGAGTTTTACGGGTTCAGACACGATTCCGGTGATTGATTTTTTCGAAGACTATTACAATGCCAATTCTGATAAAGAGTTAATTGCAGGTTCAGTTGCCGCAACGGAGCATTCTGTAATGTGTATGGGGACTACTGAAGGAGAATGTGAAACTTTTAAAAGATTAGTGACTGAGGTATATCCAAAAGGAATTGTATCTATCGTTTCTGATACCTGGGATTTATGGAAAGTTTTAACCGAATATTTACCACGATTAAAGGAAGATATTGTAGCAAGAGAAGGTAAAGTGGTTATTCGTCCTGACAGTGGAGATCCGGTTGATATTATCTGCGGAAATCCAAACGGAAAAACAGAACAAGAGAAGAAAGGCGTGATTGAACTGCTTTGGGATGTTTTTGGAGGTACAACTAATGCAAAAGGATATAAAGAGCTGATCCCTCAAATTGGGGCTATTTATGGTGATAGTATAACGGTGGCAAGAGCGACTCAGATTTGCGAAAGATTAAAAGAAAAAGGGTTTGCTTCTACAAATGTGGTTTTAGGAATAGGTTCATTCACGTACCAATACAATACCAGGGATACTTTTGGTTTTGCCATGAAAGCAACATACGGAGAAGTTGACGGAGAAGGAAGAGCGATCTTCAAAGATCCAATCACAGATGACGGAACTAAAAAATCAGCCAAAGGATTGATGAAAATTGACTTAATTGATGGTGTATATCATTTAACGGATAATGTTTCCTGGGAAGAAGAAAAACAAGGTGAATTGAAAGAAGTTTTCAGAGACGGAAAACTTTTGGTTGATTTGGCTTTGAGCGATATCAGGTCCAGAGTTAAAACTCAAATTAGCGTAACACTTTAAAACTTAAAAAGCCTGAATTTAAAATTCAGGCTTTTTTTATATTCTGTTTATTATTCCGGGGAATGACAGACTGTGTGATTTTTATTTCTTATAAAAATTATTGTGATCAATATATTCCCAGACTTTTGGAGGCAAAAGCGGCTGGATATTTTTCCCTTCCTTAATACTGTTTCGAATAAAAGTAGACGAAATCTCTACAATTGGGGCATCAATAATATGAACTCTCGGATGCGACTTTAATTCAATATTTTCCTCCTCTTCGGTAATTCTCGGATAAACATAAATGTCATAATGATCCAGAATCACCTCGTAGTTTTTCCATTTATGAAGCGTTTTCAAATTGTCTTCGCCCATAATTAAGGAGAAATCATGAGTGGGATACTTTTCATGCAAATGAACCAGAGTATTTACTGTATAGTTAGGCTGAGGTAATTTGAATTCAATATCCGAAGGCCTGATTTTAGGATAATCTTCTGTAGCCAGATAAACCATTTGCAAACGTTGATGATCGTCTAATAAAGTTGCTTTCTTTTTTAACGGATTGTGTGGCGTAACGACCATCCAGATCTGATCTAAGTCGGCAAACTCGGCCATGTGATTGGCAATGATCAAATGACCAACATGAATGGGATTATACGTTCCGAAATAAAGACCTATTTTCATATAGCGTTTTGTTTCACAGAGATTCGCGAAGTTTTCGCAAAGGTGCACAAAGTAAGTATAAAATTTTGCGTATCTCCGGGCTTTTCTTAGTGAATCTTTGTGTAATAAAATTATTTATTTACGAACTCTTTCACTAATTGGTAAGCTTCTTCTTTTGCAGTATCCAGGTCGTAGTTTTTGATAATCGTATCAAACTGTGGTGCTGTTGCCAGTTCAACTGATGCTTTTGCAATTCGCATATTGATTTTGTCATCACTTTCTGTAGAACGCTCTTTTAATCTTCGTTTAAGTTCATCCACACTCGGAGGTTTTACAAAAACGGCTAAAGTTTGCTCTGGAAATTTGTGTTTGATACGCAATCCGCCGGCTACATCAATGTCAAAAATTACGTTTTTGCCTAAAGCCCAGATACGTTCAATTTCGGCTTTTAAAGTACCGTAAAAATTATCACGATATACTTCTTCCCATTCCAGGAAATTTTCGGCTTTAATGTGCTTTTTGAATTCTTCAAGCGAAATAAAATAATAATCTTTTCCGTGTTCCTCTTCTCCGCGTGGGTCGCGTGAAGCGGCTGAGATCGAAAATTCTAAATTTAAATCTTCTTTCCCTAGTAAATGTTTTACTATAGTTGTTTTTCCTGATCCTGAGGGTGCTGAGAAAACAATTAATTTTCCTTTGTTCATTCTTTATGCTTTAGGCTTTAAGCAATATGCTTTAAGCTTTTATTCGTTTCGTTTTTCTGCTGTAGCCTACAGCGTAAAGCGTATTGCGTTTACAACACGTTCAAAACCTGTTCTTTAATCTTTTCCAATTCATCCTTCATCATCACCACCAGTTTCTGCATTTGGGCATGATTCGATTTAGAACCCATAGTATTGATCTCGCGACCCATTTCCTGAGTTATAAAACCTAGCTTACGGCCATTAGCTTCAGTGCCTTTTATAGTTTCTAAAAAATAATCTAAATGATTTGTTAAACGCACTTTTTCCTCCGTAATATCCAGTTTCTCTAAGTAATAAATCAACTCCTGTTCAAAACGATTTTCGTCAACATTCACTTTCAATTCTGATATTGCAGTTTGCAAACGATCCTTAATAGCCTGAACACGTTCCGGATCAAGAGCCAAAGCGTCATTCATATATTGGCGGATATTCCCAATTCTTAGGTTGAATTCTTTTTCAAGGGATTCTCCTTCGTCTTTTCTAAAAGTCAGTATATTTTGTAATGCTTCTTCAATGATCACCTGAATTTGTTCCCAGTCGTTTTCATCGATTTCCTCACGTTCCGTTTTTAGCGTATCAGGCATACGAACGGCCATTTTCATTAATTCTGTTTCATCGGCATCCGGATAAACTTCCTTAAGCTGGGCAATGTAGTTTTTTACAACAGGTACATTTACTTTGGTCGAAGTCTGTTCAGAAGTACTTTCAATGTAAATCCCGAAATCAATCTTTCCTCTTTCAAGTTTCGTAGAGATTTGGGTTCTTAAACCTAATTCCATTTCGCGATAAAGCGACGGCATTCTTACGTTTAGATCTAAACCTTTACTATTTAAGGATTTTACTTCAACGGTAATTTTTTTTGTAGGCAATTGCAAAGAAGCTTTGCCAAACCCTGTCATAGATTGTATCATATAATTGAGTATAAAGGCGCAAAGATAAATAAAACTTTGCAGTGTTGGGCTGTAAATCACTAATCTGTTTTATGCTGAACAACTTAAAGTTTTTTCGCTACAAATTGCACAAATTCAGACCAATTTAATGAGTGCTATTCTAACTTTTTTAGCGTCAAAATTTTCATTTGGGCGTTCCCTCCGGTCGGGCTATCCGCTCCCAATCTTTTTTTGAGCAGAAAAAGCTCAAAAAAAGGATTTCCGCTTCTATCCCTAACGCACAAACCTGTATGCTTTAAAGCTTTATTGTTCTAAAGCTTTCATTACCTGCAATGTTACAGGCTGGGTGTTGCCAATATAAATTTTACCATCAATAATAAAAACCGGACGGCTTAAAAAAGTGTAATGTTCTAAAATGTATTTTTTATAATCCGCTTCAGTCAAAGATTTGTTTTTCAAATCCATTGATTTGTATAATTGTGCTTTCTTGCTAAACAAAGCCTCATAACTTCCTGCAAGCTGATACATTTCCTCCAGTTCTGTTTCAGTAATTGGATTTTGTTTAATGTCGTGAAAAACAAGATTATTGTCTTTTGGCAGGCTTTTAATAATTTTTCGGCAGGTATCGCAAGAAGCTAAATAGTATATTTTGTTCATGATCTTTAAATTTAAGAGACTACAAAGAAAATTCATTTAAAACTGAAAATTGCCTAATTTTAGAAAAAAAAATAAAATTATGAATTCAGTTTTTGAAGTACAGAAAACCATTAGAGAAATTCTCCTAAAGGTTTTAGACCATCATTCGCTAGAACAATTGAACAAAATTCCATCAGGATTTAGTAATAACCTGATTTGGAATATTGCACATTGCATCTCGTCACAACAGGTTTTGATTTATAAATTATCAGGTCTGCCAACCCTGGTTTCTGAAGAATTTATTGCAAAATACAGAAAAGGAACCAAGCCTGAAGGTAATGTTTCTCAGGCTGAAGTTGACGAAATAAGATCCTTTTTATTGACCACGTTGGATCAGACCGTGAAGGATTTTGAAGATACTCTTTTTGTCAACTATAATGAATACACAACCAGTTTAGGCTTTACGCTGAAAAATATAAACGGGGCACTGGATTTTAATAATTATCATGAAGGTATTCATACCGGAATTATAATGAGTATTAGAAAGTTTGTTTAAAATAAAAAATCCCGCAATTGCGGGATTTTTTATTACTCTATAATGGTTTCAATAGTAACTTTCATAGCACCTGCACCTTTGTTTTTGGTGATTTCCATAAAAGCTCTTTTGGATAAATCAAGTTCTCTTGTTTTGACAAACGGACCACGATCTGTAACTTTAACGATGACAAATTTTCCGTTTGCTTCATTTGTTACTTTTATTCGGGTTCCAAAAGGTAGTTTTTTGTGTGCTGCAGTATATTTACTATTGTTGAATCGAATTCCGCTGGCTGTTTTTTTTCCGTTAAACCGGTCAGCGTAGTAAGAAGCATGTGCATTCTTTTTATAAGGCTTTAGTTTTAAACCTTTGTCAGTGAAAACAGAATCAGTTGGAATGGCAAGTATATCTGGTTTTACAATTTTTACTGTATCCTGAGTGATTTTAGGTTTAGGTTCTGTTACTGGTTTTGTTTGACTTATGACATAAGTAAAACAACTTAAAAAAGTTATGGTAAGCGTAGTAAGTATAATATATTTTTTACTTCTCATGTTTTATTTTTTTTCAGACTTGGGGAGTTTGTACAAATAATATGCCGAGATAAAAAAAGCCCTAAAGTTTAGGGCTTTTATTGGTTTTTACAACCAAAGGTTCCATGGGATTCTGCTTAAAATAAGTAATAATCCGATTCCGTAATAGATAGCAAAAGTCTTAAATTTAGCTTCGCTATTAATTAGTTTTTTATGTTTAGACCATCCAATAGTAATTAGGGCAATAGCTATCAGGTTGATTAATGGGTGTTCTAATGATGTTAATCGTAGTTCAGCATTAGACATTTGTCCAAAGGCCGCTTTTCCAAATGGAGATACGAAATAAAGAATTATTCCAATTAATAACTGAGTATGGGTTCCAATTAAGGCAAACAAGGCAATTTTGCGATCTTTAGGGGTAAAGTCTTTTTTAGAACTAAGTCCGATTATAGCATTTACGACTGCAATTAATAAAAGTAATAGTGCTAAATAAGCCCAGCCAGAATGCAATTTTTGTATAAAATTGTACATAAATTATTTTTTTTGTTAAAACAAATATAGCAAAAAAGGGTATAAAAAAAACGGCATCAGACTAAAAGTCAATGCCGTTTTTGGTATTTATTTAGATTCTAAATATTAGAAATCGTAACGGAATGTAAAGTTCCAAGTTCTTCCGTAACCGAAGTAAACTTTATTACCTGTAGCAATTCCATTATACAAAGCTCCTGCTTGTGCATAAGTAACTGCTGGAGTAGTTCCTACTGCAGGTGTTTTGATATCATCAGCAAAAACATTTGTAAATGACTCATTAATAAAAACTTTGTCAAATACGTTGTTAACGTTTAATCTGAAATTAAATGCGTTGCTTTTGTTAGCTCCAAATCTAAGTTTATAAGATACACCAGCATCTGTAGTAGCAAAACCAGGTAATTCTAATGCACCTTTATTAGTTGCACTTAAAAAGTTAACTGGGCTAATATTACCATATAATTTTTCACTATAGTTTAGGTTAGCATCAACATTTAAACCATTTAAAACTTCGTAAGCTGCTCCAACGGCTACTGTAGTTTGAGCGTTGTTTCCAACTTTTACTCCATCTAAGTATAATGTTTGAGCAGATCCGCCTGATATTGGATTGTTTGAGGCATCAAAACGGTTGCTGGTTGCATTACCTTTATATTTGTAATCTCCAACAGAAATCATAGCGTTTAGTTTTAACTTTTCAAATAATCTTGCATTCATATCTAGCTCTATACCTTTGTGTGTTTCATTAACACCTGAGAATGTATAAAAACCTCCTGGATTAGTTGCTGCATCAGCATCAGTTGAAGTTGTAAATCTATCATCCCAACTCGTATAATAAGCATTTAAGTTTGCATTGAAAATTCCAGAGCGGAAACCATAACCTAGTTCTACCGCTTTAATTTTTTCGTTTGTAAGATTATCGTTGATAATAGAAGCATTATTAGGGAAAACAGCATTAAAGAATGGTTGTTTTGAATACATACCAGCATTTGCAAATACATTATGTTGTTCGTTAATGTTGTAGTTTGCACCAACTTTAATATCTCCACCAGATATGTTTTTGAAATCAGTTTCAGAAAGTGGATTTGTTGTTAAGTATTTAAAATGATCGATTCTTTTGTATCCTTGTTGAGAAACTGCTCCTTGAAGGAAAGCTGTAAAGTTGCCACTTGAATATTCTAATTGTGTAAATGCACCATAGTAATTTACTTCACTGTCATTCCAGTAGTTAACTCTTTCTTGGTAATCAGTGCTTGCAAATGGATTTCCGCTTGGTCTTGGCGCATAAGTAGTGCTAAAATACCCTGGATTTGGATTTGCATTAACATTTGTAGCATCTCTGTAGTTTGTTGCTCCAAATAAATCGATTAAGTTTTGATAGTGAATCCCTTTGTAAGTTCTTCCTTCAACACCAAAGTCTAAAGTAAATTTGTCAGAAATTTTTTTGTCCAAGTTAATAACACCACCATACCAGTTGTGAGAGTTAACTGAAGCTATTTCTGTGATACCAGTGTTTGTCACTGTAGCACTTCCTGAAGCAGAACTATTTTGGTATTGTCCATTAGTAGCTGTTCTTGTACCTAATGTAGTTGGTTTTCCAGAGTTCCAATTTTGGATTAAATCAAAATTAATTGTTCCATCTGCATTTCTTAGTGAATTATTGGTTGAATAAGCATTGTTTCCTTTAATACCACCGTTAGTAGTAGTTCCACCACCACGACCCCATGAACCGTAAACAACAGTAGATAGTTTTGTTGTTTCGTTGATGTCATAATCCCAGTTTAGAGACATAACTGGTTTGTGATAATAATTTGTTTTCAAATTATATTCTTCACCGTTTCTCATCCCCCAATCAGAGTTGTATTTTATGTTTGGTGTTTTACCGTCACTTCCGTATTTTAAGAAATCACTTAATAGAGGAGAAGTTGATCTTTGATCGTGCCATTGAGGCGCTCCTGTAAATGTGAATTGAAAACTATGTTTGTCGCTTGCCTTATATCCAAATGCAACGTAATAGTTGTATCCTTCAAATTGAGTTCCGTCAACATATCCGTTTCCTTCAGTTCTGCTAAATAAAACAGAAGCTGAAAGTCCGTTTTTCATTACTCCTGTGTTGTAAGATGCTTGTGCTTTTAAGTAGTTGTCATTACCAAAACTAGATGAAACAGATCCGCCTTCTTTCATGTCAGACGTTTTTGTAACAAAATTGATTGTTCCTCCTACTGAAGAAATAGCCAGTTTAGAAGCTCCAAGACCTCTTTGTACTTGAACTGCAGAAGTTACATCAGATAAACCTGCCCAGTTACTCCAGAAAACAGCACTGTTTTCCATGTCATTGATTGGAATACCATTAACCATAACGGCAACGTTTTTTTGATCAAATCCACGAATAGCAATTCTTGAATCTCCATATCCGCCTCCTGCTTTCGAAGCATATACAGATGGAGTGTTTTTTAAAATTTCAGGCAATTCCTGAGAACCTAATTTCTCCTGAATTTCAGCCGCTTTTATAGTAGAAACAGCAACAGGAGTTTTTCTGTCTCTTGCTATATCTACAACACCGCTTTTTACAACAATTTCACTTAATTCATTAGAATTAGATACTAAAGTAATTTTTCCTAAATTCGTAGTTGAACCGCTAGCTACTGTAAATTTAATGGTTTGATTTTCGAAACCTAAGTAAGAAATAACGATTTCTCCTGTACTAGTTTTTGCATCGATAGTGAACTTACCATCAAAATCCGTAGAAGTAGCAACTGTAGATCCTTTGATCGCTACATTTGCTCCCGGCAGTGAAGCCACGCCGTCGGTAATCATACCTGTAATTTTTCCTTGAGAAAATGCGGTTGAAACTATCATGAACAATAGTCCAGTGAGTAACCAATTTTTCATTGTCTTCATTTGTTATTAGTTTATTGTTTTTGGCAAAATTATAACAATTAAATCAGATAGTGTTATCAAAATGTTAAGAAAAATAAGTTTTGTCTAATCTGTTGCGTATTAAAATGATTTTTTCTTTTTTCATTAAAGAAAATAACGATCTTTTGAATAATTGTAGTGCTATTTTGTTAAAATCGTAAATATTTAAATTGTCCTGTAGTGCTAAACTTGCAATAATCAGCACATTAAGTGGTTTTGGAGATATTTTTATACGAAAAAACGCCTTAATTTGTGTTTAAATTAAGACGTTTCAGCAAGTTGTGATTTTTTCGAAAAAAAATTATTTGTGCTTCAAAAAATGATTTAACAAAAATGAAGTGGAACTGTCGTGATCTTTTACTGTTTTGGTATTAATTTCCTCTAAAATAGAATTGGCCAGTTGCTTTCCAAGTTCTACTCCCCATTGGTCAAAACTAAAAATATTCCAGATAACCCCCTGAACAAATATTTTGTGTTCGTATAAGGCGATTAAAGATCCTAAGCTTTTTGGGGTTAACTTTTGAATTAAGATTGTATTGGTGGGTTTGTTTCCTGTAAAAACTTTAAAAGGGGATAAGTAAGCAGCTTTTTCAGCAGGCAGTCCTTGTTTAGCAAATTCAGCCTGAACCTGTGCTGCAGTCTTACCGTTCATTAAAGCCTCAGTCTGAGCAAAAAAGTTAGACATTAATTTATCATGATGATCTTCGTTTCCGTATAGAGGTTTTACGAATCCAATAAAATCAGTTGGGATTAATTTTGTTCCCTGGTGAATCAATTGAAAAAAAGCATGTTGTGAATTCGTTCCGGGTTCTCCCCAGATAATAGTTCCGGTTTGGTAATTTACCGGCTTTCCGTCGCGGCCAACACTTTTTCCGTTACTTTCCATAGTTGCTTGTTGCAAATAAGGAGCCAGTTTCTGTAGATATTGTGTGTAAGGAATTAAAGCTTCACTTTCGGCACCAAAGAAATTGTTATACCAAACGCTTAGTAAAGCTAAAATTACCGGAATGTTTTCGTCAAATTCTGTAGCTTTAAAATGTTCGTCCGTTTCATGGGCTCCAACTAATAATTGATTGTAATTGTCAAAACCAATTGCTAAACTAATACTTAATCCAACGGCGCTCCATAATGAAAATCTTCCTCCAACCCAGTCCCACATTGGAAAAACGTTGTCAGGATTAATCCCGAATTCGGTTACTTTTTGAATATTGGTAGAAACGGCAACGAATTGTTTTGCGATATCTTGCTGTGAAGCTGATTTTAAAAACCACTCTTTGATAGTTTCAGAATTGGTTAAAGTTTCCTGGGTGGTAAAAGTTTTAGAAACAATTACAAAAAGTGTTGTTTCCGGATTTAATTTTTTGATTATTTCGTTTACGTGATCACCATCAACATTGGAAACAAAATGAACGTTTAAATGATTCTTGTAAAATTGTAACGCTTCAACTGCCATAACAGGTCCAAGGTCAGAGCCTCCAATGCCAATATTGACAACATCAGTAAAAGCTTTTCCGGTAAAACCTTTTCTTTCTCCTGAAATAACTTCGTGACTGAATTGTTTGATTTTATTTTTTACTTCGTAAACTTCCGGAATTACATTTTCGCCATCGACTTTAATAACGGATGATTCCGGAGCACGCAAAGCGGTATGTAAAACAGCTCTGTTTTCTGTTTGGTTGATTATTTCCCCGCCAAAATATTGAGCAATCGCATCTTTCAGTCCAATTGAATTTGCCAATTCTAATAAAAGAGAAATGGTTTCCTGACTAATATTGTTTTTAGAATAGTCAACTAAAAAGTCATTCCATTGTAAATTGAATTTTTCAACACGGTTAGCGTCTTGCTGAAATAATTCCTGTATTGTCGTTTCGTGAATTGCGTTATAATGATTCTGCAGATTTTTCCACGCTTCAGTCCCGGTTGGGTTTGTTGTGTTTAAAGCCATTTGTATTTTATATTGAAGATTTTGTTTTTTAGAAAAACAAAAATACTGAAATAACTTTTAATACCTGAAAGGTTCACGATTATATAACAATTAGTTACGAAAACGTTTTATGGGATTATTCACCCTGAATTCGTGTGGATATTATAATAGCACCGCCATTTTCTTTTTCATTATATATTATGCGGCTGCTGTTTTTGTTTAAAAAGTTCACACTTATAATGTCAGATTTTTTGAAAGGCAATAATATGGTGTCTTGTTTTTTGTTGTATTTAAAGGGAATTCCGTTTATTACAATTAAAGGAGATTTTTCAATTTGATCTTCTTCAAATGCACGATTGACAGATTGTAAAACGAAATATTTATTCTCCTTTGTATCATTTAAAACAAAAGCCTGCGGATTAGAACATCCAAATACTAATGCTGATGAGAGTATCAATAAAGTTTGTTTCATTAAACTGATGTGATTTGGTAAATGTTGGTTTTTAGAAAAAAAGGATCTGCCAAATCTTCCACCAGGGTTTTTTGTCGACTTCAATAGTTTTTCTGGCAGCATTAATTTCTATTCTTTTTGGTGTTTCAGTTTTTATTTTAGCATCATCAAAATACATTTCTCCATTTTCATTCATTCCAATAGGCGATTTTGTTCTCTCTTTCCAGCCTTCGGTTTGTAGTTCCGGAATTAAACTGGAGTTGATTTTATCGCTAAATTTTTTCCGTGCTTTTTCTATAATTTCTTCTTCTAAGTTTGAAGATGAATTTTTAAAAAGTGAAATGGAATTGTCTGGAATATTTAAAAGAAAAACTTGTGTTTTGCCTCCGATTTTCTGAATATCCAATACTTTAAAATACGCAATAGTATCTAAAAGAAAATGACCCGTTTTTGCTGAATCAGGATTAAATTTTGATAAATCTTTTGGATGTGCACTCGCAATTAAATACCGCAAATTACCAGAAAGGCCGCCGCCCATAGAAGTCATGTCGGTAAAACCTTTCTCCTGAATGATTTGTCCAACTTTATAATTTAAAATTAAGTTTTTAGATAAATTCGTGTCTCTGTAATATAGTCTTAAACCTGAAAAAGTTTCATTATAAATTGCTTTAAGACGTGCGTTTTTCATTTTTCTTTTTCTGTATGAAATTACAAGTTTCCAATACTGTCCAGTTCTCTTTTCAACGGCTCCATTTGTTTCATGAAGCGGTTTTTGTCTGATCCTGTCAGGGATTCTCCGGTTGGTAAGTTAAGGCGAAGTGCATCAACCTGTACACCGTTTTTCCAAAAACGGTAGCAAACATGAGGGCCTGTTGCCAGTCCGGTACTTCCAACTAATCCTATAGTTTGTCCTTGTGTAACTCTTTGTCCTCTTTTAACTAAAATTCTGGACATGTGTAAATATTGCGTAGAGTAGGTTCCGTTGTGTTTTACTTTTACGAAGTTTCCGTTTCCGGCTGTATATCCGGTTGCTTCAACAACTCCTGATGCAGTAGTTGAAATTGGTGTTCCGGTTGGAGCAGCATAGTCAGTTCCTTTGTGTGCTTTCCAGGTATGCTGTACAGGGTGAAATCTGTTGGCTGTAAATCGGGATGTGATCCGGCTAAATTTAATGGGCGTTTTCAGGAAGAAATTCTTTAATGTTTTTCCTTCATCATCATAGTATTCTACTTTGCCTGAAAGCGTGTCTTTCTCAAATGGAAAGGCATATACGATCTTACCTTTGTATTCAAAAAATGCCGCTTCAAGATCTTCAACGCCATCATATGTTTTGCCGTTTATAAAACGTTCCGTAAAAATTAAGCCGTAGCGATCTCCTTTTTTAAGTTTAAAAAAGTCAATCGACCACGAGAATACTTTTGTAATTCTGCTGGCGAGTGCCGTTTCAACACTTTCGTTTCCTAAGGTTTCAGATAATGAGCTTTTTAAAACCCCGCCAATAATTTTGCGTTTTAAGGTAACCGGTTTTATTTTTTTATATGCTTTTGCAATGCTGTCCCTGAAATCGACTACATAATACGTTAGCGGATTGGGCTGATAAATAAAAACCTGTAGTTTGTTTGTCTTATTTTTTGATCTAAGTATAGTATAAGGTTTGTTGTAGCGAATGGTGCGTACATCAAAAGTGTCTTTTATTTGCTCTACAATATCATAGACTTTTTTGTCCCCGATATTTTGGCTTTGTATGATCGACCCGAAAGAATCTCCTTTTTTTATAGTGTCATTAACAACATTAAAGTCAGTATAATTAAACCCAAATTCTACCTTTTTGGTCTTGGGCTTGCTGATTTTAGGTGCTACTTTTTCCTCGGTTTTATTGCATGAAAATACTGAGAATAAAAGTATTATAAGTACGAATGCTTTTTTCAAACTTTTAAAATTTTTAAGAAAATTAAGCGGTTGCTTCATTTCCCCAATTGGACAATTCTTCTTCGGTCCACAATTTAGGAAAAAAGATGCGTCTTTGGTATTTTGGATGCATATATTTTTGCCAGTCACTTCCGCCTGTAGCTTCGCCGTTTCCTTTTCCGCTTTCCAGAATATATTTTCTTGCAGTATTAAGGTGCTGCATAACCCAGGTAATATTTACGGTTTTGTCGTAATGACGCATCGCCTGGATAAGTTCGTCGCTTTGTTGGTCTTTTTCGGGTAACTGGGTGAATTTTTGCCAGATGTTTTTTGTTTTAAAAGTAGACATCTGTCTCAAAAACTGATCTTTATATTTGTTTTCGAATTCCTGAAGCAGGTAGGATTTCTCGCCCGTGTGATAATCTTTTCCGGCAGCCTGCCAATACAAATGTTCGAAAGTGGTTTCTAAATCTGTATTTTCGTCAAAATTTGCTTTGTATCTTCGATCGGTTAAATTAATAACGTCTGTCGAAGCAAATTCAATCAGTCTGTATTGGGCACTTTGAAAACCACTTGCAGGAGTTAGGGTGTTTCTGAATTTCATATACTGATCTACTTCCATTCCGTTTTCCATAATACTAAACGAATTGGTAAGCATGTCGAAATATCGCGTAATTCTTGATAATCTCTCACTGAAAAAATCAACCTGAATGTTTTGCGTGTCTGCAATCTGGTCAATTTCCCACAAAATCATTTTAAAAATTAATTCGTTTACCTGATGATACATAATAAAGACCATTTCATCCGGAAGCGTAGTACGTTGTATTTGTAAATTTAAAAGAGCGTCAGTTTGAATATAATCCCAATACGTAATTGGTTTTGACCAAAGCAATCCTTCTAACTGAACATCAGTTTTTTGATTAATAGCTTGGAATTTAAGGTCAATTTCTTTTAAAATTGATTCTGAATTATCAGTAAGATTCATTATTTTTTTACTTTAAATGGATTTTTTAATCCTTTGTATTCATCGAGATCTGCTTTAAGTGACCCTACAGCAAGATCTGCTTTTATTCTAATTGGAACTTTGTTGTCATCGTCTGTTATCCAAAGTGTTACGCTTTCTTTTTCTTTAAAAACTCTTCCGGTTTGTACCAAAGGTTTGAACATCATTGTAGAAACGGTTCCAAATTTAGTTGTAATATCCTGACGACCTACATACTTTAACTTAAATTTTGTGATTTCTTCATCAAAAAACATGTCAATTGTAATGGCTTCCCCGGATTTAAGTTTATCAATATTGGGATGATTTCTTAAGTAATAAAAAGACGAAATAATGTCCTGGACATTATCTGTTAAAACAATAGTCTTTTCTGTTTTACGTTTGTAATCTTTTACTAAAATTCTGTTTTCGCTTTGGTTAAAAAAACCTTCCTGATTTTTTGTGTAACCTCCTTCATCAATTTTTCGAACATAGCGGTACGGCTCTCCGGTTTGTTTGTCAAAATAACTTTCGTATAAATCTTCGACTTTAAAGAAAAATTTTGACATTCCGGTTGTGTAACCTTTACCCACGGCATGAAACACTTTTTTATTGTTTATGGTGGCGTCTTTTATTTCGAGTGTCGCGTACCCTGCGTTTACAATTCCGTAATGAATTCTGAATTTGAAGTATTCTCCGGTATCAAAAGCATCTTCCTTTTGAGTATCGAAACTAAGTGTCGTGAGAACTAATATGAGTAGGACTAATTTTTTCATAGTACAATTTTTACATTTCATTATAAAGATAAATAAATGCAAATTCTATTCCAAATGTACCAAAACAAAAAAACTCAGTCAAGGAATGACTGAGTTTTTATGCTATTAACTAACCAAAAAACTATAAATTATGAAATTTATATCAATTCAGAAGGAAACCACCCCTTCTTGATTTGCGAGTGCAAAGATATGCAGAAAGTTCAAAAAATAAATAGCAAAAAGCAAGTTTAACATAACATTTGCATAAAAAGCATCACTTTACAGAGAATTTTTCGATTTAATGTAAAAATATTGCGATTTTACAATGTTCCTCTCAATTCCTGCTCTCTTTCAATTGACTCAAAAAGGGCTTTAAAGTTCCCTGCGCCAAATCCTTTAGCTCCCATTCTTTGAATAATTTCAAAAAATAATGTTGGTCTGTCCTGAACCGGTTTTGTAAATATTTGTAATAAGTACCCATCTTCGTCGGCATCGACCATAATGGCTAACTTTTCAATTTCATTAATATCTTCTTTCATCATATCCATGTGTACTCCTAATCTTTCAGGAATTGCCTGGTAGTAGGTGTGAGGTGGTGCAGATAAAAATTCAACTCCGCGTGCTTTCAATTGCGATACTGTTTTAATAATATCGTCAGTTGCAATGGCAATATGCTGGATTCCGGGTCCGCCGTAGAAATCCAGATATTCTTCGATTTGTGATTTTTTCTTTCCTTCGGCTGGTTCGTTGATTGGAAATTTAATTCTTCCGTTTCCGTTAGACATTACTTTACTCATCAAAGCAGAATATTCTGTGGTGATTTGTTTGTCATCAAACGACAGGAAATTCACAAACCCCATTACCTCTTCGTAGAATTTTACCCAGGTATTCATTTCGTTCCAGCCTACATTTCCAACCATGTGATCAATGTATTTTAATCCTGTTGGTTCCGGATTGTAGTCTGATTTCCATTCTTTATAACCTGGAAGGAAAACACCATTGTAATTTTTTCTTTCTACAAATATATGTACTGTTTCTCCATAAGTGTAAATTCCGGAACGAACCACTTCTCCAAATTCATCTGATTCTACAGTGGGTTCCATAAACGAACGGGCACCGCGTTTCATCGTTTCCTCGTAAGCGCTTCTGGCATCTTCAACCCAAAGAGCAGCGACTTTTACTCCATCACCATGTTTTTTAAGATGTTCGTGAATTGGTGAATCCTGTGATAATGGTGTTGTTAAAACTATTCTGATTTTGTCTTGTTTCAAAACATAAGAGGCTCTGTCTCTTACTCCGGTTTCTAACCCGGCATAAGCCAGTGACTGATATCCAAATGCAGTTTTATAATAATGTGCAGATTGTTTTGCATTTCCGACATAGAATTCTACATAGTCGGTTCCTAATAATGGAAGGAAATCTTGTGCTCCTTCGAAGATTTTTTCTAATCCGTATTCTACTGATTTAACTTCTTTACTCATTGTGTTTATTTGTTTAATCGGTTAATCGTTTAATTGATTGAACCGAAATGTTTTTAAGATTTGTTTTTTACCGCAAAGAGCGCTAAGTAAAAATCGCAAAGTTCGCAAAGTTGATTATAGCGATCTTTGCGTAAAGTCCTTGCGAACTTTGCGGTTAGATCGATGCATAAACTTATTCAGTCCAGGACTTATAATATTGCCCGTCATCAAGACCCATTGCTTCTTCTGTAACCATAAGCGGACGGAAAGTATCAACCATTACGGCTAATTCGTGGGTTTCTTTATGTCCAATACTACGCTCCATTGCACCTGGTGCGGGACCGTGTGGAATTCCTTTTGGATGTAATGTGATATGGCCTTGCTCAATATTATTACGGCTCATAAAATCACCATCAACATAATACAGTACTTCGTCAGAATCTATATTGCTGTGATTGTAAGGCGCCGGAATTGCTTTCGGATGATAATCGTAAAGTCTTGGGCAGAATGAACAAACGACAAAAGTAGCCGTTTCAAAAGTTTGATGCACTGGTGGTGGCTGGTGCACGCGTCCCGTTATAGGTTCAAAATTATGAATAGAGAATCCGTATGGAAAGTTATAGCCATCCCAACCCACAACGTCAAAAGGATGTGTGGCATAAACCACTTCGTGAATCATACCTTCTTTTTTGATTTTAATTAAAAAATCGCCTTTTTCGTCGTGCGTTTCCAATTCGTTTGGCAAAATAAAATCACGTTCGCAAAATGGCGAATGCTCTAAATGCTGACCGGATTGGTTTTTATAACGTTTTGGAGTATAAAAAGGAGAATAAGACTCAACATAAAAAAGTCGGTTTTCTTCTGTTTCAAATTCTATTTGGTAAATAATGCCACGTGGAATAATAAGGTAATCGCCATATTCAAAGGGAATATTTCCTAACATGGTTCTTAGCTTTCCTTTTCCTTTATGGATGAAAAGCATTTCATCGGCATCGGCATTTTTATAGAAATAATTTCGAAGTGATTCTTTTGGAGCGGCCAGTCCAATGATGCAGTCTTTGTTGACTAACATGGCTTTGCGGCTGTCCAGAAAGTCATTTTCCGGTTTTAATTCAAAACCTTTAAAAAGTAATGATTTTATGTTCTTTCCAATTGCAATTTTAGGTTCAACTGAGTAAGAATTTAAAATTTCTTTGACCTGTGTAGGTCTGTGAACATGGTAGGACAGTGATGAATGCCCGTGAAAACCTTCGGTACCAAACAGTTGTTCGTAATAGAAACCTCCGTTAGGTTTTTCGAATTGGGTGTGTCTTTTTTGTGGAAAGTCTCCGAGTTTATGATATAATGGCATGGCTTTTCTATTAGATAATTTGTAAATTAGATAATTCGAAAAATTTGAATTGTGTGAACAGATAATCAGCTCAATTTTTGTAATTGACTCATTATCTCAATTCGGTAGCTTTATTCAGGATTTCTCTTGATAAGGAATTGAAGATGCTCTAATAAACCTGTCCATTTTGTTTTCATTATAACAAATGTCGTAATTTTTATTGATCAAAATTACATATTATATTATTTATAACATAAAATATTTATAAAAAATCAGATTAAAACATAAATCCGATACTAAACCACGTAAAGCTTTTTGACGTTTCCGGCGACCAGGATTGTTTGATCTCGATTGGACCTATTATAGTTTCTAATCCATAACCAACAGCATATCCTGAATATTTAGGCATTGAGATCCAATCGACAGTAGTAAAAATGTCATCTCCTAAGTTGGCGAAATTTGCAGAAAGATTAACGTGATTCTTTTTGAAAATTTCATAATCTAAAGTAATGTCAGTTTTTATGAAACTATTTCCGGCGATACTTAGAAAGTCATATCCGTAAAAATAATTGAAATTGTTGATTTTGCTGTAGCCGTAACCTCCAAATATAAAATCAAAAAACGGAACGCTGTCACTGCCGATATTAAACCCGGCATCGGTGCCAACTTTGATGGTTGCTTTTTTAAATAAAGTTTTGGCAAAAGCAATTTCGGCCTTTGCGATTGAGAAAGGTTTAAACTGTTGGGTATAATCTGATGAAGCTAAATAAGTCTGGACATCTCCGGAAAAATACAATCCGGAATGTGGGTAATATTTATTATCAAAAGAATCATATTTCAGATATCCAAAAACGCTGAAGTAATTACTTTTCTCAATAATATTTTCTGTGTTCGAAAGCGTTGGTGAGTTTATTTTTAGGTATTTGTATTCCAGACCTCCGCCCATTAAAAATTTTTGGACAAAAATAGTTTGAAAATAGGCCTGATTGGTAACATCTAAAAAGTCAACATTAATCAAATTCACATTTGGATTTTCTGTTTTTAAATTGCTGATGCTTGTAGTAACATTTCGATTAAATTGATTTAACCGGGACCTGAAACCAAAACTAATATTAAATCCATTCTCAACATAATAGTTTAAATCGTATCTGAAATTATCCCCCAAAATAATATCCAGCGATGTCACGTCGTTTTTTAGAAAGGTCTTTTTATGGGTAAGATTTAATAAAATAGCACTTTTGTATAAGCCATCGTAATGTAAGCCAAGTTTTAAAAAAGTTTGTGTTGGATTTTCCCTTAAGACCAGATCAAGATCATCTTGTTTTCCGTCTGGTTGTAAACAATACGAAATAGTACTGAAGTTTTGTGTCGCATTCAGATTGTTGATTCCTGTTTTAAGATCATCATAAGTAATGGTACTTTCCGGTTTAAAGCGAAGCTTTCCACGAATGTATTCCCGGGTATAATTTTCTAAGTGGTCGCTATTTATCTTTTTAATTTCTAAAGTATCAGTCGCTATTTTTAGTTTTGGTTTTTTGTAGAAATTGTCTTCATTCACTAATCCTTTGATTTTTTCATAAACCGCAAAAGCAGCTTCTTCACCTTTTCTAATGATTTGTTCCCCCTTATCAAATGAAATAACGCCATAATCACGTATGTCCGGTTTTATATAAACATCGGTATCTTTTATTTTGTTTTTCATTTTATCGATCGATTGCAGATTGGTAATCTGAACCAAAATCCGGGTAGCATTTTTAAGGTTTTTTCTTTTCATTAAATCATCCTGAACATCGACCCCAATAATAATATCGGCACCAAGATTACGAACTTCCTGTATGGGATAATTATTAACAACACCTCCGTCTACCAGTAAATTGCCATCGATTTCTACAGGAGTAAAAAGCGAAGGAAAAGCGGCACTCGCCATCATAGCCTGAACGAGGTTTCCTTTATTAAGCAAAACTTCCTCTCCGGTTTCGATATTAGTACCTATACATAAAAATGGAGTTGGGAGTTTATTGAAATCTCTTACGTGGCGTACATTTCTTGTGAGGCTGCTTAATAAATTATAATTGTACATTCCTTTTGAAAGCGCTTCGGGGATACCAATTCTAAAATTGCTAAAAGGCAGAACGATAGCGTATAATTCATCATTTTTTTTGCCATAAAAGTTTTTGGAGGAACGCGGAATATAATCGTTAATTAATTCGTCGAAGTTGGTTCTTTTGAAAATAGAATCTATTTGAGAAGCATTATAACCTGATGCATAAAGTCCTCCTATTACAGATCCCATGCTGGTTCCGCCAATATAATCAATTTTAATCCCGGCTTCTTCCAGAACTTTTAAAACACCAATGTGTGCAAATCCTTTTGCACCACCACCGCTTAAAACCAATCCAATTTTGGGTCTTTTGATGCTGTCTTGTTTCTTATCCTGTGCGAAAGTATTCTGTAAACTGAATAAAAAAAGTATTAAAAATAGTAATGGCACGCCCCAAATAGTTCTGACCGCTATCAATTTAGAGTAGAATCCTTTTGACCGTGTATTTAAAGTGGACAGCTGATTTAGGCGCATAAAAGATTACGAATTGGTTTTGTAAAAGTCGACAATTTTTTTGGCTTTTGATACTCCTATGACCTCTGATATTTCTTTTTCGGTAGCTAATTTTAATCTTTTAACACTTTTGAAATGTTGTATTAACGAAAGCATTGTTTTTTCGCCTATTCCGGGAATGC
This sequence comes from Flavobacterium sp. FlaQc-48, assembly GCF_044007335.1. Classification (NCBI taxonomy): domain Bacteria; kingdom Pseudomonadati; phylum Bacteroidota; class Flavobacteriia; order Flavobacteriales; family Flavobacteriaceae; genus Flavobacterium; species Flavobacterium sp. FlaQc-48. Next base: position 250,244 of record NZ_JBIPCR010000006.1, on the reverse strand, counting down.
TTTCAACCGAGGAATTCAGTGCTGCTTTACTTCGTTTATCCCGATGAAAAGTGATTCCAAATCGGTGGGCTTCGTTTCGTAACTGCTGAATTACTTTTAAGGTTTCAGATTTTTTATCTAAATATAACGGAATCGAATCTCCAGGATAAAATAATTCCTCAAGACGTTTAGCGATCCCAATAATGGCAATTTTTCCTCTTAGTTCTAATGCGTCAATACTTTTTAAGGCAGCCGAAAGCTGTCCTTTACCACCGTCAATTATAATAAGTTGCGGTAATGGCTCATTTTCGTCTAATAATCTTTTGTAACGACGGTACACAATTTCAGTCATCGAAGCAAAATCGTCCGGACCTTCGACGGTTTTTACATTAAAATGGCGATAATCTCTTTTGCTTGGTTTTCCGTCTTTAAATACAACACAGGCTGCAACCGGATTTGTTCCCTGGATGTTTGAGTTGTCAAAACATTCTATATGTCGGGGCTCAGTTGGTAAACGCAAATCTTTTTGCATTTGCGCCATGATGCGGTTAGTATGCCTGTCCGGATCTACGATCTGCAATTGTTTCAACTGTTCAATTCTGTAAAACTTAGCGTTTCGTATCGATAAATCTAAAATCTGTTTTTTATCTCCGAGTTGCGGAACGGTTGTTTTGATGTTTTCGCCCAGATCGATTTCAAAAGGAACAATGATTTCTTTTGAAAGTAACTGAAAACGTTCACGTAATTCTATAATGGCAAGTTCTAATAATTCCTCATCCGTTTCATCCAGTTTTTTCTTCATCTCTAAAGTATGGGAACGAATAATTGATCCATGCGAAATTTGAAGAAAGTTGACATAAGCGGCACTTTCATCAGAAACAATCGAGAAAACATCAATATTGGTGATTTTTGGATTTACAATCGTAGATCGCGATTGGTAATTTTCAAGCACTTCGATTTTTTCTTTGATTTTCTGAGCTTCTTCAAAACGCAAATCCTGTGCATATTGTGTCATCAAACGTTTAAAATCTTTCATACTTTCCTTGAAATTTCCTTTCAGGATTTCACGGATCGCATCAACTTGTCTTTGGTATTCTTCCAACGGTTCCAAACCTTCGCAGGGACCTTTGCAATTGCCAATATGATACTCCAGACAAACTTTGAATTTACCTGAATCGATATTTGATTTACTTAAATCATAATTGCAGGTTCGCAACGGATACAATTCCTTGATTAATTCCAGAATCGTATGTACTGTTTTGAAACTGGTGTAGGGACCAAAATATTCAGATCCGTCTTTGACCATTCGTCTGGTCGAAAATATTCTTGAAAAAGGTTCTCTTTTAATACAAATCCAGGGGTAACTTTTATCGTCACGAAGCAACACATTATATCTTGGCTGCAAGGTTTTGATTAAGTTGTTTTCTAACAAAAGCGCATCGGTTTCGGTAGGAACGACAATGTGCTTTATGGTTACGATTTTTTTAACCAGTACATTTGTTTTGGCCGTGTCGTGAATTTTATTGAAGTAAGAGGAAACTCTTTTTTTTAAATTTTTGGCTTTTCCAACATATAAGATCTTCCCTTCTTTATCGTAATATTGATATACACCAGGATTGTCTGGTAAAGTCTGAATTTGAAGATCTAAGGACGGTTTTTGCATGCTGCTTTATTTCTGAAGATAGCTGAAAAGCATTTTTAAAAATCATTTTGATTTCAGAAAAAAAGCTTAACACTGATTTAGTTTCAAATTTACGAAATCAAAAGAATAATTTCTATATTTAGATTTTATAATTCTACATGAAAAATAGTACCCCCCTGGTTATTTTTGGCGAATCGATTTTGCCCGGAGAAAACAAAACAATAAACGTTGAAATTGCGAGGTTACATACAACCACTAAACTGAATATTCCGGTTATTGTTCGTCGGTCAAAAATCGAAGGCCCTGTCGTTTTATTCTCAGCCGGAATTCATGGTGACGAAATTAACGGTGTCGAAATCGTTCGTCAGATTATCAGTAAAAAAATCAATCGCCCTGCAAAAGGAACTATTATTTGTATTCCGATTATCAATATGTACGGTTTTGTGAATAAATCCCGTGAGTTTCCTGACGGAAGAGATTTAAACCGCGTTTTTCCCGGAAGCAAAAAAGGTTCTCTGGCCAGTCGTTTTGCCTACCATATTGTGGCCGAAGTTTTACCGATTATAGATTATGCCGTCGATTTTCATGCCGGTGGCGCCAGCCGGTTTAATGCACCGCAAATTCGAATTACCGAAAATAATCCCGAGTTGAAAGTTCTGGCAGATGTTTTTAACGCGCCTTTTACTTTATACTCTAAAAATATAAACGGCTCTTTTAGGAATACTTGCGAAAAAGCCAATATTAAAATGTTACTTTTTGAAGGCGGAAAATCATTGGATATTAATAATGTAATTGCCAATGAAGGCGTGATGGGAGTAAAGCGTTTGCTGCATTATCTGAATATGCTTGATCCAAAACAAGTAGTCGAATATGCTGTAGATCCATCAATTTACATTAAAAATTCAGTTTGGCTGCGTGCTAAATGTTCCGGTTTGCTGCACGATTATAATCTGATTGGAAAATATGTAACGAAAGGTTCTATTCTGGCCATCATTACAGATCCGTTTGGTAAATTTGAACAGAAAGTAAAAGCACCGCACGACGGCTTTGTAATCAATGCGAACCACTCGCCAATCGTGTACGAAGGGGATGCAATTTATCACATGTCTAAAAACAGCTCTGAAAATGCCGACGAATAAAAAAGAATTACGACTGCACTATAAAAACCTCCGAAAACAATTAACCACTGATGCTATTGAAGAAAAGAGTCTGGCGATAGCCAATAATTTAATTCAATTAGCGGTATGGGATAAAACGTATTATCATGTTTTCCTTCCTATTGAGGAACAAAAAGAAGTCAATACCGAATATGTTTTGCATTTGCTTTCCGGAAAAGATAAAGAAATTGTAGTTTCGAAAAGTGATTTTGAAACCACGGGAATGACTCATTTTTTATTGACAGATAATACCAGAATAAAAAAAAACGAATATAATATTCCGGAACCTGTAAATGGTTTGCAAGTTCCAACCTCTAATATTGATGTTGTATTTGTGCCGCTCCTGGCTTTTGATGTTTTTGGAAATCGCATAGGTTACGGAAAAGGTTTTTATGATAAATTTTTATCCGAATGTAAACCGGAAACCATCAAAATTGGGCTTTCTTTTTATGAAGCCGAAAATCAAATTGAAGATATCTTTGAATCGGATATAAAATTGGATTTTTGCGTTACCCCTTTAAAAATATACACTTTTTAGTTTTTTGTCCTGGTAAGTGGTATAAGATAATTTAAGTTTACTTTTAATAATAATTTAAATTTGCTTATATCATTTATAGGGTAAAACGGGATGTCGCTTAAATGTTTTTTTGGTCATAAAATATTTAACAGGAATCTTGGCATTAAATTTGGATTGCGGGAAATGCAGATAATTTTCTTAGTACATCCGGAATGCTAATTATTATTTGAGAAAAAATCAATTACTAATTCCTAAAATTTATTTTAAATGAAAAATAAACCTTTTTATTTGATGGCATTCCTTGTCTTTGTTTTATGTAGCTGTAAAAAAAGCGATTCAGCAACAGAACAATATTCAACAGAACCGGCAGATATTGCAGTTACTACTACAGATGCTCCTGCCGAAGAAAATATTTCAGATCCTAATACTGAAAGTTACAACGGATTACAAGAAAATCCTTTTGAGTCTCCAAAAAAAGCACCACTTTCTACTTTTTCTATAGATGTTGATAATGCATCTTACACCAATATTCGACGTTTTATCAACGAAGGGCAAAAAGTACCTAAAGATGCCGTTCGTATCGAAGAGATGATGAATTTCTTTAAATATAAATATCCACAGCCTGAGGGGCAAAACCCCTTTTCTATTAATACAGAAGTAAGTGATTGCCCATGGAATAAAAACCATCAGTTACTGAAAATCGGTTTACAGGGAAAAAACATTCCAATGACGAATCTTCCCGCGTCCAACCTTGTTTTTCTGATTGATGTTTCGGGTTCGATGAACGATGCTAATAAGCTTCCGTTATTGAAAGAATCGATGAAAATCCTGGTAAAAGAACTTCGTTCAAAAGATAAAGTTTCGATTGTGGTATATGCAGGTTCAGCAGGGGTTGTTTTGTCCCCGACATCGGGAGATAATAAAGACGAAATTATGAATGCTTTTGATGAATTGAGTGCAGGCGGAAGTACCGCTGGTGGCGAAGGAATTGAGCTGGCGTATAAATTAGCGCAGGAAAATTTTATTAAAGAAGGCAATAACAGAGTTGTAATTGCAACCGACGGCGATTTTAATGTTGGAGCCTCATCAGATGCCGACATGGAAAAGCTAATTGAAGAGAAAAGGAAATCCGGGGTGTTTTTAACGGTTTTAGGTTTTGGAATGGGGAACTATAAAGACAGTAAAATGGAAGTTCTGGCAGATAAAGGAAACGGTAATTATGCTTATATCGATAATATCCAGGAAGCCAGCCGTTTTCTGGGAAAAGAATTTAAAGGATCGATGTTTGCCATCGCAAAAGATGTAAAAATTCAGATTGAATTTAATCCAAAACATGTTCAGGCTTATCGTTTAATTGGTTATGAAAACCGCAGATTAAAGGACGAAGATTTTAAAAATGATGCTGTCGATGCAGGAGAATTAGGAAGCGGGCACACTGTAACGGCGCTTTATGAAATTATACCAACAGGAGTTGAAAGTGATTATGTCCCATCGGATTTAAAATATACCAAAGTTAAAGCAGAAGATTCTAATTACAGTGATGAATTGGCAACCATTAAATTCCGTTACAAGAAACCTGATGGGGATAAAAGTATTGAACTTGTAAATACAATAGCCAACAGAAAAGTAGCGCTGGCCAGCAGTTCATCTGATTTTAAATTCACAACAGCAGTTGCCTGGTTTGGATTAAAATTAAAAGAATCAAAATTGATAAGCAATTCATCATCTGCCGATATTAGAAGTTTAGCAAAAGAAGGATTAGCGTATGATGAGGAAGGCTACAGAGCAGAGTTTGTACGATTAGTTGATGCGGTAAAATAAATCTTCTAAAAATTAAAATCCCAAATTCCAATTCTAAATTGGGATTTGGGATTTTTTTTGTTTTAAATTTTCAGAAATTTTATTTTACTTCTTTGATAGTCGAGCCATCAATCCAGCCTTCAGTTCCGTCTGTTAGTTCAATTTTCTTCCATTGCCCTAAACTTTCCGTTACATATACTTTTGCGCCTTCGTGCAATAAGAAAATAGCGGCACCGGCTTTTTGTGGCTCACTTCGAACTTCGCTTAATTCTGCAAAAACAATAGCGGGGCGATCATTGTCGAAATGGTTTTTTTCAGACATTCCGGCGGAGGCACTTAATAATAATGCAACGAAAAGAACAAACATTCCAATGAAATATATTCTTTTTGAAATCGTAAGCTGAGAGAAATAATACCCTATAAACATCAATAGAAAAGTAAAAGCAATCCCAACAGATATTTTAGCCCACATATTGTAATTGAAAATTCCTGTAAAGTTTTGGATCAGTTTGGCAAAACCTACTTTAGGTACTTCTTTAATCTCGTCAATGGTTAGCTTTTTAGCGAATTTTAAATTGTTTAAAACGTCAGGATCATGAGGTTTTAAAACTAAAGCTTTTTCATAGTTGTATATCGAAGGTGCTACTTTATTAAGCTTATAATAGCTGTTTCCTAAGTTAAAATACAATTCTGCTGATTGTTGTTTGTCTTCTTTAATTATGCTTTCATAGGCATCAACAGCTTGTTTGTATTGTCCCTTTTGGTACAAAGCATTTCCTTTTTCAAAGCTGCTTTGAGCAAAGAAAGCCTGAGTGATTAATAAAAAAAGATATACTATATTTTTCATTTTATTTTCTTTAAACCCGGTGGATTAGATTTTTTTAAACTTAGTAATGCAACTTTTCGACCTTAAATTAACTCAATCTGTAGCCGTTTTCTTGGCGTACTTTGCGGTAAAAATTAATTCAGGTTAAACGATCTGTTTTTCTAATGCTGAAATAATCAAAACAGCTTTGTCATAATCCTGTTGAATTGATGCGCTTGATGCCGGGGCATAACGGGCAAATTCACAGTTTTCTGTCAGTTCGATAAAGCTTTGGACAGTTTCCGGATTTGCATTTCTGGACAATAACAATTCACGTATATTATCTTTGCTCATTTCTGAGGTTTCGATATGCAGTTTTGCTTTCAGGAAATTGTGCATGGCTTTTTCCAAAGCAATATAAAACGCTTCTTTATTGTTCAGTTGTTTCTTCGCCTGAGATAAATATTTTTTCGCAAGCTTATTGTTCATTCTAATTCTGTTTCCTGTTACATCGCCATCAATTGCTTCTTTTCTCTTTTTACCCAAAATAATAAACGGGATAATAGCGAAAGGAAGGAACAATAATGTATAATACAAATTAGAACCGTAAAAATCATTTCTGGCAATAGCAACTAAAGTTGTTTTAGGTTTGATGTATTTAAACTGTTCTGTTTTAGAAATTACATTTTTAGAAGCATTTGCGCTTGCATTTGCTTCCGCCTGCATTGGACCATCTAAAACATCAATCATAATTTCCTTAGAAGTGATTGTTTTATAGCTGCCTGAATTCAAATCAAAATAAGAAAACTGCATTGGTTTTATGGCATATTTTCCTTTGTATTGTGGAATTATGGTGTACTTGTCTGTAATTTTACCTGACATTCCTGAAAGTGAAGTAGTCACTTTTTCATCATGAACAGGATCGTACATTTCCAGTGCATTTGGCACAACAGGTTTTGGCAAAGTAAACAATTTCATGTTTCCTGTTCCTGCAGCACTAACAATTAAGTCAAGACTTTCTCCGTTTTTCAATGTTGTTTTAGAAGGGGTAACAGTAAAATCAAATTTACCAACAGCACCACCAAAACCTTCTGGTTTACCAGATTCAGGAAGCGGTCTTACATTAATGGTTTTGGCTCCTGCCGAAACCACTTTGTTGTCATCTGTTATAATCATTTGCCCAAACATATCGCGACGATTTGTTGGTAATTGTACACCTATGTCTAATGAAAGCGGTTCAATAGTAAGTCTTCCTGCTTTTTGAGGATATAGAATGGTCTTTTTTAAGACCACAAAATAACATCTTTCTCCCTGATAACTTCCTTGTTCAACAGACAATTGCCTGATGTCAATATTCTGATTCCAGAAGTCATTGTATTTAGGTTTCGCCAATTCTTTAAAACCGGTTACATTGATATTATTGAAGTATAATTTATATACGACAGTAATAGGTTCATTCAGGTATGGAGATGTTTTTGATATTTCAGCTACAAGATTTAGCATCTCATTTCCGGATCCCTGAGGTCTGTCGTTAGGATCTCTTTCCTGTGCTACAGCATTGGTAACGACGATTTTTATAGGCGAAGTTTTATAGGTCTGCCCATTATAATCAATCGCAGCTTGTTTTATGTTTAGTGTTCCTTTTTTATCAGGTTGTAAAATATAAGAGTATATTTTTTGAAAAGAACTTCTTCCGTTTACCCAGGACTGACTTATTTGCTGACTTGGTCCTGCTACAATTTTGAAACCATCAAATGAAGGCTGGTCGAAATTATCTCCATCAACATTCATGATAAAGTCAATTCGAAGTCTTTCGTTTACTCCAAGTGTATTTTTACTTACTCTGGCTTCAAATTGAACTTGAGCCATAAGCCCTTGAAAAGTGAATAGTAATAGAATTAAATATCTTTTCATTAATTGTTTAATCGTTTTTTTGAATGTTTTATTGTTCAGTCGTTTTTTTGAATGTTTAATTTTTGTGCAAATAAACAAATTAACTATTAAACGATTCCATTTTATTTTACCAGTCTTTTTCTGTTTTCCTAGGATTGCCTTTTACTTTTTGAGCGTTAACTTTATCCTGGATTTTCTTTTCCTCGTTGTTTACGGCATCCAGTAAATTTTGAACCCGTTCTTTAGAGATTCCGCCAGGCTGTGGTTTTGGTTCTCCGTTGTTGTCCGATTTGTCATCTTTCTTCGGATCATTTTTACCATCTTTCTTATCCTTGTCTTTATCGCCTTTGTCGTCTTTCTTGTCTTTATCTTTATCCTTGTCCTTGTTTTTATCCTTGTCCTTATCTTTGTCTTTATTTTTATCCTTGTCCTTGTCTTTGTCCTTATTCTTGTCTTTGTTTTGATCGTTTTTAGGAGGGTTTTCTTTTAGCTTTTGTTTGGCGTACGCATAATTATAACGTGTTTCATCGTCGGTTGGATCATTGCGCAAAGCTTCTTTGTAAGCTTCAACAGCTTGTGTGTAATTTTTCTCTTTCATGAAAACATTTCCAAGATTGTGAAATGCTTTATGTTTTTCAGGTCTTGTTTTTGCATTTTTTATAGCTTTTGCGTAAGCATACTTAGCCTCAGAAATCTGGTTCTGTCTGTAAATCGTGTTTCCCAGATTATAAGGGGCAGTGGCACGTTTTGGAAATTTTGATTCTGAAACCCTGTAATTCGCCTCAGCATCAACAAATTTATTCTGCTTATATTCTTCATTGGCATCAGGCAATGTCTTGTCCTTTTCCTGAGCTGAAACGGCTAAAGAAAACGTTAGTAAAATATAAAGAAGTAAATTTTTCATTCTAATTTTTTTATTTTTTTGTTCCAAATTTAATAGAGAACAATTATTTCTTTTCGTTAAATAAATTCAACTCTTTTATCCAGTTTGTTTTTCTTTCTAAAAGGAAAATATCAACAAACAATAATAAGAAGGCAAAGCCGATAAACCATTGAAATTGCGATTGAAAATCGGCCATTTGCGTCGCTTCAAATTCTGTTTTCTGAATGTTGTTTAAGGCATTTTTAATGTACTCTAAAACTTCCTTGGTACTTCCTCCATAAACATAACCGCCCTTGGTGGCTTTTGCAATGGTTTTTAAACCTTCCTGATTTAGTTTTGTAATAACGGTTGCTCCGTTTTGATCTTTTTGAAAGCTTCTTACAATTCCGTTTTCTTTTAACGGAATGGTGCCTCCTTTTTCTGTTCCAACTCCAATGGTAATGATTTTCATGCCCATTTTATTGGCTTCCTCAGCAGCTGCGGAAGCGCCTTCAGAATGATCTTCACCATCCGAAATCAAAATCAGTAATTTGCTGGTTTTGCTTTTCTCATCAAAATAAGTCGATGACAATTTAATCGCCTCATCCAGTGAGGTTCCTTGCGATGAAACCATATCCGGCGTCATACTTTGCAAAAACATTTTGGCAACACTATAATCAGATGTAATTGGTAAAACCGGGAATGCGCTTCCGGCATACGCTACAATTCCTATTCTGTCACTTCCTAAGTTATTGATGATTTGAGAAACCAGTTGTTTACTTTTCTCTAAACGACTTGGTGCCACATCTTCGGCAAGCATACTTTTAGAAACGTCTACAGCAAAAACAATATCAATACCTTCGCGTTTTACAGTTTCCATTTTTGTTCCAATCTTCGGATTTACCAATCCGATAATTAAACAGGCAAGTGCCAAAAGTATTACGGATAATTTTAATACCGGTTTAAAAACAGATCGCTCCGGGCTTAGTCTTTTTACCATTTCCAAGTCACCAAATTCGCGTTGTTTTTTTCTTTTCCAATACATATTGAAAAGAAAAACACACACCACAATTGGGAGTAATAATAAAAGATATAAATATTTTTTTTCGTCTAATTCCATTTTAAATTTTAGATTTCTGAATTTAGATTTTAGATTTTTTTTAATCCAAAATTAAATGAAGCTTCTGTAAACTGTATTTCTTAAACCAACTTCCAACAATAATAAAAAGGCTGCGAGTAAAACAAAAACTCTGTATTTTTCATCGTAATCGTAGAATTTTAATTCCTGAATTTCCGTCGTTTCCAGTTTGTTGATCGAATTGTATATTTCGGCTAATTTGTCATTACTAGTTGCTCTGAAATAAGTTCCGTCGGTTTTACGGGCAATACTTTTCATTAACTGCTCATCAATCTCTACTTTTTGCATTTTGAACAAAAATCCTCCGTTTGGCGCAAAAGCGTATGGAGATTCAGCCATTCCGTTACTTCCCAAACCAATAGTATATACTTTAATTCCGTATTGTTTTGCAATGTCTGATGCGGTTTCCGGTTCGATAAAACCGGCATTGTTTACACCATCAGTCAATAGGATAATAACACGGCTTTTTGCTTTACTGTCTTTAAGGCGGTTTACGGCTGTTGCCAGTCCCATACCAATTCCTGTTCCGTCTTGTAGTGCCGTATCGTATTTAATTTCTTTTATTGCTTCTAAAATAATGGCTTTATCGCTCGTAACGGGAGTTTTAGTATACGCTTCTGAGGCATATAAAACCAATCCGATTCTGTCATTTGGTCTTTCTTCAACAAAATCTGCTGCCACTCTTTTTAAAGCTTCCATACGGTTTGGCTTTAAGTCTTTGGCCAGCATACTTCCGGAAACGTCTATTGCCATTACAATATCAATTCCTTTAGTCGTTTTAGTCTGATTGCTGATGTCGACTGTTCTGGGTCTTGCCAAAGCTACTATCAGGGAACTTAAACCAATAATCCTGAAGACATATAAACATGGTTTTAGCTTCGTTAATAGCGATTCGCTGTTTTTGAAACCTTGGATCGAGCTCATTTTTAAAGTAGCCGATTGCTGGTTTCGTTTCCAGAAAAACCAAGCAATTGCGATTGGGATTAATAGAAAGAGCCAAAAAAATTCCGGATTTAAAAAAGTTATCTTATTCATTAGTTGCTTGCCTTTCTTAGTTCAACAGAATTTAAAATTCGGTCTGTAATATCATTTGCATATTGATCGCCTTCCTCATGTATAATCAGAATTTGTTGTAATCCCTGATCTTGTTTAAAAAGTAAAATTTCATAATATGCCTTTGTACTTGTTTTATCAGCAGGATTAAAAACAGTCATTGTTCCGTATCCTTTTAGGCCCTGAATGCCTTGGTTTGTTTGAAAATCTTCTTGTTTTACAATAATATTTTGTCCGCCCTGAGCTTCAATAACTTTTAAGGAACCTTCTAAAGCTTTTGCTAAATCGATCTCTGTTGGGGTTTTGAACATACTGGTTGAAACGGTAATATAAAAATTACCGGCCATGCTTCCAAAGCCAAAAAGCTGCATCTCTTTAATTAAGGCCATGGTTTCTTTTGGAAGCACTTTCTGGGCATCCATTCGTTTTAGAACTTGTGGTGTTTCAAGCAAAACACCCGGGTTTCCGTATTCACTTTTTACCCATTGTCCTTCCAGTAATTCTTTTGAAGGGTGTCCAAAAACATTATCTTTTACATAACTAAAACCTTTAGTAGCGATAAAGAAGGTAGTAGTACCAATTAATAAAACCAAAACAGTTCCCACTGCAATCGCGATACGCTTGTTGCGTTTCTTTAATAACTGGAGTTTGATTTGTTTTTGTTTTTGTGCTTCATTTAATAATTGATCTTCTTCGGCCGGAACTTCAGTAGGGATCGCATTGTCAAGTGTTAAAATTACTTTCTGGATTTTATTTCGATCTTCGGTAATTTCAAAATCCAAAGGTTTAGATTTTGCAAATTTCACTAAATCGGCCTGACGTAAAACACGCTCTAAATTCTCAACAGTTTCAGGCGTTAATGTCATTTTCTTTTTAGTAGAAGCTGTTCTGATTGCCTGGATTAGTTCAGAAGTAGTGCTTTCCATTGCCGGAATATGAATGGCTTCTTCGATATAGTTACGTGCAATATCGGTCAGTTCGCTATAATATTCTTTAATTTCGCCTTTTTGAACAAGTTCTTTTTGCTCCAGATTATTCAATAAACTTGTAGCTTTTTCAATTGGCGTTTTATAAACTTCTTCTTCGATTTTTTTCTGTTGGCGTTTTTTAACATACCAGTATACAAAAGCACCAATTCCGAGAATAATTGCAAGGGCTAAAATATATTTCCACCAATCACCAATGCCATTGTCAACAGCGGTAATGTCTTTAATGTCATACATTTTTTGTTGCAGTGTATCTACTTTTACATTGGCCACTTCAACACGAATAGAATCAGATGAAAAAGGTTTTTTGTCAATTAAAATCTGAACGCTTGGAATCACATATTTTCCGGAATCAAATTGTGTTAAACCATATTTTTTGATCAGTTCGTAGGTGTCATTTTTTTTAACAGTATCAACAGGATACGATTGGATTACTTCTAAAGCACCAAACTTTTTCTGTTTAGGAAAAACTACCTTCAATTTTGAACTGACAATCGTTTTAAGGGTTAGCTTAAACTCGGCACCAATTTTATTTTTTGTAGTATCAATGCTGGTCTCTACTTGTTTTTGCTGTGCAAAAATAGCGGAGGGAAGTAAAAATAAAAATATGTAAAATTTTAATTTCATTTGATTTTTTTAATTTCAGATCTTATTCTAAAATGAATGCTTAAAAATGACGCGGATTTTATTTTGGATATTTATATTTTTTAAAATCTAATATTCTAACCATTTAAGAAGTCGAATAATCTAAAAATTATCTTGACTTGAAATACCCCAGTAATTTAGTCACATAATTTTCATCAACTCTTGTGTTTACGACTCCTGCTCCGGATTTGCTAAAAATTTCCTTGAAATAATTGACTCTTTCATGATAATGTTTCTCGTAATTCATTCTTACCGTTTTTGAACCTGTATCGACCAATTGAATTTTTCCGGTTTCAGCATCCAGCATGGTTACCATTCCTAAGTTTGGGATTTTTTCTTCACGGATATCATAAACACGAACACCGGTAATGTCATGCTTTTTAGAAGCAATTTTTAAAGTTTGTTCGTAGTTTTCGGACATGAAATCAGAAATCACAAAAACAATAGCTTTCTTTTTTTGGGTTCCTGACAAAAATTTTAAAGCAGCTCCAACATCTGTTTTTTGGCTTTTTGGTTCAAATTCGATTAATTCACGAATGATTCTTAAAACGTGCGAACGACCCTTTTTTGGCGGGATATACAATTCGACATTATCAGAAAATAATATTAAACCGATCTTGTCATTGTTTTGTGTAGCCGAAAAAGCCATCGTTGCCGCAATTTCGGTGACGATGTCTTTTTTGAATTGACTTTTTGAACCAAAACCCTCAGATCCCGAAATATCAACCATTAAAACCATGGTTAATTCGCGTTCTTCTTCAAAGACTTTTACGTGGGCTTCGTTATAGCGTGCAGTTACATTCCAGTCAATGTTACGAATGTCATCGCCATATTGGTATTGACGTACTTCACTAAAAGTCATCCCTCGTCCTTTAAATGAAGAGTGATATTCTCCCGAAAAGATGTGATTACTCAGTCTTTTGGTTTTGATTTCTATTTTCCGTACTTTTTTTAAAAGCTCTTTTGTATCCATTTTATTTGTTTAAAGTTTAAAAGTTTCAAGTCTCAGGTTTACGTTACAACCACCTGAAATCTGAAACGTTAAACAAATTTTTAAGGTACTTCAATCTCGTTTACGATTTTGTTGATAATGTCTACAGAAGTAATATTTTCGGCTTCAGCCTCATACGTTATCCCGACTCTGTGACGTAAAACATCATGTACAACGGCACGAACATCTTCCGGAATTACATATCCGCGACGTTTGATGAAAGCGTAACATTTGGCTGCATTGGCTAAATTGATACTTCCACGTGGCGATGCTCCGAAACTGATAAGAGGTTTTAAGTCGGCTAATTTGTACTTCTCCGGATAACGGGTAGCAAATATGATATCTAAAATATATTTTTCGATTTTTTCATCCATGTAAACTTCACGAACAGCTTCCTGCGCACGCAAAATTTGTTCTACAGAAACTACCGGGTTTACTTTTTCGTAAGATCCTTTTAAGTTTTGACGAATTACGAAACGCTCTTCATCAATTTTTGGATAATCAATTACGGTTTTTAGCATAAAACGGTCAACTTGTGCTTCAGGAAGTTGGTATGTTCCTTCTTGCTCAACAGGGTTTTGAGTTGCAAGTACTAAAAACGGACGGTCTAATTTGAAAGTAGTGTCGCCAATCGTAACTTGTTTTTCCTGCATCGCCTCTAAAAGTGCCGACTGAACTTTTGCAGGAGCACGGTTAATCTCATCGGCAAGGACGAAATTAGCGAAGATTGGCCCTTTTTTAATCGAGAATTCGTTTGCTTTGATGTTGTAAATCATTGTTCCGACAACATCGGCAGGTAATAAGTCAGGAGTAAACTGGATACGGCTAAAAGAACCCTGAACTGCTTGCGATAATGTATTTATCGCTAAAGTTTTGGCCAATCCAGGAACACCTTCTAATAAAATATGCCCTTGTCCCAGAAGTCCAATTAATAAACGTTCGACCATATGTTTCTGGCCCACAATAACTTTGTTCATTTCCATTGTAAGAAGGTCTATAAAAGCACTTTCTCTTTCAATTTTTTCATTTATCGCTCTGATGTCTAAAGTCGTTGTATTTTCTTCCATATAAATATTTTTAAAACCTTTTTAAAACCGTGATTTTTATGCCTTACTTTTGAGAGTGCAAATTGAATATTTTTTGAGAAGTAAGATGTTAAAGAATGGTTAAAACTTCGACCAAAGCGCTAATTTTAAGGACGAATTGTGATTCTATTTTTATATTTTTAAGAACTTTGATGATTATGCTTTAGAAAAGCATATTTATTACCAAAAATAACGCAATTAAACCATGAGTAAAACAGCATTATCGCCTATAATTTCGGGCACTATGAATTGGGGAGTATGGGATAAAAACCTTACAACTAAAGAAATGGAAAACCTGATACAGCTTTGTATCGAAAACAAAATTACTACTTTTGATCACGCCGATATCTACGGTTCCTACACTACCGAAGCCGATTTTGGAAAAGCATTTCACAACAGTAAAATTTCACGTGAAAAACTACAATTAATCACAAAATGCGGAATTCAGATGATTGCTGAAAAACGCCCGGAGAATAAAATAAAACATTACGATTACTCCAAAGAATATATTATTTGGTCTGTCGAAGAATCTCTCAAAAAATTAAAAACAGATTATGTTGATGTTTTTTTATTACACAGGCCAAGTCCGCTTATGCAGGCGGATGAAATTGCCGAAGCAGTCGAGCAATTAAAATCAGAGGGAAAAATTATTGATTTCGGACTTTCAAATTTTACCAGTTCTCAAACGGAACTGATTCGTCAGAAAACAGAAGTGAGTTATAATCAGGTACAATTTTCTGCAACGCATTATGATCCAATGACAGATGGAAGTTTAGATTATATGCAAACACACGGAATCCGGCCGTTATCATGGAACCCGCTTGGAACTGTTTTTAGAGAAGATACCAAACAAACACGCCGTTTGAAAAAATTACTGGCAGATTTGGTTCAAAAGTATGGGTTTGGATCTGATACACTTTTGTTGTCCTGGATTTTAAAACACCCGGCAAAAGTAATTCCAATCGCCGGAACCGTAAATATTGCCAGAATCCAATCGCTGATGAAAGCAGTTGAACTGGAAATGAACAAAGAAGACTGGTTTGCTATCTGGACCGAAAGTATGGGTGATGATGTAGCGTAAGATTTAAGCTATTTTTTAATTATATATTGTAAGAAAAAATTATATTTTTGCTGTTGTGTGTTACTGGACATTAGTTGTAGCACATAACAGTTTTAAAATAATAATTTAAATAATAAATTAAATAATAAATTAAAATGGCAAATATTAGATTATTCCCAACCATTGAAGAGGTTTTTGTAGATCCGACAAGTTTTCACAAAGCAATGTTTTTTCCACTATTAACAGTTGAATTAGATTCTATAAACAAAGGTATTGGAAAGGTTCATTTTATTACAGTATATGGTAATGGAGATCCGGAAGTAGAAATTTTAGATGGTAATTTTGGTTACAATTTTATCAAGTTCAAAAGAATAGGAGATAAATATAAGTTTGAAGGGGACTTCAGCCAAATGCCTAAATTTGAAAAAGCTGTTGAATGGTATCATGAAGCAGAAATAATCTATAAGGAACATAAAGATAAATATCTGCATAAAACTGAATTTGTAAAAAATGAAGATAAACGAAGTTTTCATTATTACTATTATATAAAAGGTGTTATTAATTATTGGTTAACACGCGACATGTATTTAGAAACAGGAAAGTTTATTCAGGGAAATAGTTATTCTGATGGATGTAGTGCTCATGAAAGAGAAATATACGAATCTTTGGGAGGAGAATATAATGATGAGTATGGACTTGAATATTTAGAAGAATTGCTGGATGGGCTAGAAGGTAATATTGATAGTTTGAATTTTGTTGGAAGTGTTACGGGATATAATTATTCGGAATTAGGCGAAGACGAAATTCTGTTATTTGTAAATGAAGATAAAAGTGAGGTCTTTCAGTATTTTTGTTGGAGTTAAAGTTAATTACTGTGAAGGGGATCTGTTTTAAACAGGACATTCTGAAATGATATATTTAGAGAAATTTAATCAAACGCATTATTCTGAATTAATCAACAGTATTAGTGATGCCCGGGAATTAATGCAGTTTGCAGGTCCGGAATTTATGTTTCCGCTAACGGAAGGACAAATTAAGAAATCACTTTCGGATATAAACAGAATTGCTTTCAGAGTTGTAAACGCTTCAAATGGTTCGACTATAGGACATTGTGAAATTTACTTTACAGATGATTTTGCGAAGTTGGGAAGAATTTTGATTATGGATAAAACACAAAGAGGCAAAGGTTTTGGCGAACAAATCGTAAAGTTGCTTTTAGATTTTATTTCTAAAAACAGGAAACAAACAAAAGTTGAACTCAATGTTTTTGATTTTAATGTCAATGCTATAAAATGTTATGAAAAGGCTGGATTTGTTATTAATCCGGATAAAAAATTGATCCGAAAAGTAGAGGATGAAAGCTGGATAGTACTAAATATGATTTTAGATTTAGAAAATCGGATAAAGAAAAATTAAAATATGTCACAGATTAAAAATCAGTATAATATTTTTAATCTGTGGCTAAAAAAATAAAAACACGAATGAAAAAAACAGTTTTAATTACTGGAGCCACAAGCGGAATTGGAAAAGCAACTGCACAAATACTGGCTAAAAATAACTATAAAGTTGTCCTTTGCGGACGAAGAAAAGAACGTTTAGAAGAGCTTGAAAAAGAACTTTCTGCTTTTACAGAAGTATATTCTTTGTCTTTTGATGTTCGTGATAAAAATGATGTTCTTGAAAAAATAGCTTCTCTTCCTGCTGCATTTTCAGCTGTTGATATTTTGATCAACAATGCCGGAAATGCACACGGTTTAGATCCCGTTCAAACCGGCAATTTAGACGACTGGGATGCTATGATTGATATTAATGTGAAAGGACTTTTGTATGTTTCGAAAGCGATAATTCCGAAAATGACATCCAAAAATTCCGGACATATTATCAACATTGGTTCAACAGCAGCAAAAGAAGTCTATCCAAACGGAAATGTGTATTGTGGTACAAAACACGCTGTCGACGCCATTACACAAGGAATGCGAATTGATTTAAATCCGTTTGGAATCAGGGTAGGAGCAATTCATCCCGGAATGGTTGCGACAGAATTTAGTGAAGTCCGTTTTAAAGGTGATGCAGAAAGAGCTTCAAATGTATATAAAGGGTTTGATCCGTTACAGGCAGAAGATATTGCCGATATAATTCATTTTGTGGTTTCAAGGCCATACCATGTAAATATTGCCGATTTGGTAGTGATGAGTACCGCTCAGGCGTCGTCAACGATAGTTAAAAGAGACTAATTTAGATTTTTAGACTAACTTAGACTTCTTAGGGTTGAAGTTTATATAATTCGAAAATCTGAGAAGTCTAAAAACTCAACATCAAAAATGTCTGGCATTCTAAGAAGTCTAATAATCTAAGTAGTCTAAATATAATGATCAACAAGCGCCTTCTAATAAAAAATCTACTTGCACATAATGACGAGAGCAGTTTTTATGATAAAAAAAGGCAGCTGAATTTGCATTCACGTGAAGGAAAGGGAAAGTTTCTGAAACACATCTGCGCCTTATCCAATTCAAATCCTGCCAATAATTCTTATATTGTTGTGGGAGTCGAAGATCAGGACAATGAAATTGTTGGAGATGATTTTTTCGATGACAGCCGAATTCAGAATCTGGTCAATGCTTTTCTGGAAAATCCGCCCAAAATTCAATATGAAAATGTACCTTTTCCAAATCTTCCCAAAGACAAAGTAATCGGTTTGGTTACCATTAAACCCAAAAGCAAAATTTCTTATTTCAAAAAAGGGATTCATACCATAGTTGCCAATAGTGCTTTTATACGACGCGGCAGTAACTCGGTTCCGGTTGAAGGTGAAATTGAAAAAAATTATCAGAATACCGAAACTGTCATTGGCATCGAAAATAGTTCCCGAAATAGTATTCAGTACACTTTAGACGGTGTTTTTGATTTTATGAATTTCAGGCACAAAGACATGTCGCCTAAATATCATGTTTTTAAAGAATTGTTTGTGATTTGCTGGGCAGGAGTTCCTAATAAATCCCGTGATAAAACATTTCTGTCCCGCGTAGATATCGAATTGATCAACGAGCAAATTAAGCTTTTTTATTCGGCTCAGGATGTAGTGACGATTGTTTTTGATGATGATACCTTTACGATTACGGAATATGTCCCGCTAGGTCTGAACGATAAAACAAGCTATTACCCTTTAGAGAAACAAACGATTCATTTTTTTGACAATGGTTATTATAAAATTGATCGTGAAATGCTTTTTCAGCCCCCTGAATTCAATCGGAAAATGCTTTACCATATCTATAATTCGAATGTGGCCTTGCTTCTAAAATTGCAAAAAGGAATTGCCTTGTCTGATCGTGAATTAAAAGATCTGGAAAATCTTCCTTCTACTTTTATGATTTGCTATCTGAATGGTTTTGATGATGCCAAACAAAAGCTAATTGATGCGAAATTACTTTTGAAACCGTTTGGACAGATCTATCTGTCCTTTAAAGAAGCTTTGCGGATTTTGCGTAAAATGAAATATGATTTTCAGGAAGGGTCCCGATAGGTCAAAGGTTCAAAGTAGCAAAGAGGCAGAGGTTTTATAGATGATGTCTGGCTTCGGGGAAATTTTAATTTCAGAATTAATGATAAATTAAATACGGGTTAATTTGATCATACGGAAATAAAATCTCTTTTGGGCCATCTGCATACGAAGCCGCTTCATAGGAGTTGTAATATAAAAGTAAGCCCTGACTTGTATAAAAAATATTTTGCGGCAACTGGAATTTGTCATTTTCGAACATCAGGCCTGTGGCATTGATATTTGATTTTTCGGGAATCTTATATTTCTTTCTGAATTCTTTTTCGGCGAAAGCTGTAAAATCATTTTTGTTTTTAAATAATTGACTGCCTGAAATAGTTTTTCCTGTTTTGGGATTAAATAATAAAGAAGTAAAGCCCTGATAGCCATGTGCTCCTCCTGTAAAAGTGTAATGGTCAATTTTTATATTTAAGATCTGATCAGATTCAAATTCAATATCTCCTTTTATTTTTCCTTCCCAGCCAAAAGTTTCACTTGGGAATTTTTTATGCATATCTTCATAAGAAGCAATAAAAGATGCTGCTAAGGTATTGTAGTCATTCGCTTTTGTAGTGTCTTCTTCAAAATAAATGATTTCTTTAATAACCGAAAACACTTTTTTGTTGATGTTGTCTGCTACAATCGGAATATTTTTTGCGATAGGAATGTTAATAGTAACCTTTGGACAATCGTTTTTGCAAGGCAATGTGGATTCTTTTTCAAATGTCTCATTTTCAAATGAAAGCTCTTTGTTGCAACTTGTAAGTAGTGTAAACAAAAAGACTAAAAAAGTGTAATGTTTCATGTCAAAAAGTGTTAATTATATACAAAGGTAAGGAGTTGTATCCCGATAGAATAAATTAAAAGGTAAATTTGTACCGGAAATAAGCATTTAAAACTTGTAATTATATGAAATTCAATACAAAAGTAATACATGGAGGTCAGCATCATGATCCAAGTACAGGAGCTGTTATGCCTCCGGTGTATCAAACTTCAACATTTGTACAAACAAGTCCCGGAAAACCTTTGGCGGATTATGAGTACAGCAGAGCATCAAACCCAACCCGTACTGCTTTAGAAAATGCTTTGGCAAGTATTGAGAACGGTACCCGTGGTTTAGCATTCTCATCTGGTTTAGCGGCAACGGATTGTATTTTAAGATCGTTTAAAGCAGGTGATGAAATCATTGCAATGGATGATTTATACGGAGGAACTTACAGAATGTTCTCCAGAATTTATAAAGATTCAGGAATTAAATTTCATTTTGTTGATATGACCGATATCGAAAAACTGAAATCATTAATCAATGAAAACACAAAATTGATTTGGGTTGAAACACCAACAAATCCGTTAATGAAATTGGCTGATATCGAAGAAGTGGCTAAAATCACTAAAGCACATAAAATTTTATTTGCAGTCGATAATACTTTTGCAACGCCATATTTACAAAAACCACTTGATTTGGGGGCTGATATTGTCATGCACTCAGCTACAAAATATTTAGGAGGACACTCTGATGTTATTGCAGGTGCTTTAATCGTAAAAGATGAAGCATTAGGAGAGCAATTGCATTTTCAGCAATTTGCTACTGGTGCTACACTTGGGCCAATGGATAGTTTTCTGGTTTTAAGAGGAATAAAAACACTTTCACTAAGAGTACAAAGACATTGTGAAAACGGAGAAAAAGTAGTGGAATACTTAAGTAATCACCCTAAGATTAATACCGTTTATTATCCGGGTTTAAAAAGTCATCCGTTTCATGAAATTGCCAGGAAGCAAATGAAAGCTTTTGGCGGAATGGTTTCGTTTACTTTTAAATCAGGTAAAAAAGAGGATTCTATTGCATTTTTAGAGAAACTAAAAGTTTTTACTTTAGCAGAATCTTTGGGTGGTGTTGAATCTTTGGCAAATCATCCTGCTTTAATGACACATGCTTCTATTCCGGCAGATAAAAGAGCCGAAGTAGGTATTACAGATGATTTGGTTCGATTGAGTGTTGGTATCGAAGATGCCGAGGATTTAATCGCTGACTTAGAACAGGCTTTAGCATAAAAAAGAAACCCCCAACTCATAAGAATTGGGGGTTTTGTTTATATTTTTATTTTGCTTTAAAATTCTAAGTAATAAATGTAACCGGCATTAAACCAAACCTGTGAATCGTTTCTCTTGTTCTCTTTATAAAGGTCTTTATTAGGGTTTAAACCGTCAACCCAGTCAGAATTATAACCCTGATAACGAACTTCAAACATCAGGTCACTCATTGTGGTTAGTTTGTAATGAACCCCAACACCAGCTGTGGCAGATAAAACTACACCATTTTCACTCGAAAAACCATAAGGGCGCCCATCAGAAGGCGTTAAGTATTTTGGAAAAGTTGTTGAAGGGAGTCCTAATGTACCCAATCTTGAATCAACTTTAGTAGAGTAGTAACTAACCTGAAAACCTAAACTTACATACGGACTAAAGCTGCCTATTGTGTTTTCAAAATCATGAATTTTCATAAATGGAGAAAATTCTATCTGGGCTCCAAGGTTTACAAGAGTTGAACTGCCATGCATTCCTCTAAGATGCTGCACAAGTCCTTTTTGCTTCTCGATTTCAACCCATTTACCAAAATGTTCCAGTTTTGTGGTATTGAAAGATAACTCAGATCTAACTTTAAAATGTTCTGTAAAAAAACTTTCTCTGTTATTGTTGGCAGAAAAGTTTATAAAGTGAACAATCCCTATTCCAAATCCGGTATTTCCAACGTTCGTGTCAAAATTGTTTCTTTGACCATAATCAGATTGAAAAGATACAGGACCGAATATTATTCCTACTTCTTGAGCCAGGCTTGATTGGGCAGTTGATATTGTGGTAATGCCAAATAAGGCGAATATCGTGAGTACTATAGGTTTGAGCATGTTTTTGGGCTTACAAATCTTGGCAAATATATAAAAAACATAGTCGAATCAAAATATAAAATGGTGCTATTAAAAAATTAATAACAAAACACTTAATTTTCTGACTTTAAGTGTGGTAATTGAATGTAAATTCAGAAGTGTAAAATTGTATTTTTAGGATTGTTTAGAAATTACACAATTCTATTTCAAAAACGAAAAAAAATAACAATTCATGATTGATTTGCCCTATCTTTGCATGTTGTTACGAAAACGTTTTCTTAAAACGTATTTTCTTATTTTAATTGATTAAATTTTAAACTATTATTTGAATAATTTATTTAAAAATGGAACAAAAAATAAATGAATTTATGGCTCTTGTTGAGTCAAAAAATCCAAACGAGCCAGAATTTCTTCAAGCCGTTAGAGAATTTGCAGAAACGGTAATTCCATTTATCGCAGAACGAAAAAAATACGACGGGAAGAACTTACTTCTTAGAATCGCTGAACCGGAAAGATCTATAATTTTTAGAGTGCCTTGGGTAGATGATAAAGGGGAAATAATTGTAAACAGAGGTTTCAGAATTCAGATGAATTCGGCAATTGGACCATACAAAGGAGGAATCAGATTTCATCATACGGTAAATTTATCAGTTTTAAAATTCCTGGCTTTCGAACAGGTTTTTAAAAATAGTTTGACAACGCTGCCAATGGGTGGTGGAAAAGGAGGTTCTGATTTTGATCCTGAAGGAAAATCTGATGGAGAAATCATGCGTTTCTGTCAATCATTTATGACTGAATTATGCCGTCATATTGGTCCTGACTTAGATGTTCCTGCCGGAGATATAGGTGTTGGTGCAAGAGAAATTGGTTATTTGTTTGGTCAGTATAAAAGAATCAGAAATGAATTTACAGGTGTGCTAACCGGAAAAGGTCTTGCTTACGGAGGTTCATTGATCAGACCAGAAGCTACGGGTTATGGTGTAGTATATTTTACAGATCAGATGCTTCGTACTATTGGGCATGAAATAAAAGGAAAAAGAGTTGCTATTTCAGGATTTGGAAATGTAGCTTGGGGAGTAGCACTTAAAATAAACGAATTAGGAGGGAAAGTAGTTACTATTTCAGGGCCTGATGGTTATATTTATGACGAAGAAGGAATCTCTGGAGAAAAAATTGAACACATGGTTGAAATGAGAGCAACCGGTGACAACAGAGCTGAACTTTATATTAATAAATATCCAAACGCTGTTTTCCATAAAGGAAAAAGCCCTTGGGAAGTAAAAGTTGATATTGCTATTCCGTGTGCGACTCAAAATGAGTTAAATGGTGAAGATGCCCAAAAATTAATTGATAATGGTGTTTTATGTGTTACTGAAGCTGCAAATATGCCTTCTACATTAGATGCAATTAAATTGTTTTTAGATAACAAAGTTCTTTTTGCTCCTGGAAAAGCCGCAAATGCGGGCGGGGTTGCTGCATCTGGATTAGAAATGACACAAAACTCAATTCGTTTAAACTGGACAAGTGAAGAAGTTGATTTGAGATTAAAAGATATCATGGTTGGAATTCACAACCAATGTAAAAAATACGGTGCTGGAGAAGATGGTTATGTAAACTACGTAAAAGGAGCTAACATTGCCGGATTTGTAAAAGTAGCCGACGCTATGCTTGCTCAGGGTGTAGTGTAAGATAGTTATAATCAAAAAAAATGCTCTCATTTGTCTTTATAAGATAAATTGGGAGCATTTTTTTATTTATTTAAGAACAAAAAACAAATACTTTCGTTTGTAGTATATTTGTCTATCCCAATATAGTAAATAATGAAAAAAGGGTTTCTGTATATTTTGTTTTTAATGTTGTTTCAATTTAGCTTCTCGCAAAATAAATTGTCATGGCAGGGTTATTTTTCGTTTAACGAAATAAAAGATATTTCACAATCGCCAACTACGGTTTTTACAGCTTCAGAAAATGCACTGTTCTCTAAAAATACAGCAACAAATGAAACTAAAACAATCACCACAGTCGATGGGCTGTCTGGTCAGACGATATCATCCTTGTATTATAGTGAAGGTTTTAAGAAAACAATAATAGGTTATGAAAATGGTTTGATGATTGTAGTGAATCAAACAGATGGCAGTATCTTAAAGGTAGTTGATATTGTCAATAAACAATTGCCGGCTAATCTGAAAAAAATTAATCATTTTATGGAGCATAATGGTATAGTGTATGTTGCATGTGATTTTGGAATTGTGCAATTTAACCTGACCACTTTACAATTTGGGGATACTTACTTTATTGGAGACAATGGCGCCGAAATCAGTGTAAAACAAACCGCTTATTTTAACGGATTTATTTATGCTGCTACATCAAACGGTATTAGAAAAGCAAATAGTACAAATGCAAATCTCATCGATTTTAACCAATGGACTTTAGTTAATGCAGGAGATTGGTCCAGTATTGAAACTTTAGATGCAGAGCTTCTTGCTATAAATTCCGGAGGATATATTCATCGTTTTAATTCAAATATATTTATAGGTTTTTTTCAGCTTCCACAAGCAGCAACAGATATGCGTGCGGTAAACCATAACTTATTTGTGACAACACCAAGTGCTGTTTTTGTTTATAACAATCAGATGATCTTAAATCGTCAAATTTTAAATACTCAGGTTTTAGATAATACTTTGAGTTTTAGTTGTGCAACGGCCGTTGGTGATATTCTTTATGTGGGAACAAAAGAGCAGGGATTGTTTTCGTCTGCATTGTCCAGTTCTTCATCTTTTGAGAATAATACGCCTCCGGGGCCAACGCGAAACAATATTTTTTCTTTGGATGTAACATCAAATGCACTTTGGGCTGTTTATGGGGATTATAGTTCGTCTTACAATCCGTATCCGTTAGATTCTTATGGAGTAAGCAGGTATAATACAACAGGCTGGCTGAATATTCCGTACAAGAATGTTTTTGACGCAAAATCAATCACAAGAATTATTGTAAATCCAAACAATCAGAAACAGGTGTATGCAAGTTCCTATTTTTCAGGTTTATTGAAAATTGAAAATGAAGTTCCGACTATTTTGTATAATGAAAAAAATAGCGGTTTAGAAAGTTTAACATTTGTGGGGCCTAATTATATTGATATTCGTATTAATGGAACTGCTTTTGATAAAACCGGAAATCTGTGGCTAACAAACAGTTTGATTAAAAATGGATTAAAAGTTTTGAAAACGAATGGGCAGTGGGGGAGTTATTCTATGAGTTCCATTCTGGTTAATGCTGAAAACACTAGTTATGCAGACATTGTTATTGATAAAAACAGTACCAAATGGATGGCTACAAACACAGATGGAGTAGTAGGTTTTAATGAAAGTACTAATACATATAAGAAGATGATATTTGGTGCGGATCTTGGAAATTTGCCTGTATCTGATGTACGTTCTTTAGCTGTCGATGATAAAAATCAACTTTGGATCGGAACAACAAAAGGCTTAAGGGTTCTGTCGAATATAAATAGCTTCTTGAGCGAAGGTCAGTTAAAAGCAAATCCGATTATTATAATGGATGATAATTTGGCTCAGGAATTATTGTATGAGCAATTTATAACTTCAATTGCAGTGGATGGGGCGAATAATAAATGGATTGGTACTGTAGATTCAGGAATTTTTATGGTATCGCCAAATGGTCAGGAAACGAAATATCATTTTACAATAAACAACTCGCCTTTGCCAAGTAATGCAATCAAAGATGTTAAAATTAATAGTGTAACGGGTGAAGTTTTTATGGCAACCGATAAAGGTATGATTTCTTTTAAAGGAATTGCGACCGGTGCTAATGAAGATTTGAATAATGTTTATGTATATCCAAATCCTGTTCGTCCCACTTTTTCCGGAACTGTAAAAGTAGCGGGATTAATAGACAAGGCGAATATTAAAATTACTGATATCGAAGGAAATTTAGTTTACGAAACTACTTCGGCAGGAGGGACAATAGAATGGGATACAACAGCTTTTGGAAGATATAAAGTAGCTTCCGGAGTTTATATGATTTTTATCTCGGCTCAGGATGGCGGTGAAACCAAAGTGAAAAAAGTAATGATTATTAGGTGATTTTTACTGTCGGTTTTAAGCCTGAAACCTGAAACAAAAAAAACAAAAAAATTGTTAGTCAAAACAAAAGCAATCGTAATCTCTTCGTTGAAATTTCAGGAAAAAAGCCTGATTGTCAAATGCTTTACGCTTTCAAATGGCTTGAAGTCTTATTTTGTGCGGGATGCTTTTTCTACTCGAAAAGCAAGTCAGAAAATTGCTTATTTTCAACCCTTGTCCATTCTTGAAATTGAAGCAGTTCATAAAAATAAAGGCACGTTAGAAAATTTTAAAGAAATCAAATCGGCAGTTCCGTTTCAAAGTATTCATACTGATATTGTAAAAAGTACTATGGTAATGTTCTTGTCGGAGATGTTGCATTATTCAATTCAGGAAGAGGAAAAAAATGAGCCGCTTTTTATTTTTTTAGAAACGGCATTAAGCTGGCTGGATCATCATGACGAAATTTCGAATTTTCATTTGATTTTACTTCTGGAAATAACCAAATTTTTAGGTTTCTACCCCGATGTTTCAGAGGTAGATTTGCCTTATTTTGAAATGAATGATGGCGTTTTTACGGTATTTCATGGTACAACTGCTTTGAGTGATCATGAAACTAATTTGTTTCGAAAATTGATCGACTTAAAATTCGAAAATGATCAAAAGGTTTTTCATGTAGTAGAAAGACAAATTCTCTTAAAAATTCTAATTGATTACTATAGTCTTCATTTGGATGGATTTAAAAAACCAAAATCTTTAGATGTTTTAAAGGAAGTTTTCTCGTAAGTTTTAAAAACAGCTGGTATTTTTTGCGGAATCTACCTGAAATTTCATTGCCTCGCTCTTTTTTCTGTCATCTTTTATCTATTTTCCTCAAAATTCCTTACTTTCGCACCTCGATTAAGAAAAGGATAAAATGAGCACAAAATTTACTGAATACAAAGGACTTGACTTGCCAACGGTAGCGTCTGAAGTACTTGATTTTTGGAAGAAAGAAAATATATTTGAAAAGAGCGTAACAACTCGCGAAGGTGCTGAGCCTTACGTGTTTTTTGAAGGTCCGCCTTCGGCAAATGGTTTACCGGGAATTCACCACGTGATGGCACGTGCGATTAAAGATATTTTTTGCAGATATAAAACTCAAAAAGGTTTTCAGGTAAAAAGAAAAGCCGGATGGGATACGCACGGATTGCCTGTAGAATTAGGTACCGAAAAAGAACTTGGAATTACAAAAGAAGATATTGGTAAAACGATTTCTATCGAAGAATATAACGAAGCGTGTAAAAAAACCGTAATGCGTTATACCGATGTATGGAATGATTTGACCGAAAAAATGGGATATTGGGTAGATATGGAAGATCCGTATGTAACTTACAAACCCAAATATATGGAATCGGTTTGGTGGCTTTTGAAACAAATCTACGATAAAGGTTTGTTGTACAAAGGATACACAATCCAGCCTTATTCTCCAAAAGCAGGGACTGGATTATCTTCTCACGAAGTAAACCAGCCAGGAGCATATCGTGATGTTACAGATACTACGATTGTAGCTCAGTTTAAAACATTGCCGGAAACATTGCCTTCATTTTTACAAGGATTTGGAGATATTCACATCTTGGCCTGGACGACTACGCCCTGGACATTGCCATCGAATACCGCTTTGACAGTTGGTCCAAAAATCGATTACGTTTTAGTAAAAACTTTCAATCAATATACTTTTGAGCCTGTAAATGTAGTGCTGGCTAAGAATTTAGTTGGAAAACAATTCGGGAAAGGATTTTTTGCAAGCGAAGATGATGCTGATTTCGACAAAGTAAAAAATGGAGATAAACAACTTCCGTACAAAATCCTGGCAGAAGCAAAAGGAATTGATTTAGTTGAAATACGTTACGAGCAATTATTGCCTTATGTACTACCCTATCAAAATGCTGAAAATGCATTTAGGGTAATTGCCGGAGATTTCGTTACTACAGAAGACGGAACGGGAGTGGTACATACCGCTCCAACTTTTGGTGCTGATGATGCTAAAGTAGCAAAAGAAGCAAAGCCGGAAGTGCCGCCAATGTTGGTTCTGGACGAAAACGGAACAGCAGTGCCGCTGGTAGATTTACAAGGAAAATTTACTTCGCATTTGGGTGACCTTTCTGGTAAATATGTGAAAAACGAATATTATGATGCAGGACAGGCACCGGAGCGTTCTGTAGATGTTGAAATTGCTATTCGATTAAAAGAAGAAAATAAAGCCTTTAAGGTTGAAAAATACGTACACAGTTATCCACACAGCTGGAGAACTGATGAGCCGTTATTATATTATCCGCTAGACTCCTGGTTCATAAAAGTAACCGATGTAAAAGATAGAATGTTCGACCTGAACGAAACTATCAATTGGAAGCCTAAGTCTACTGGTGAGGGACGTTTTGGAAATTGGCTGAAAAATGCCAACGACTGGAACTTATCTCGTTCTAGATATTGGGGTATTCCGTTGCCAATTTGGAGAACCGAAGACAAAAAAGAAGAAGTTCTTATTGGCTCTGTTGAAGAATTATACAACGCGATCGAGAAATCTATCGAAGCTGGTTTTCAAAAAGAAAATCCGTTTAAAGGTTTTGAAATCGGAAATATGGCTGAGTCCAACTATGATTTAATCGATTTACATAAAAATGTTGTCGATCAGATTACTTTGGTTTCGGCTTCAGGCCAGCCAATGAAACGCGAAAGCGATTTAATTGATGTTTGGTTTGATTCAGGTGCAATGCCGTATGCACAATGGCATTATCCTTTTGAAAATAAAGACAAAATCGACGAGAACAAAGATTTTCCTGCGAATTTTATCGCAGAAGGTGTCGATCAGACCCGTGGATGGTTTTATACCCTGCACGCGATCGGAACTTTGGTTTTTGATAAAGTAGCGTATAAAAACGTAGTTTCGAATGGTTTGGTACTGGATAAAAACGGACAAAAGATGTCGAAACGTTTAGGAAACGCAACAGATCCTTTTGAAACAATTGCAGAATACGGTCCTGATGCCACACGCTGGTACATGATTTCAAACGCAAATCCCTGGGATAACTTAAAATTTGATATTGAAGGAATTGCCGAGGTTCGTCGTAAATTCTTCGGAACCTTATATAATACATATTCATTCTTTTCACTATATGCTAATATTGATGGGTTTAAATATGCTGAAGCAGAGATTCCGTTAAACGAAAGACCTGAAATCGATCAATGGATTATGTCTGAATTGCATACGTTAATAAAATTCGTTGACGAATGTTATGAAGATTATGAGCCTACGAAAGCAGCAAGGGCTATTTCTGACTTTGTTCAGGAAAATCTGAGTAACTGGTACGTTCGTTTATGCCGTCGTCGTTTCTGGAAAGGAGAATATGCCCATGATAAAATTGCAGCTTATCAAACGCTTTATACTTGTCTTTTGACGATCAGTAAATTAAGCGCTCCAATCGCTCCTTTTTTCATGGATAAATTGTACCGGGATTTAACCAGTTCGACCGGAACTGAGCAATATAGCAGTGTTCACCTGGCTGAATTTCCAAAATTTGTCGAAAACTTTGTTAATAAAACGTTAGAAAGCAAAATGCAGAAGGCTCAAACCATCTCATCTTTGGTTTTATCACTTCGTAAAAAGGAAATGATTAAAGTGCGTCAACCTTTGCAAAAGGTAATGATTCCGGTACTTGACGAAAATCAGAGAGCTGAAATTTTAGCTATTTCCGAGCTTGTAAAAGCAGAGGTAAACGTGAAAGAAATTCTGCTTTTAGATGACGACTCAGGTATTTTAGTGAAGCAAATTAAGCCTAATTTTAAAGCCTTGGGGCCACGTTTTGGAAAAGATATGGGCTTGATTTCCAAAGAAATACAGGGTTTTTCTGCAGAGCAGATTAATCAATTAGACAAGCAGGGAACGTTAGATATTGTTATTGCTGGAAATAACGTAACTTTATCACTAGAAGACGTCGAAATAACATCACAGGATATTGAAGGTTGGCTGGTTGCAAATTCTAATGGAATTACGGTTGCGCTTGACATTACAATATCTGAAGAATTAAAAAATGAAGGTATCTCAAGAGAATTGGTGAACAGAATTCAGAATATCCGTAAAGATTCCGGATTTGAAGTAACTGATAAAATTAAGGTACAAATTAAAAGAAGTGGTCTTTTAGAAGATGCAATTCTAAAAAATGAAGATTATATTAAATCTGAGACATTAACAGACGATTTGGTTTTTGTGGATGCTTTAGAAAGCGGCATAGAAATTGAGTTTGATGATATTAAAACTATGATATTAATTTCAAAATAATATAAATACGATGATAGATGAAATTACAAGATACTCAGACGCTGATTTAGCGGAGTTCAAAGAAATAATACAAAATAAAATACAAAAAGCACAAGCCGATCTGGATTTAATAAAAAGTGCTTACATGAATGATTTAAATAACGGTACAGATGACACTTCTCCAACTTTCAAAGCATTTGAAGAAGGAAGTGAAACCATGTCAAAAGAAGCGAACTCGCAGTTGGCTATCAGACAGGAAAAGTTCATCCGTGATCTAAAAAACGCGCTATTCCGTGTTGAAAATAAAACGTATGGTATATGTAAAGTAACAGGTAAATTAATTAGCAAAGAAAGGCTAAAAATCGTTCCTCATGCTACAATGAGTATCGAGGCTAAAAACCTGCAAAGATAATATCATAACCTGATAGATAAACGCTCCTTTTAGGGGCGTTTTTTTTGTTTAATGTTTAATCGAACTGAAGAAACTTTGCCTGCTTGTATTTTGAAAGAATTTGATTATAATTCATGAAGAAGTGCATGAGTAAAGGCTTCTTTGTTTTGTAAGAAGAAAGTGCGAGTGGGTTTTGAGGTAAAAAAAAATATTCTTAATTAGAACTGCCTTTAATTACGGACAGTTCTAATTGAGAAACAAGCTCAGTGTTAAGCTAAGTTTTTTTCTAACTCTAATTTGTGCTTTCTTAAAATAGCTCTTGTCATTCCTAAATTTGCTTTTGAAGAATCTGCAGCAAGGTAGATCATGAATTTTTTATTCGGAGAGATGTCGATAATATGAATTTGATTTGAAAGGGTAATCAGAATATCTTCTATATCCTGATTTAAATTTAAGGCTTTTACGGCGCTTAATTTTGCTTTTACAACTTCCAGATTGTAAGCCGCTGCAAGTTCAGGGTCAAAACCCGGGTCTATTGTTAAATTTCCAAAACTTAATCCTGATTCGATTTCGGTTACAGCGACAGCTATAAAGCCGTTTACGTTAGTTTTCATCTCATTTAAAAAAACGTTTAAAAAGTCGTTACTCATAGTTTGTTGGGGTTTGTGGTTAATAGATTTATGTTATTTTAATAGGGAATTCTTGCTTAACTCTGTCGCGACTTCGTCAGTTGACCGCATTAATAAGCCGAGATTGCTTCCGTCTTTTGAAAATGCAATAATGAAGTTTGTTCCGCTGATTTTATTTCCAATGACAACTCCTTCTGAAGTTTTTAAGAAAAGCTGCTTTAAGGCACCTTTGTCAAGATCCAGTAAGAATTTTTCGCTCATCGATAAAATGGCTGCGCTCATTGCAGCAACGCTGTCTCCGTAGTCTAAATGTAGCGATGTGATTAGTTTTCCTTTTCCATTTAGGATTAATGCGGCAGAAGATTTAGTATTAACCAGAAAGTCGTTTAGAGTAGTAGTGATTTCATTCATATTTTGTAAGATTTGAGGAGAGTTGTTAAATTCGTTTCATTTTTATGTAGTATGGATGGGAAATATGATTTTTGTTCTAAACAAGTGTTAATTTTTTATAAACAAATATAAATTAAATTATGTATCATTGTAATACCAAATCATTAATAATTTATTTATTTAACATAAAAAACTTACACAATGGCTAAAGTATTGAAATTCAAGGAAGTAAACTCTGATGTCGAAAGTAGAATAAAAGAGTTTGAAAAAATTCGTATTAAGTTTAAAGCTGATGTTAAAAAGGCTGAGGCTAAAAAAGCAGCAGCGGGAAAAGAAGGAAAGGGATTCCTTAAATCGATCTCTGAATTTTTTAGTGATGCTCCCAAAACAACAACTAAACCTGTAGTTAAAAAATAAATCCAATTAGGGCTAAAGCTGGATTAAAAGTGATTTAGTTTTATTACAAAACAATTAACGCTCCTTAAGGAGCGTTTTTTTTGATTAAATTGTTACTTTTGCCCATCAAAATTGTATAAAATGTCATTAAGAAAAGCATATTTCCTTATATTTTTAGTTTTAATTATCGATCAACTTTCAAAAATTTATGTAAAAACAAACTTTACATTAGATTATCCTGATAATGAAGTTAAGATTTTTGATTGGTTTCGAATTCATTTCATTGAAAATGAAGGAATGGCCTGGGGAACAAAAATACCTGGGGAATATGGAAAATTGATTTTGACAGTTTTTAGGATTTTTGCCGTTTTCGGAATCGGATATTGGCTGGCTGATTCTGTAAAGAAGCGTCACTCTGCGTATTTGATTGTAGCTATCGCATTGATCTTTGCCGGTGCGGCCGGAAATATAATTGATTCTGTTTTTTACGGCGTTATCTTTGATGACAGTCATGGTAAACTGGCAACGCTTTTTTCGCCTGAACCTTATGGTACATGGTTTCATGGTTTAGTGGTTGATATGTTTTATTTTCCAATCTGGAAAGGTCAATTGCCTGCATGGTTTCCATTTTGGGGAGGGGAAGAAGTTTCTTTCTTTAATGCTATTTTTAATGTTGCCGATATGGCAATTTCTACAGGAGTTGGAATATTGCTTGTTTTTAATAAAAGAGCCTTTCCAAAAACGGCTTAATTTACCGTTATTTAATCTTTTGAGATAAATGCTTGAAAAATACAGGAATAATGAGTCGCATTTTGTAATTAGATTTGTCGCTTTTCTAAGTATTGTTCTGGGCTTTGTGCTTTTTAGTGTTCTTTGCATTGAGGCTGATCAGAGATCATGTTTAGGGCCTCCGGACGTTTTGCCGTTTGTTTTTATCGGTTTTCCTGTAATTACATTTTTGTTGGTTCTGGATCTGATTGTTTTAGGTGTTTTAAAAGTGCTCAATTGGGAAAAAGTATTGGTGAATTCGTGCTTATTTCTAAGCATGGTTTTTTACTTCATTTTGGTTTTTAGTTAAATTTTCTCTCTCCTGTTTCTTTTGCAGTTAATAGTGTAATAGAAACGCTATTTTTACAATACAAAAAAAATAAGCTTATGCAAAGCCCGTCTTTTTCAATTTATGATGCGTCTGCAGGCTCAGGAAAGACCTATACTTTGGTGAAGGAATATCTTAAAATTATTCTTTCTTCTCCTAGAAATGATGCTTATAGAAATATTCTGGCTATAACTTTTACCAATAAAGCAGTTCATGAAATGAAAAGCCGTATTGTGGGGAGTTTGTCTGAATTTGCGAAAGAGGAACCTTCTGTAAAAGCGATGGATTTAATGGAAGATTTATCTCGGGACACCGGGCTTTCTGTAATTAAAATCAAAATAAAATCTCAAAGTATCATCAAGCATCTAATTCATAATTATGCTGCATTTGATATTTCTACAATTGATAAATTTACCCATAAAGTTATTCGTGCCTTTGCACATGATCTTAATCTGCCCATGACTTTTGAAGTCACTTTGGATACTGAAAATTTATTGATCGAAGCTGTTGATGCTATTATTGCCCAGGCAGGACAAGATGAAACGTTGACAAAGTTACTTATCGATTTTACAATGGAGAAAACCGATGATGATAAAAGCTGGGATGTTTCTCGTGAAATTTTAGAAACCGGAAGATTGGTTTTGAATGAAAATAATCGGAATGAGATTTCGCATTTCCAGGATAAATCGATCGAAGAATTCGTTGAAATCAAAAAGAAAATGCAGGCTCTTTGTAAAGAATTAGAGTCCGGGAATGAGCAATTTGCCACTGAAGCCCTTTCTTTAATTGATAAAAACGGAATTGATTTGAAGTCATTTTCAAGAGGAACTTTTCCGAATCATTTAGAGAGTATACGTGACGGGAAATTTAATCCCCGCAATAAAACGTTTCATGAGTTTGATGATATTGCTATAAATAAAACAGCAAAAGACCGGGCGCTAATCGAGAATCTCATTCCGGAACTGTTGCTTACTTTGGAAAAAATTTATAAAAACTTTGAAAAAAGAGATTTTTATAAAGCCTTCTTAAAAAATATAACGCCACTTTCACTGCTAAATACAGTGAGCAATGAACTGGCGAAAATACAATCAGAACAAAATATTTTGTCTATTTCTGAATTTAATGCCATTATTCATCGTGAGATCCAGAACCAGCCCGCTCCTTTTATTTATGAGCGTTTAGGCGAAAAGTACCGTCATTTTTTTATTGATGAGTTTCAGGATACTTCAGAAATGCAATGGCAGAATCTGATTCCGCTGATACATAATTCCCTTTCAGGTGAAGATGATTTTGGGAATAAAGGGACTTTGATGATTGTGGGGGATCCAAAACAATCTATTTACCGGTGGAGAGGAGGAAAGGCGGAGCAATTCATTGAATTAGGAAAAGAAGAGACTTCTTTTTTTAATCATGAAAAAGTAGTGGC
Organism: Flavobacterium sp. FlaQc-48; assembly: GCF_044007335.1. Taxonomy (NCBI): domain Bacteria; kingdom Pseudomonadati; phylum Bacteroidota; class Flavobacteriia; order Flavobacteriales; family Flavobacteriaceae; genus Flavobacterium; species Flavobacterium sp. FlaQc-48. The sequence goes on along the minus strand of NZ_JBIPCR010000006.1, from coordinate 215,507 downwards.
ACATTTAGATACCAATTATCGAAGTTATAGTGAGGTAATTGATTTTAATAATGCTTTTTTTAAATTGATTTCGACTGAGTTTTCAAATGATGATTATAAAGATTTGTACGAGAACCATAGTTTTCAAAAATCAAATTCAAAAAAAGGAGGATATGTTAATATTTCTTTTCTTCCGATAATTGAAAAAAATGAATTTGCCGATGAAGAAGAAGTTGTTGAGAAATCAGATCTTTATGTTTTGGCAACTTTAAATACAATTCAAAAAGTAATTCAGGAGGGTTTTGAATATAAGGATATTGTGATTCTAACCAGAAAGAGAGATCAGGGAATCGCCATTGCAAATTATTTGACAGAGCAGAGTATTCCGCTGTTGTCTTCAGAGACGTTAATGATTCAAAATGCTACTGAGGTTCGTTTGATTGTTCAGTTGCTGAAATATTTGAATAATAGTGCCGATTTAGAATCAAAAGCGAAGTTTTTGCATTTTTTGGCCTCTAATACAACAGTCGAAATACCGGTTCATGATTTTATTGCTCAGGGAATGGCTCAGAAAGTTGAAACTGATTTTGAGAAATGGCTTTTAACTTTTGATGTATCGCTTTCTTTTGAAGATGTGCGCAAAAAATCACTTTACGAAGCTGTTGAGATTATAATCGCAAAATTCGTTCTTCCGGCAGAAGGAAATGCATATGTACAGTTTTTTCTGGATATTGTTTTAGAAAGAGATATTAGAAATCAAGCCGGAATAGCTGATTTTTTGACTTATTGGGATAAAAACGGGGAGAGATTCAGTATTCCGTCCCCGGAAGGAAATAATGCAGTTCGAATAATGACAATCCATAAATCGAAAGGTTTGGAGTTTCCGGTAGTTATCATGCCATTTGCCGAAGAGGATTACAATCGTAAGCCAAAAGATAAATTATGGCTGGATACTGAAGATGTTAATCTCGATGTGCCAAAAGCCTTGATTGACAATAGTAGTGCAGTTGAAGGTTTTGGCGAAAGTGCTTCGGCAGTTTTTAATTTGAAAAAGCAAGAAGAATTATTAGATAACATTAATGTTTTGTATGTGGCGTTAACGCGGGCAGAAGAGCAGTTGTATGTTATTTCGCAATCCTTAAAAGAAAGGAAAGACGGGGAATATCCAAATAATATGGCTTCTTTTTTTATTAAACATTTAATGCATGAAGGTGTTTATGATGAGGGGAAATTAGAATACGAATTTGGAAATAAAACCAGGCTTTCGGTTTCAACAAAATCAATTGATTTGGTGAAAGAGATACCGGTTGTTTCAGAAGTTTTAAAACCTAAGAATATTAAAATTGCACAGCGGGAAGCTTTGATGTGGGGCACGCATCAGCAGGAGGCGATCGCTTACGGAAATATAGTCCATGAGATTTTGGCTTTTGTGAAAGATAAATCAGATGTGGATCTGGCGATAACAAAAGCAGTCGAAAATGGATTAATTACAATTGATCAGGTTGGTTTAGTGTTGAAATCTATTCAGGAAATTGTAAACCATCCTGAATTAAGTGTTTGTTTTGATGGAAGTTTTACTATTTTGAATGAACAGACAATTGTTCAGAAAGAAGGAAGGATTTTAAAGCCGGACCGGGTTGTTTTAACTCCGGCTAAAGAAGCATATCTGCTGGATTATAAAACAGGGGTTATTAATTCTAAATATACGCAGCAAATTCAGGAATATCAGGATGCTATTGAAGATTTAGGGTACAAAGTGTTAAAAAAAGCGTTGGTGTATATAGGAACAGAAATCGATGTAGTAAATTTGTGAAAAAATTAATCAGATGTTAAGGGTTTGACTAGGCTATTTTGCTTAAGTTGTTAATTTTTAACGTTTTAAATAAATAAAAATGTACGGTAAAATAAAAGAACATTTGCAAAATGAATTGCAAGCTATTGAAGACAACGGAATTTTTAAAAAAGAACGTATTATTACTTCAGCACAAGATGCAGAAATAACCATTTCTACAGGAGAGAAAGTTTTGAATTTCTGTGCTAATAATTATTTAGGACTTTCGTCTCACCCTGAGGTTGTTCAGGCTGCAAAAGACGCTATGGATACACATGGCTTTGGAATGTCTTCAGTACGTTTCATTTGCGGAACACAGGATATTCATAAAACACTAGAGAAAAAAATTGCTGATTTTTACGGAACAGAAGATACCATTCTATATGCTGCAGCATTTGATGCTAACGGAGGTGTTTTTGAACCTTTATTGGGAGAAAATGATGCTATTATTTCAGATAGTTTGAATCATGCTTCAATTATCGATGGTGTTCGTCTGTGTAAAGCGGCTCGTTATCGTTATGAAAACAGCAATATGGAAGATCTGGAACAACAATTAATTAAAGCAAATGAGGCTGGTGCCCGTTTTAAGTTAATTGTTACCGATGGGGTTTTCTCTATGGATGGTCTTGTTGCTCCTTTAGATAAAATTTGTGATCTCGCCGATAAGTATGATGCAATGGTAATGGTAGACGAATGCCATGCAGCCGGATTTATTGGGGCAACAGGTAAAGGTACGCTTGAGGCTAAAGGTGTTATGGGTAGGGTTGATATTATCACCGGAACACTTGGTAAAGCATTAGGTGGAGCAATGGGAGGTTATACAACGGCCAAAAAAGAGATAATCGAATTGTTGCGTCAGCGTTCACGACCTTATTTGTTTTCAAATTCACTGGCACCTGCTATTGTGGGGGCTTCCATAAAAGTTTTTGAATTATTAGAAAAAGATACTTCATTGCGAGATAAATTAGAGTGGAATACCAATTATTTCAAAGACGGAATGAAAAAAGCAGGTTTTGATATTATTGATGGGGATTCTGCCATAGTGCCCGTGATGCTTTATGATGCTAAATTGTCTCAAACGATGGCTAACGAGCTTTTAAAACAAGGCATTTATGTAATCGGATTCTTCTTTCCTGTAGTGCCTAAAGAAAAAGCCAGAATCAGGGTTCAGTTATCGGCTGCACATACTAAAGACCATTTAGATAGGGCGATAGCAGCCTTTGAAGTTGTCGGTAAAATGTTAAAAGTTATATAATTTCCATATAGAGAAATTTTTGTAGGTTTTTTTTAACATTTCATTTTGTATTTAAAAAATTTGGTGTTACTTTTGCTTGTAATTAACTAAATTGTAATTAAAAAAATTAAGTATGAAACATCTTAACAAACTTTTAGTTGCTGTGATGATGGTGATGGGTTTAAGTTCTCACGCACAAGACAGTAACAATCCATGGGCTATCTCTTTTGGAGTTAATGCCGTTGACACTAGAACCAGTTCTGGTGCAGGAAGTGGTTTCTTTGATCAACACTTTTCGCAACCATTCGCTGTAAAAGACAACTGGAATATTCTTCCTTCTTTATCTTACATTGGTGTAAATAGATATGTTGGTAGTGGATTCTCAGTTGGTTTACAAGGATCTGTAAACAAAATTGATAAATTTGTAACTTTCGCTCCAACTGCTCCAGGGCATGACGGAAGAGGAAATGTTGTAACTAATCCTGGTGATTTGATGTATTATGGAATAGATGCTACTATTAAATATAGCTTCCAGGAATTAATCAAATCTAAAGTGGTTGATCCTTCGTTATCTGTTGGTGGAGGTTATACTTTCTTCGGTGATGAGAGTTTTGGTACAGTTAATCCAGGTGCTGGAATAACTTTCTGGTTTACAGATGCAATTGGTCTTGAGCTTGCTACAAAGTACAAATGGGCTGTTGCTGATGGTCAAGGAGATAAATCAGTTTTCCAACACACTGCAGGTCTAGTTTTCAAATTCGGAGGTAAAGATACTGACGGAGACGGAATCTACGATAAAGATGATGCTTGTCCAGATGTTGCTGGTTTGAAACAATTCAACGGATGTCCTGATACTGACGGAGACGGAATCGTTGACGCTAGTGATGCTTGTCCTACTGAATTTGGTTTAGCTGCATTAAACGGTTGTCCAGACAAAGACGGAGACGGAATCGCTGATAAAGATGATGCTTGTCCAGATGTTGCTGGTCCAAAACAATTCAACGGATGTCCTGATACTGACGGAGACGGTGTTCCAGACAAAGATGACAAATGTCCTACAGTTGCTGGTCCTAAAGAAAATGGTGGTTGTCCTTTCTTAGACGCTGACAAAGACGGTGTTGCTGATAAAGATGATGATTGTCCTACAGTTTACGGTCCTGCTAGTAACAGAGGTTGTCCTGAAGTAACTAACGAAGCTTTAGAAGATCTTAAAGTTCAGGCTAGAGCAATCTACTTTAACTCAGGAAAAGCTACTTTCAAAACTGGTGACAAAGAAACTCCAGCTAGATTAGATGCTATCAAAGAAATCCTTAAAAACTATCCAAACGCGAAATTCAGTATCGAAGGTCACACAGATAGTGATGGTTCTGACAAATTGAACCAAAAACTTTCTGAAGACAGAGCTGCTGCTGTTATGAACGCTTTGATCGAAAGAGGAGTTAATGTTGATAACTTAGTATCTAAAGGTTTTGGTGAGTCTCAACCAGTTGCTAGTAACAAAACTGCTGCAGGTAAAGCACAAAACAGAAGAACAGAAATTAGACACATTGGTTCTAAATACCAAGGTAAAATCTAATTTACTTTCTAAATAAATACTAAAAGCCATTCTTAATTGAATGGCTTTTTTTATTTTTATCAAATGATAAATACTTCTTTTCTCGGAAAAATCGCAAATGTAGTAATTCAGGATTATTCGCATAAACTTGCTGAAACTACCATTGTCCTGCCTAATAAAAGAGCTAAAGTTTTTTTAATAGAAGCATTGAAAAATGCAACTTCCGAAACGATTCTTTGTCCCGAAATTACTAGTATAGAAGATTTTGTACAAGATGTGGCATCTATCAGATCTGTTGATTCAATCGAGTTGTTGTTTGAGTTTTATGAAGTCTATCTCTCTGTAACCGAAAAGCAAAACCAGCAATCATTCGAGTTGTTTGCCAACTGGGCTAAAACACTTTTGCAGGATTTTAATGAAATCGATCGCTACTTATTAGACCCCAACCACGTTTTGTCTTATTTGAAAGATATTGAAGATATTAAAAAATGGGGAATTGAAGTAGAAAATAAAACTAAACTGCTGGAAAACTATATTGATTTCTGGAAACTTCTTCCTTTATATTATGAGTCGTTGTACAATCATTTACTGAACAAATCAATAGGATATCAGGGATTGATTTACAGAGAAGCGGTAAATAATCTCAATCACTTTTCGAATACGATTTCAAATCGCCATTTTATTTTTGCCGGATTTAATGCTTTAAATGCCGCCGAAGAAAAAATTGTACAACATCTTATGGCGTTGGATCAGGCTAAAATTTATTGGGATGCTGATCAGACTTTTCTAAATGACCCTTATCACGACGCAGGGCTTTTTGTTCGACGTTTTAAAGAAAGCTGGAAGCATTATAAGTCAAATATTTTTGAATGGATTGTTGATGATTTTTCGCAGTCTAAAAATATCCAGGTAATAGGAACTCCAAAAACAATTGGCCAGGCGAAGCTTGCAGGCAGTATAATTGAAAATTTAATCCTTGAAAATCCAACTGCCGCTCTTGATAAAGTGGCTATTGTTCTTGGTGAAGAAAATTTATTAATGCCTGTTTTATACTCCTTGCCTTCATCAGTAGGAAGTTTGAATATAACAATGGGATATTCCGGTAAAAATAACCCTTCGCAAATACTGATTGCCAAGTTGTTTAAAATGCATACTAATGCGCTTTCCCGTAAAGGAGAAAGCTATGTTTTTTATTATAAAGATGTGCTGGATATACTCACTCATCCCTTAGTTGAGCCATATGCAAATGCGAGAAATCTGGTCAGGATTATAAAAGAGAATAATTATACTTTTATCACTCATAACAGGCTAACAGAACTCAATTTATATCCATCAGAACTGTTTAAAATGCTGTTTCAGAAATGGCAGAACGGATCAATTGCTGTTCTTGAAAATGTTTCGGCAATTTTACTTTTGATAAAAGGCAATTTTAGTAATGATAATGAAGAAGAAAAAATTGCAAAAGCTTTTGTCTATGCTGTTTTTAAAGTGATAAATAAATTGATCAATTATTATACACAACACCATCATATTGATAACATAGATACTTTGCATGCCATATATAAGCAGATCATTGATGTTGCAGAAGTGTCATTTGAAGGGGAGCCTTTGCATGGATTGCAAATTATGGGGGTTCTTGAAAGTCGTGTTCTGGATTTTGATACCGTAATTGTTACTTCGATGAATGAAGGAAAGTTTCCGGCCGGAAAATCCCAAAATTCATTTATTCCTTATGATGTGAAAAGAGAATTAGGTTTGCCAACTTTTAAAGAAAAGGATGCCATTTATACTTATCACTTTTATCATTTACTACAAAGAGCAAAAAATATCTATTTGATATATAATACTGAAAATGATGGTTTAGATGCGGGTGAACGAAGCCGGTTTATTACCCAACTCGAAGTTGAAAAGCAAAAGAAACACAACCTGACTTTTGATATTTATAATCCGGTTTTGCCTAATACCGCTTATCAGCCTATGATTGTCCCTAAATCTGAAGCTGTTATGGAACGATTAAAAGAAATAGCGGTTGCGGGATTTTCTCCATCGGCGTTAACGAGTTATATCCGAAATCCTATTGATTTTTATTTTCAAAAGATTCTCAGAATTCGCGAAGTCGAAGAAGTAGAAGAAAATATTGCCCTAAATACACTGGGAACTATAATTCACGAAACATTAAAAGCTTTATACGAACCTTTTATTGGTAAGCTTATCTCTGAAAGTGATCTGGAAAATAGTTTCAAATTGCTAGATGCCGAAGTTTTAAAACAGTTTAAAGTCGTTTATAAAGAGGGTGAAATCAAAAAAGGAAGAAACCTTTTGGCTTTTGAAGTAGCAAAACGAAATGTGTCTAATTTTTTAAGAATGGAACTGGAGGCTGTTAAAAATGGAGATGCAGTCAAAATTATTGCTTTGGAGGAAACGTATGCACGCGAACTGATTCATCCGGCTTTGCCATTTGCTGTTTTGATTAAAGGAAACGTAGACAGAATTGAATTAAGAAACGGCAGAATCAGAATTATCGATTATAAGACAGGTAAAGTAGAAAAGGCTAATGTAGTACTGAAATCATGGAATGGATTAACTCAGGAGCTTAAAAATGACAAAATCATTCAGGTTCTGGCGTATGCGTTTATGTTTGAAAAACAGGCAGGAGAAATTCCGATTGAAGTTGGGATTATTTCATTTAAAAACTTAAAGTCAGGTTTTTTGCCTTTTGGTTTTAAGGAAGATAAAGAATTGAACCTTACGGTGACCAAAGAAATTTTGAGTCATTATCTGGAAGAAATTGTATTATTGCTAAATGAAATCTTCGATGTTACCATTCCTTTCGAAGAAAAAATAAATTAAATCATCAGAAAGTTTTATAACATATTTGAGTTTTTTAAAACCACTTTAGGTGTAAATCTTACGGTTTGTGCTATCGCTGTTTTGCGGGGTGGTTTTGATTATTTTTTTATCTTATTTCTGAGTTTTGGTTTTTTGATGAGTATTGGTTTTAAAGAATTATATCGAAAGCATGAATATCTTTTTTATGCGAATAACGGAATTTCAAAGATTTATCTTTTGCTTTTTAGTTATCTTTTGACTTTTTGTACAACCGTTTTAATTGGATTAATTACTTTTTTAATCAGGAGATTATTTTGAAAAAGCATATTTTAGAAGTCGATGGTATTCAGAAGAAATATAATGAGAGAGTGATACTTTCAGATGTCTATCTAAAATGTGAAACTTCTCAGATTATTGGTTTACTGGGTAGAAACGGTTCCGGAAAATCGACTTTGCTGAAAATTATTTTCGGAATTATTCCGGCTCCAAATAAATGTATCCGGATTGATGCTGTTTCAAAAAACAATAAAAATATTTTACTCAACGAGGTTAGTTATTTGTCGCAGGAGCCCTTTATTCCGAATCATTTATCAGTAAAAAAGGCGATCTCATTATCGATCGATAAACAAAAAATAAATTTTTTTAACGAAGATCAATTTATTCAATCTATTTTGGGTAAAAAAATCGGCCACTTGTCTGGTGGTGAATTGCGCTATTTAGAGATAAAAATCGTTCTTTCGAATCCTTCAAAGTTTGTTTTACTGGATGAACCCTATAATGGATTGTCTCCTTTGATGATCGAAGTGGTCAATGAAATGATACGTGCAAATTCAGCTCAAAAGGGAATTATTATCACAGATCACAATTTTCAAAATGTAATCAAAATTTCGTCTCAGATTATTTTGATTAAAGAAGGTAAAACGCATTATATCAGGAATAATGCGGAACTGGTAGAAAAAGGTTATTTGGTAGATTTGGGGTTTTTGTAAGTGCTTTTTAGCTGAATATTTTTTTGAAAAAGCCTTTCTTTTCGCGTTCTTGCGAATTCAAAGTGTTTAAACTTCCGTTTTCAAAACGAAATCTTCTAAACTTCATCAGTTTTACATTTAGGTCAAAGCGTAATTCGTCAACTGTTTTCATTTGAATAAAATTTTTTGCAAAGCTATGAAAAAGTTACTGCAAACGAAATTTGTTATAAATGTTAAAATAATATTTAAGATATCTCAAACAGATTGTATTTTTTTTAGATAAATATTCTTTTTTTGTTTCTGTTTTTTACCAATTTTATTTTAAAAATAAAGAAACACTATCGTATAAATAAAAGTAACTCAAATGGTTACGTGTGCCTTTTTTTTAACAAGTGTTTATCGGACAATTCTGTTTATTAAAATATCTTTGAACTTCTTAAAATGATAAAATAGCAATATGATTGATTTAAATGCACTTGTAGAAGAGACAGGAGTTGACTCTGGACTGAGTTTTAATATAGATGGTATCTTACTGGAATCTGTTAATTTGGAGTATGATGGAAATGTAGCGGCAATGATTGGTATGATCCTAAAAATGTGTTTAGAAATGTCTGAAGATGTGAATAACGGAGATCTTAGACAGGTTATGATTAAAAACAACGATGGTATTGTAGTGGCAAATAAAGATCAGAATGATAATTGTGTGGCGCTCATTTCTAAAGATATAAGTAAAATGGGACTTTTGCTGCGCAAAATGGATACTATTTTCAACAATTAATTTAAATACAATTAAAACATGTCAGATTTTTTACAAAATTTTCAAAACGATTTAAAAGAAAATATTAACGGATTCATTGCAGTTTCAGTTACCGAAGTTGAAACAGGAATGTCTTATTGCTCACTTTCTTTAAATCCAAATTTTGACCCGGAATTAGCATCTGCTTATAATTTAGAAGTTGTAAAAGCAAAATTAAACGCTATTAAAGCTTTAGGATTAGATCAAAAAATCAACGATATCTTAATTACACTAACAGATCAAATACATATTATAGACGTTTCTGAAGATGGTAAATATTTTATTTACCTGGCCGTAGATTCTACAAAAGCAAATCTTGGATTAACAAGAGCCACTTTGTCTAAATTTAAAAAAGACATTATAACAAAACTATAATTTTTGCCCCCAATATTGAGAAAAAGGCTGTTCAAAATTTTTGGGCAGCCTTTTTTGGTTTTCATTATTCAAAAAAATCTAATAATGTAGTTTTTAATTCTTCTTTGTTTTCGATATGGCTCATGTGTCCGTCATCAAACGAGACCAGCTTAGCCGTTGTGCCTTCGATTTGAGCAATACTTTCTTCGTAGTTTAAAACGGGATCTTTTTTGCCCAAAATCAATAATACAGGAAACAAGTTCTTTTGCAAAAGCGATGCTCTGTCTTTTCGTGTTTTCATTCCTTCAAGCGAAGCCACAATTCCCTGTAAAGGTGTTTTTAAAGCCTGAATTTTTGCTTCTTCAATTTCTTCAGTCAATCTGGCCCTGTTGTTTTCGCTGAATAAGTTACCAATAGCAAGATTCACGAAGTTTATATAATTTTGTTTTACCGCTTTTATAGCGCGATTTCGGTTTATTTTTTTCTCATGGCTATCTGCTTTCGATGTAGAGTTTAGCAGAACCAGTTTACTAATGTTCTTTGGGTATAATTCGGCAAAAGCCAAACCAACATAACCTCCCATAGAATGACCGGCAATTGTCGCTTTTTCAATCTTTAATTGTTTTAAAACTTCCTGAACTGCATTGGCATTATCCTCCATAGAATGCACATATCCCAAAGAATCAGACTCGCCATGACCCAATAAATCAATTGTGATAATTCGGTATTTTTCTGAGAAAAAATCAACGTAATCTCTCCACATTTTTTTGTTTTCTAAAAAGCCGTGAAGCAGTACAATTGCAGTTCCCTGACCTGAATCATTGTAAGAAATTTTGGTGTTTTTATATAAAATATTTTTCAAAATAGAGTTTTAAATTATCATTGCAAAGATAAGAAAAGCTAAAACCTTATAAAAAGTATAAGTTCAATCGAGTTAAAAAAAAAGTTATTCGGTTCAATTTTAAATGAACTTATATCACCTACAGGAAAAAAAATAACGGCTAACATTTCTGCCAGCCGTCTTTCTTCTATAATCTTTCTTCTTTTTAGTCTTTCCTTATTAAGAATTCATCAAACTTTCGATTTCATCTGCTTCAACCGGAATGTTGCGCATTAAGTTAAAAGGCTCTCCTTTTTCCTGAACCACAACGTTATCTTCTAAACGAATTCCGAATTTTTCGTCCGGAATATAAATCCCCGGTTCCACCGTAAAAACCATATTCGCTTTCATTGGTTCATGCAGCAATCCGTAATCGTGCGTGTCAAGTCCCATGTGGTGAGACGTTCCGTGCATGAAGTATTTTTTGTATGCTGGCCATTCCGGATTTTCGTTTTGAACATCGGCTTTGTCCAGTAAACCTAAGCCTAATAATTCCGAAGTCATGATTTTACCCACTTCAACGTGATATTGTTTCCAAAGCGTTCCCGGAGTCAGCATTTTTGTAGCTTCGTTTTTAACTCTTAAAACCGCATTGTAAACTGCTTTTTGACGATCTGAGAATCTCCCCGAAACCGGAATCGTTCTCGTCATATCGCTTGAATAATTCGCATATTCGGCCGCAACATCCAGTAAAATCAAATCGCCGGCTTTACATTGCTGATTGTTTTCGATATAATGTAAAACGTTGGCATTGTTTCCCGAAGCAATAATTGGCGTATAAGCAAAACCTTTAGAACGGTTACGAATAAATTCGTGTGCCAGTTCGGCTTCGATTTCATATTCAGTAACATTTGGTTTTACAAATGACAATAATCTGCGGAAACCTTTCTCCGTAATATCACAGGCCTGCTGAATCAAATCAATCTCTTCGCTTTCTTTTACAGAACGAATGCGTTGCAAAATCGGGTTGCTTTTGGCTACATTGTGTGCAGGGTAACGCTCTTTCCACCATTTTACAAAACGGGCTTCGCGGGTTTCAGTTTCAACACTTGCGCGGTAATGTTCGTTGGTGTTAATGTACATCGTATCGGCATACGTCATCATTTCGTTCAAAATTTTATGAAAATCCTGCAGCCAATAAACCGTTCTGATTCCCGAAACCTGAAATGCGCGTTCTTTACTTAACTTTTCGCCTTCCCAAACTGCAATATGATCGTTGGTTTCTTTTAGAAAAAGAATCTCTTTTTGGTTCTCATAAGGCGCATCCGGAAACAAAAGCAAAATACTTTCTTCCTGATCGACACCGCTCAGATAAAAAATATCCCTATGTTGAGCAAATGGCAAAGTACTATCAGCACTAACCGGATAAATGTCATTTGAGTTGAAAACGGCAACACTGTTAGGTTTCATTTCTGCCGTGAATTTTTTGCGATTTTTTACAAAAAGAGCGCTGTTTATTTGATGATATTTCATAATAATGTGAGTTTTGAACTTCGAATTTCAAAATTAGTGATTTTTACAGAAGTGGCATAAGATTGATTTATTAAAGTTTTCTTATTTGTTTGGGAATTTTTCTCTCGCAGATTAAGCAGATTTTTTCTTTTAATTTTATTATGTTTTTTAACCGCAAAGAACGCTAGGGTTTACGCAAAGTACACAAAGCTTTTACACAATCTTGTCATTCTAAGCAACGAAAAATCACTGTAAGTAGCTCGATAAAGATTGCAGATTTTTTTAATCTTAGAATCTTAGCCACTCAAAAACTCAGCATCTCAATAATGGCGTGCCCCTCCGGGTCGGGCTTTCGGCTATATCTTTTATTCCGTTCCACTTCATAAAAGGATACCGCCTCTATCCCTCACGCGAACTCCCATTTACGAGAAATTTATTGTTTTCAACAGAGAAAAACAGTTTGCAAATTCTGGTATTTTGTATATTGCTGCACTAATCCTAATTTTAAAAAACGATCAGAATGGGAAAAATTAATGATTTAATTATAGGGAACTTAAAAGAAGTTGAAAAGGAAGCTAATGCAGTTGTCACCCAAGATTTAGAAGAATCAGAAAATGAAACATATCGTTCTTTTTATAATTTATGGAAAGATCAGGACAGAAAAGATAACATTAACCTGATGTTTGAAGATTTAAAATCGAATATTGATACCTATTGGCTTGCTGAAAAATATAATAACGATATCAAAAAAAGTTTCAATATGATTTATTTTGAGCATGGTGGTTTGTATGGCGGGGAATTAGAAGCTTTTGCTGTTGATTTTGATGATTCTGATTTAGAATTATCAACGTTTAAAATTAGCGAGGATCAAATGGTATATTTAGATACTATTTCGTCTTTACCAGCTTTTGTTTCGCCTACTTTATATCATTTAACAGAAAATATACAGGGAGAAGAAAATAACTTTGATGACTTTAGTGATGTAAATACTATTTATGAACTATTTGAAGCGACAGCATTAATAGAAATAAATCAATTGTTTGAAAAAGCGAATAAAGAAAATTTATTCGAAAAACTAAACTTGAAAAAACCATTTTATATGGCCGTTGCAGAACATGATGCCGGTGCGCCAAAATTAATTTACGTAATGGAGTAGACGAAATCAGACAAATTAAAACGATATATATAAAACGAAATCTTTAAAAAAAAGGCTGAAAGCCTCAAAGCATTAGCGTAGTGCAACGCACTACGAACTAAGTTAACTACGAATATCGCCCTGAAAGGGCAAAAGCTATCATAGAGCAATTGGTCGCGTTTTTCAATAAATGAGTAATATTTAATGAGTCTTTCCTTTAAGTTGAGGCTTTCGCCCTTACAGGGCTTACGCAGAATTTGTTTTTGTTCATGGCGCTTCGCGCCATGCTATTGCTAAGGCTCTTTCAGAGCGTTTTTTCTAACACTTATTGTTTGCAAACAATCGCATAATGATAAGCCATCTTTTAAAAGCCTGATGGTGCGAATTTGCAACCGTGCACGCAATGATGATCAATTCAGAAAATAAAACCCATAAAAAAACGGAAGCATCTAAAACTTCGGTTTTTCTATAAATATATCTTTAGTAGAAATTATTTTTTCTCGCTCAACAACTTCTCCAAAAAAGCAACTTTCTCTTTTTCAGCCTGAATTAATTGTTGGTAAAGCTTTTTATTTTCCTCATATGATTCAATAAGTTTATCTAAAGGATTAAATGTACATCCATGATTTACAGAAGAAGAACCATTGTCATATGTATTCCCAATAATATTAAAAACAGCCTCTTCAGAAAAGTTTCTTATTACATCAGCAGGTACACCCAAAGCTTCTGCAATTGCTTTTAGTTTTTCATCATCAACGCTTTCACTTCCTTCAATGATAGAGATCGATTGTTGTGTAGTGCCAATTGCTTGTGCAAGAGCTTCCTGCTTCATATCTCTAAGCTCTCTGATTCGGCTAATGTTTCTGCCGATATGTTTTGGTTTTGCTGTGCTCATAATTCAAAGATATTTAAAATTCTTTTACATTTTTTGGTTTTGGTAGAAAACAAGTCTGTACTTGTGAGATACATTTTGTAAATTGTTTCCAAGATTGTAAAAATACAATTTTTCTGACTATTTTTGATTTTGAATCTGGAATTGTGTAATCTTGATTAACAAAAATAGTTTAACAAATCAACATTAAAATGCAGGAAATAATAATTGACAGCAAGGGAATAAAAATGGATCAATATTTTATTCCGCCTTTTGAATTAAGAAAAGGGGAGTTGGTTTTAATTCATTTAGATCCTCAAATTTATCTTGAAGAAATCAAAGAAAAAATAGCCCCTATTTTTACCGGAAAACAAAAACATGAAAATGTTATTATCAGTAAACCTCTTACTTATGTAAAACATTTTAGGGAATCAAAATTTAGAATGAACTATTTCCCGACTACAGTAGGTGAATATTTATTTAGAAATATTAAACCAAGGAGTAAGTTTGCTAAAAAGATTTATGAAACGCATTGGATTACTAAAAAGACAGAAATCAATAGATTGGAAGGAAATCATAGAAAATTACTCTCATTGTATGCAGTACTGTCAAAAACAAATAATATAATTTTTGATCTGGCAGCTCAGGATCATGAAGGAATGGAACATGCAACAGCGATTGTGATAGAAGAAATTAAAAACAACGGATCGGCTATATTAATCGATTTTGGAGATCATCTAAAAAATTATTGTACAAAGTACATAAAAGCCGAATGGTTATAATTCTTTATATAAATACACGATTTTCTTATGGCAATTTGATTTTAGGTATAAAAAAAACAATAGCAATGAAATGTATATAATTGATTTTTAGTATGTAAGCAGAATATTTGGCGACAATGGTCAATTAATAAAAAAAGGAAGTAGTTCGTTTCAATAAAAAAAATAAAAATGCAGAAATCAAACTTTAAACTAATAACAATAAAAGAAGTAAAATCGCAATTTCCATTTTTAATCGATCATGAAGGATTTGATTATTTTGAAGAATGGGAAGATCAGGATTTCTTTTTAGTATCGAACGAAGATGTTAATTTTGAAGGCAACTTCTATCTCGATCTTTATGACGATAAAGAGAAAAAATGGCTTGCCAAGATCTTAAATCTTTCATTAAAAGAAATCGATGAAATAAGAATTGAAGGAATTTTAATAAACGGAAATTTCTCTACATCCGGAACCATTATAAATGCCGAAGGCGATTACGGACCTTATGTTTTTATAAACGGAAATGTTGATTGCCAGAGTTTATTATTAGGCGGTTCTTATGTAGAGATTATAGGAAATGTAAAAGCCAAAGAAGTGGTGATGACTTCGTATAATCATGGAAATTTTAAATGCTCAGGCGTTATTGAAGCTCCGGTTTTTATAGTCGAAGATCATAATACCACTTTTGCAGAGCGAAAAAATGATTTGTTTTATTATAATGACAGAGCAAATGATTTCAACCCAAAAAATGATTGCGAATACGATGATGACTTAGATGAAAATGTGATCTCGACTGAATTACGTAAACATCTCGATAATCCTTTAATAGAAACTTTTGAAGAACTAAAGCGCGAATTGGAAAATGGAGAATGGGTTTTAAAACAAAATAATCCGCCTGCAAATACGTATGAATATTGGCAAAATAGGGTGAAGTCAAATTATAGAGATTTAAAATTGGTTCCGCCTCAATACAAAACTTTAGAAATGTGTGAGTTGGTATTAAATATTACATTTCACGCATTGCCATATGTTTCTCAGGAATTTATTACGCCCGAACTTTGCGAAAAATTGGTAACCAAAGATGGATTTGCGATTCAGAAAATACCGGATGAATTTATAACAAAAGAACTTTGTTTAAAAGCGGCTAAAAGCGGAACATTGATTTCGCTTATTCCAAGTGAATTTTATTCTGAAGAATTGATTTTAACGACATTTAAAAACGGAAAGCATGAACCGGACATCAATGATATTCCTTCTGAATTTATTACCGATAGTTTACTCGAAGAATATGTAAAAATTGGGAAAGGATTATGGCTCGATAAGGTTTGTAAAGAAAACGGAAAGGATAAATTAGTGGTCTTAAAACGGGTAATAGATTCCGGAATACAATATTTGGAAAATATTTTTGGAAATCATTTTAGTGAAGAAGTTGTAGATTACGCGGCGACTATTTATAATAATGAAAATTATAAACAAGAATGGAATAATTATGTTCTAAAATATAAGGTTAAATTTGAGCGACTGGGGTTAAGCCAATTTCTTTAATCAAGCTTTAAGCATAAAAACGAAATATATTATGATTGACAGAGAAAAAATAATACAGAATTATATTGATGGTTATAATCAATTCGATATTGATAAAATGATAGCTGATTTTAATAGTGATATTGTTTTTGAAAATATCCAAAATGGTGAAGTAAATATGACGTTAACCGGACTTGATCAATTTAAGGAACAAGCCGAAAAAGCAAAAATGTATTTTTCAGAAAGAGAGCAAACTATTACAGCTTTTAATCATCTTGAATCAAAAACTGAAATCGAAATTGATTATCAGGCAGTTTTGGCAATGGATTTTCCTAACGGAATGAAAACTGGAGATAAATTAAACTTGAAAGGAAAGTCAATTTTTGAATTTTCAGACAATAAAATTCAGAAATTAAGTGATGTAAGCTAGTAGTAAAACAGATCGAAATCTAATATGGAATCAAAAATCGAAATAAGAAAAGTCGAAAATCAAGATCTGGATTTTGTTTACCAATCAATTTGTGAACTCGAAAATGAAGTTTTAGATTTTGAAGTATTTAAGGCAATTTTCAATGAAAACATTTCGAATAAAAACAATCTGTACTTATTGGCAGAAAATGAAAATGAAGGTGTAGGATTTATTAGTTTTCATATGCAAAACCTCTTGCATCATTGCGGATTAGTGGGTGAAATTCAGGAGTTTTTTATCCATCAAAAATATCGCGGTCAAGGCATTGGTAAACAATTGATCGAAATAATCATGAATTATGCTGATCAAAATGACCTGAAAAGTATAGAAGTTACAACAAATAAAAGACGAACAGAAAACGTCTTGATTTACGAAAACCTCGGTTTTGGCTTAACACATAATAAATTTACGATTTATAAGTAATCGAAATCTGGTGTCGAAATAAAATAGAATAAAACCTGTTAGGTCTCTTAGAATGGCCAATAAAAGTTTTCCATAACAATGAAACAACTCAATATATCCATAAAACATAATCTGATAGTAGGTTTACTTATTGCGTTGTGGCTTTTCATTTTTGCTTTCATCATAAAACCTTTTGACGATGGTACTATAAATTTGAGAGCCTGGTTTTTCATCAGTTTTGGATTTAGTGTCATGGCGTTTTTATGTTATGCTATTCTCGCTATTGTTCAAAAAAGCGTTTATAAAAAAATCTCAAAATGGAATGTGAAGTTTGAAGTAGTGAGTCTGCTGCTTTTTTATGTGATTTATTGTATTGCGATTTATGCTTATTACAAAAGCCCAATTTTAAAAGGTGGATATAGTTTTACAGAGTTCTTTGTTATAATTTTTATTAAAGTTGCCTTGGTTTTAACTCCTGTAATTATTCTGGCAAGAAGGTATTTGATTAAGCTGATTCCTGTAAAAGAAGATGTTTTGACTTTTAGGGGAGAAAACAGATTGGATGTTTTAAAAATCAAAAAAGCAGATTTGGTTTGTGTTTCAAACGCTCAAAATTATGTCGAGATTTTTTATGTAGAAAATGGTAAGCTCACTTCAAAATTGATACGCTCTTCGCTTAAAAAAGTTCAGGAAGATTTTGATTTTTTAATGCAAATACATCGTTCTCATTTAATAAATCCTGTGCATTTTAAATCCTGGAGAAATCAAAATACCCTTATTCTAACTCAAATAGAACTTCCGGTTTCTAAAAATTATAAAGAAACTTTATTGGCATTATAATTCCGTACCTAAAACCGATAGTTTTGTACCAAAGCCCATAAAATCAGAGTTTCCGGGAGATTCTCTTATTAGTTTTGTCTCATCAATTTAAAAAATTAATTATGACAACAAAACAGCTTTGCCTTCTCGGATTATTATTTTTCCTGATCAGTTATTTATTCTTTTCAAAAGTTTTATCGGACTTTCAAATACCAATCGATTTTGCGCATTGGTTTAATCTTATTGGAGCTTGTTTATTATTGTTTTTTAATGATGTGTTTCCTAAAAACATATTAAATGTAATAGCTTCAATTGTCACGGCTTTAGGTATTATTGCCCATATTGGTCTTTGTACAATCGATTTTATAATGTGGAGTTTTGGTAATAATGATTCTGCCAGAGAAGCATTGAGCCAGCAAATTAGCAATACGCCTTCTGTGCTATATCCTTTTATTGTGGTGGGCCCTTCATTATTATTTATCGGACTTTCTGTGCATGCGCTTAATTTTATCAAAACAAATACAATAAGTTCGTTAATGGTTATTATTGCTTCGCCTGCAATTGGATTTTCGTTTTTTGTACTAAAAAATGGACTTTATATGCTGCTGAGTTGTGTTGTTTTTGTTTTGGGCTTGGGTTTGTTGCTTTATAGAAATCAAATCGAAACAGGAACAATTAAACAAAAGGATTTATAAAATTGTAGGTTTTGTTTTAATTCGTATTTTCGTTCAGCTGAAAAACAACAACAAATCTATTGAATAAGTATCTAAAATACCTGCTTTCACTCTTTCTGGCTTTTAGCCTGATTGTGAATGATTGTACGGTAGATTTTCAATCAAAATCAGCAGATTATTATCAATCTTCGTATGTAATTTTAAGAAGAGAATTCGATTTTAGTGATTCTCGTTTTTACATTTTCAAGCAATTAAAATCTTTGGTAAAAACTTCGTTTTTAATTCCTGTAGTTTATCTTCAGTCAAAAGTGATTTTTAGTTTTCAAATTCAGGTTTTGGTAAACTTGCAAAAACTTCTTTATCAGGATTTAGCGTCATTTATTAGAGGATCTGTTTTTGTAAAGCAGGTAATTAATTCAAGTAATTTTAAAACAAGTTTATACATAGCTTAAGAAATTTTTTTTCTAAGCATTTATGCCTCAAGGTATAAGGTGATAAAATAATGTCTAATCATTTATCATTTTCAAAATGTATAAACATAAAAACAAAACACGTTTAGAGCAATCTAAGCGGCCACTTCATTGGTTAAAAAGAAAAATGCTTGTAATAATTACTGCCTTTATGTTAGGAATGGCAAACGGAATGAATGTAGAAAGTCAAACTATTAAAGGAAAACAGAATTTTACAGAACAACATAAGAAGGAGTGATTTGTTGTTTAACCGCAACGCACGCTAAGATTTTTAATCTATGCAATGTCTCAAATAGCGCAAAGGTCGCAAAGCTTTGTGTTTTATCAACATTACAAAACTTAGCGAGCTTTGCGTAAATCATTGCGGGCTTTGCGGTTAAATTTGAAGAAACAGCATAAAAAAACCGAAACGTTAAGCTTCGGTTTTTTTATTGGAATTTCTTAATTGATCCATTTATAATATCTCGCCCCAATCAAATTAGGGATTTCTTTTTCGATTCGGTCTAAAACCCATTCGTTTTGAGGAGTTCGAACACTTTTCTTTTGTTCTTTTTTATGAAGGCTTTCATAAGTTTCGAAGCCAATTTCTACGCTTTCTTCCAGATTTTCAAAAAGTTTGGTTTTGGCTAAAGCCGATTGCCATTCCGGCTGAATTGTTCCTTCAAAAACTTTCGATTTAGATCCGCTTCCATAAGCCAGAAACCCGAATTTTGTTCCTGCAACTTCCTGTTTTGTATCATAGTAATGAGCCAAAGTCGATAATAATCCCATAAAAATAGATCCTGTGTAAAGGTTTCCTATTAAGGACGAAGCCAATTCTGCAGGCTGTAATTTCTGGGTTACGAACTTTCTGTATTCATCAGATTTTCCAACTTCTTTAATTTTGGTTTGATAATCTGCCGGTTCGATATTTTCTGCTATAATTTTATCAGCATGATCTAAAGCATAAATCTCAGACAACATTCTGCGTCCCTGAAAAGAATACGGAAGGTGCATGATAATGCTGTTCCAGCTATTGTATAAAGTTTCGGTTGTATTTTTTAGTTTCTTGAACAAAAAATAAGCAGATCTCGTGCGATCCATATAACATTGATTCGAATATTGACCGTCGAAAACCGGCTGGTCTTTATGGATTTCGATTTCGGCTTCTAAATTATCAAACCACGGATCGTTATTTTTATTTTGCATAATCGATTCCTTTGAGATAGTTCTGTAAGGTTTGAAAAAATCAAAAACACCTTTTGTGCTCGTTGCCCAATGGTCATCAAAAGCAATAATTCTTGGGTTTGATGTTATCAGCATTGCCAGGGCTCCGGCGCCTTGCGTATATTCTCCGGTGGAGTTCAAATCATATTTGGCAAAATCGGTTGTAACGACAATTGCTTTTTTGGCTGGATTTAGTTTTACAAAATCAATACAGTTTTGCAAAGCATCAACACCGCCAATACAGGCAAAAGTAAAATCGACTACATCACATTCGGCCAGAGCATCTTCGCCAAATTTTTGTTCCATTAAACTGATTAAGAAAGAACTGATAGGTTTCGAACTGTCGATTCCGCTTTCGGTTCCCACATAAATCCGGCTAATTTCGTTTAGGTTTACAGAGCTGTCAAGGATCAGTTTTGTTAAGGCGTTTGCTCCAAAAACTACTGCATCCTGATGAACGTCCGGCAAAGTCATTTTAATTAATCCGAGGCCTTTTTCTAGTTTTTCGGGGTCTATATTTCTGGCGATTGCCAAAGTTTTTATGGGTAAATGTATGTTGGCTACATCAAAAGAGATAGCGTCAATTCCTGTTTTCATTCTGATTTTTTTTGAAGCCGATAAAGGTAAAACTATGCTGTTAAAATTTACTTGTTTTGACTTAATAAAATTCATGATGACTTTATTTTTGAGGAAAATAAGTCAAATTGATAGAAAAAATAATAATTTGGCAATTGTATAAAAGTCAGGATTTGGCAAAAATGCTATTTTAATTTAGTTTATTTTGTTGTTTTTGAATAATTTGTATAATTGTGCGCGAAGCTCTTTAAAACCATTATAAATAACAACGAAATGGTTGTAGTTCTTTTATAATTGAGTTATTTTTGTATAATTTTTTAATACAAACTACTTAAACACTTATGGCACAATCTGCACTATTGAATGCTTCCATCTTAAAGAAAGTGGCTATGGCCCTTTCGGGAATATTCTTAATCACGTTTTTAGCGCTGCATGTTTCCTTAAATTTTATTTCTATTATTAGTGAAAATGTTTTTAACGAAGCATCTCACTTTATGGGATACAATCCGCTGATTCAATATGTAATGCAACCAGTTTTGGCAATCGGGGTAATTTTCCATTTCGTAATGGGATTTGTTTTGACTGCTCAAAATAGCGCTGCAAGACCAATTGCGTATGCAAAATACAACGGAGCGGCTAACGCTTCATGGAGTTCTAGAAATATGATTATTTCTGGATTGGTTATTTTGGCTTTCTTAGGATTGCATTTTTATGATTTTTGGTTTCCTGAAGTTACCTATAAATACATTGCAGGTACTGCTCCGGATGCTACAAGATATTATGGAGAGTTAGTGCATAAATTTCATGATCCAATTCGTACAGGATTGTATTGTATATCTTTTGTGTTATTAGGATTTCACCTTTGGCACGGATTCGGTTCATCTCTTCAGTCTATGGGGATGCACAATAAGTACTCAAGATTTTTAAGTAAAGTAGGTTACGGTTTTGCAGTTGTAGTACCGGCACTTTTCATAATCATCGCATTATTTCATCATTTCAATCAACATAATTAATATCAATTATAATGGCATTAGATTCAAAAATTCCACATGGCCCAATATCGGACAAATGGACAGATTATAAAGATCATATTAATTTAGTAAACCCTGCAAACAAACGTAATTTAGATATTATCATCGTTGGTACAGGTTTGGCTGGAGGTTCAGCTGCGGCTACTTTGGCTGAGCAGGGATATAACGTAAAAGCTTTCTGCTTTCAGGATTCACCTCGTCGTGCGCACTCTATTGCAGCACAAGGTGGTATCAATGCAGCAAAAAATTATAAAGGTGACGGTGACTCGGTTTACAGATTATTTTATGATACTGTAAAAGGGGGTGACTACCGTGCGCGTGAGGCAAACGTTCACCGTTTGGCTGAAGTTTCTGCTAATATTATTGACCAGTGTGTGGCTCAGGGGGTTCCATTGGCTCGTGAATATGGCGGATTATTAGATAATCGTTCTTTTGGAGGAACTTTGGTTTCCCGTACTTTTTACGCACAAGGACAAACTGGTCAACAATTATTGTTAGGAGCTTATTCTGCAATGAACCGTCAGATTGGTCGTGGTAAAATAAAAATGTACAACCGTCACGAAATGCTTGATATTGTTATCGTGAACGGAAAAGCTAGAGGTATTATCGCTCGTAACCTTATTACAGGAGAAATAGAAAGACATTCTGCTCACGCGGTAGTAGTTGGTTCCGGAGGATACGGAAACGTGTTTTTCTTGTCAACAAATGCTATGGGAAGTAACGCAACAGCAGCCTGGAAAATTCATAAAAAAGGAGCATTTTTCGCAAATCCTTGTTACACACAAATTCACCCAACATGTATTCCGGTTTCAGGAGATCATCAGTCAAAATTGACTTTGATGTCTGAATCGTTGCGTAATGACGGTCGTATTTGGGTTCCTGCAAAATTAGAAGATGCTAAGGCAATTCGTGAAGGAAAGAAAAAAGCAACTGACTTGTCTGAAGCGGAGAGAGATTATTTCTTAGAAAGAAGATATCCTGCTTTTGGTAACTTAGTACCTCGTGACGTGGCGTCCCGTGCTGCAAAAGAAAGATGTGATGCTGGTTTTGGTGTTAACAAAACCGGAGAAGCTGTTTACTTAGATTTTGCTGCAGCGATCAAACGTTACGGAACTGAGGAAGCTTTCGTAAAAGGTTTAGATGCAAATGATGCGGCTTTGGTAACGAAATTAGGGGCTGAAATCGTGAAAAGTAAATACGGAAACTTATTCCAGATGTATTACAAAATCGTTGACGAAGATCCTTATACAACACCAATGATGATTTACCCGGCAGTTCACTACACAATGGGTGGAACCTGGGTTGATTATAACTTAATGACTACAATTCCGGGATGTTTCTCCATTGGAGAATCTAACTTCTCTGATCACGGAGCAAACAGACTTGGGGCTTCTGCTTTGATGCAAGGTTTGGCTGATGGATATTTTGTATTGCCTTATACTATTGGAGATTATTTAGCTCCGGATATTAAAATGGGACCAATTTCTACAGATTTACCGGAATTCGTAGCAGCAGAAAAAGAAGTAAAAGATCAAATCGACAGATTTATCAATAATAAAGGAACTCATTCTGTAGATTATTTCCATAAGAAATTAGGAAAAATCATGTGGGATAAAGTAGGTATGGCTCGTAATGCTAAAGGTTTAACTGAAGCTATCGAAGAAATTGCCGCTTTACGTGAAGAGTTTTATAAAGATGTAAAAGTTCCTGGAAGCGCTAACGAATTTAATCAGGAATTAGAGAAAGCGACACGTGTTGCCGATTTCTTAGAGTTAGGAGAGTTGTTCGCAAAAGATGCATTACACCGTAATGAGTCTTGTGGAGGTCACTTCCGTGAAGAATACCAAACAGAAGAAGGAGAAGCACTTCGTGATGACGAAAACTTTGCATACGTTGCAGCCTGGGAATACAAAGGAAAACCAAGTGATGCCGTATTACACAAAGAACCTCTGGTTTACGAAAACATTAAATTAGTTCAAAGAAGCTATAAATAAAATTTGGTCGAAAGTCGAAAGTCAAAAGTCTTAAAGAAAGGCTTTCGACTTTCGACTTTAGGACTTTCAAACTAAAACAGTATGAAACTTACATTAAAAATATGGCGTCAGAAAAACGCCCAGGATAAAGGAGGAATCGTTGATTACCCAATTGACGGAATCGAACCGGATATGTCTTTCCTTGAAATGCTTGACGTTCTTAACGAACAATTGATCAATAAAGGAGAAGAGCCAGTAGCATTTGACCACGATTGTCGTGAAGGAATCTGCGGAATGTGTTCATTATTCATCAACGGAGAAGCACACGGACCAGACAGAGGAGTTACAACTTGTCAGTTACACATGCGTATGTTTAAAGATGGTGATACGATTTTTATCGAGCCGTTTAGAGCAAAAGCTTTCCCGGTAATTAAAGATTTAGTGGTTGACAGAAGTTCTTTTGACAGAATTCAACACGCAGGAGGATTTATCTCGGTAAATACTTCAGGAAATACAATTGATGCGAATACAATTCCGATAAACAAACACGATGCAGATAAGTCATTTGATGCTGCTGCTTGTATTGGTTGTGGAGCTTGTGTCGCAACTTGTAAAAACTCATCGGCAATGTTGTTCGTTGCTGCAAAAGTTTCTCAATATGCATTATTGCCTCAGGGTAAAATTGAAGCTGTTGATCGTGTATTAAACATGGTGCACCAAATGGATCATGAAGGTTTTGGTAACTGTACCAACACTGGAGCTTGTGAAGTAGAATGCCCTAAAGGAATTTCTCTTGAAAATATCGCACGTATGAATCGTGAGTATTTATCAGCAAGTTTACAAGGATAATTAAAAAAGTACTTTTAGTTTATATAAAAAAAGGTTCCGATATGTCGGAACCTTTTTTTATGCGCTATTCGTAATACAATTGTGAAGCGCTTATTTCTTGTTTTTCTTTCCCTTCCTGCTGAATGAAACACGTTAAAGTAGTTCCGCCAATCTGATCGAAATAGCTAATGTTTAGTCTATGGAATCCTTTCTCGAGTTTTATAGCTCCATACGCTTCGTTAAGCCAATGAATGCCATCGTTATTGACTACTAATTCATTATCGATAAAAAGCTTTGACCCGTCGTCTGAAAGCGTTGAAATCGTATAATTTGCCGTTTCTGAGATATAGAGATATCCGTCGAATTTTAAGCCGATATAGCGCTCCGTTTTCGTTTTCCATTTTTCACTGCTGATCACACCTTCAAAAATACCCGAATTTACAGGTTTTGCCAATTCTAAATCCTGTACTTGCTGGAATAATGTTCCGGTGTAATAATCAAATTTCAACCCTTTCTTAGTTGGTTTTATAGCTAAAGCCGGTTTTAAATCCGGGTTTCGAACCAATATTTTATTGATGGAACTTCTCCTTCCGCTTGGACTAATCTGAACTGTTTTTATGGTTCTGAATTCTCCTTTCGGAATGTTTATTGTGACAGGTTTAGTGTAAAGTTCAGCCGTTTCATCAGGATTATAACCATCAATAGTGTAGAAAATCTGTCCATTTTTGATGGTTGGCTTTAAATCCAAAACATATTTTGATGCAATTAATGCCATTTCATTTGCTCCAAAAGGCGTTGGAACTTTGTACAATCGTTTTTGTGCTTCCAGTTTTTCTAAATGATACGGTATTTGGTTTAGAATAAAATGATTGTAATTTTTATTTTGAGGTTCTGTCCAGGCAATTTCTGCTAAAGCAAATACTCGGGGATAGATCATATAATTTAGTTTAGCCGGACTTGTTAAGTATTCTGACCAAAGATTAGATTGTACGCCTATGATATATTTTTGCTCTTCAACTGTTAAACTATCAACCGGAGTTGGGTTGTAATTATACATTTTTTCAACCGTGGTTAATCTTCCAATTGTTAAAGGCTCATTCGGCGAATAGCCCTGGTTATAATCCAGATAAAGCACTTGTTCCGGATTCATAATTACATTGTGTTTTTGTTTTGCGGCTGCAATTCCGCCAGATTCTCCTCGCCATGACATTACAGCGGCGTTTGGTGCCAATCCGCCTTCGAGCATTTCATCCCAGCCTAAGATTTGTCTTCCGTTAGCATTTAGGAATTTTTCTATTCGGGTAGTAAGATAACTTTGTAATTCATGTTCATTTTTCAAACCCAGATCTTTGATTCTTTTTTGGCAATTCGGGCATTCTTTCCATCTCGTTTTAGGGCATTCGTCTCCACCAATATGAATATATTTACTTGGAAATAAAGCCATAACTTCTGTCAGAACATCTTCTAAGAAAGTAAAAGTTTCCTCTTTTCCGGCGCAGAAAATATCATCAAAAACACCCCAATATTCTGCCACTTTATAAGGACGATCCGGAAAACAAGATAAATTGGGATAAGCGGTAACCGCTGCTGTTGCATGACCGGGCATTTCGATTTCAGGAATAATATTCACATAATGATCTTCGGCAAATTTTACAACGTCCTTAATTTCTTCCTGCGTATAAAAACCTCCATATGGATTTCCGTCAAAAAAATAAGGTGATCTTTCGAATTTATTCCCCACTAAAGTCTGTGCTCTTTTTGAACCTGCTTCAGTCAATTTTGGATACTTTTTGATCTCAATTCTCCAGCCCTGATCGTCTGTTAGGTGCCAATGAAAGTTGTTTAGCTTATAACTGGACATTTGTGCGATAAAATCTTTTATGACATCAACAGAAAAAAAATGACGGCAAACATCCAGGTGAAGCCCGCGATAGCTGTATCTGGGCTCATCTTCTATGGTTACACAAGGCAATTTTACTTCCTGATTTTTTGGTTTGTTCGGTAAAAGCTGTAATAAACTCTGAACGGCATAAAATAATCCTTCCTCACTTCCGGTAACGGTAATCTTTTTTGGCGTAATAATGATTTTATACGCTTCTTTTTTTAAAGATTCAGCCGGGTTTTTAGCAATGAATAAAACTTCAATAGTACTTTTTTTATTCGACACATTTGAGTTGATAGCCGACTCAAAAATCTGTGCTGTTTTAAGCTCTCTTGCACTGTATTTGTTTTTTTCGAAAGTAAATTTTATCTGTCCGTTTAAACGAATGCTATCTCCGGTTGCTTTGTAAAAATTGGGAGCAGGAATGATAGAATTATTTACGAAAGAAGTTTGGGCATTTCCGAAAGAAAAACAAAATAGTAAAAGAAGAAATAGAATTTTTTGCATGGTTGCTTTTTTGGTTGTTCAACAAAAATAGAGTTTATTGGTTCGGTTTGCATTTTTTTTGCAAAATGAATTTATACTTAAATGTCTTTAAAATAGGCGAATTAACTTTTTTATTACATTGTGTTATAATTTGTTTCGCAATAATATTGCATTTATTGTTTACATTTGCTTTCAATAAAAATGAATTTGCATGAGTAATGATAATGAAGTGGTTAATTACACTAAGGAAGAACGTAAAAATCTTATTTTAAAAGAGATAAACTTGCATACCCGTGTAAGTTTTGAAACGCTTTCGACTAAATTATTTGTTTCAGAAGATACGGTAAGACGTGATATTAACGAACTTGAATCAGAATCTTTATTGATTAAGGTAAAAGGTGGTGCGATGACAAAAGCCTATCACCATTCTTCAGCTAATAATCAGACTTATGCAGGCGAATCCAAACAAATTATCGCTCAAAAAACGTTAGGTTTACTTCATGACGGAATGGTTTTGTTAATTGGCGGCGGAACTACAATTCGCGAGTTCATTCGCTTGATTCCTGATGATTTGAATCTTACTATTTTTACTGTTACGGTTTTATCAGCCGTTGAACTTCTGGATAAACCCAATGTTAAAATTATCATGATTGGCGGCAGCATTTCCTCTTACAGCCAAATGTGTGTGAGCGGCGATGTCTACAATCAGTTGGCGAATATTAAAGTTGATTTATTAATATTAGGAACCAATGCCCTTGATATCGAAGGTGGTTTCTCAGACTCTGATTGGGAAACTGTTCAGGTAAAAAAAGCAATGATTCAGGCTTCTGAAAAAACAGCGATTCTGACTATTTCTGAAAAACTGGATACGGTTCTAAAAATGAAAATTGCCAACTTATCTGAGGTTGATTACGTTGTCACGGAAGTTGATCCAAACGACGAAAAATTACAATCGTATAAAAAGGCAGTTCCCAGTTTAGTTTTTCTTTAAGTCCAACCTGTCGGGTGTAATTACTTCATCTGTTCGCTTCGCTCGGGCGATACCAACTTCAATTTAGCACATAGAAACATAGATTTTATGTGTAAACAAGAATACAAAAAGAAACCCATTCCTTTCACATAGTTAGCTATGTGTATTTTAAATAAGTAAAACGCCTTATTTTTAGCTAAAAAAACTATGTTTCTATGTGTTGAAAATAAATACACCAACGGGTTAAGTCCAATTTTTCATTAAAAAATTAATCCAGTTCTGGTGAAAGATTTTATCCAAATTGTCATCCGAATAGCCCTTGTTTTTAAAAATCAAAACCAATTTTTGTAAATCAGCAATGGTGTCTAAATCGTACGGACCTTGTTCGGTACCAAAAGCACCGTCAAGATCTGAACCTATACCAATATGATTCGCATTTCCTGCCAATTGACAAATGTGATCCATGTGTTTGAAAACAGATTCCAGATTACAATTCGTGCCTTTTGGAGTCGAAACGCCTCTTTCCCAATTCGGTACTAACATCCACGCATCTAAAGCGCCACCAATTACAGCTCCACGAGAAATTAAAGCCTGAATCATTTCATCACTATATTGACGATTGTGATCAACCAAACTTCTGCAATTGTTATGACTTGCCCAAACGGGTCCGTGATAATGATCTAAAGCTTGCCAGAAAGCATCGTCGCATAAATGGGTTGCATCCAGAATAATATTCAAACGCTCCATTTCTTTTAATAATTCAAGACCATTTTGATTCATTTTTCCGGTGGCGTCTGTTCCGTTTGCGTAACGACCGGGGCCATAATGCGCAGGGCCAATGGCGCGCAATCCGTAATGGTATGCTTTTTCTAAATACGAAACATCAATAATAGAATCCGCACCTTCCAGACTTAGGATATAGCCAATTGGTTTTTTGTCATTTGGCGTTCCGTCATTCCATAAATCAATTTGTTTCAGCAATGATTTTTTATCTGTAATAGCGGTTATTTCTCCGGCTTCTTCCATGGCTTTGTACCATGCTAGTTGTCCCTGTGTTTGTGCCCAGGCTTGTTCAGGGGAATTCCAACCCGGAATAATACTATCCGGTTTTACAAATCGTGCAATTTGAGTAGCGACTACAATACCAATATTGCCGCGTCGCAAATCAGGGAACGAAACCGTGGCTCGTTCGCGATCTGGTTTGTCTGTCATTCCTTTTTCGAGCTGACGTAAAGTGGGAACATCATTTCTTAAATCTCGATTCCATTCAATCGCATTCATGCTCAGGTCTAAATGGGCGTCTATTATAAACATAGTATTTTTTTTAAGGCACAAAGGTCCAAAGGCTCAGAGGTTCTCTGCAAGTGTTATTATGAGGTCTGTTCTCTTTCTTCTTCGCTCTATTTTCTATTTTTTTCTTTATTCTCCTTTTTCTGCTGCTAGATATTAATTTTTCTGCTGCGGGCAACGACCTGCCATTGATCGCAAATTTCATGCACTGCATTGACCACCTGAACTGAATCATAAAGGGCACAAGTTGGGCAAACATGATAAGGCTGGGCGTAAATCGTGTCGCCAATAGCGTACTCTTTTTTTCCTCTGTTTTCTATAATTAAATGTTCTTCTGAATGTGCCGTTGGGATTAGGTTTTCATCATTTAAAATCACTAATCTTTTATCAATTGGGTTTTCAGAAGCTACGGCTTTGTATCCTATATCAATGCAAAATGTAGTACTTGTTGGTTTTGAAATTAGGGTTCCAACAATAACCAAAGCGGGTTCAAAGTTTTGTTCCGGTAAATGAATTTGATAATTCGAATCCCAAAAGACAAAAGTTCCGGGACTGCATTCTACGTTTTTTTGAGTGGCATAAAACGGAAAAGTATTTGATCCGCCTGCAACAATTTTTAATTCATGACCCAATTTTTGCTGGATGGTTGCAACTTCTTCATTGATGCTAAAAAATAAATTTTCGGCAGTGGCAACGCGATGTTCCAAATCTCCTTTTAAATGACCGTCATAAATATGAATTCCCGCAAAATGAATATTTTTTAAAGGAAGAATTTCATCGATTAAAGTTTTCCAGTTTTTATGAATCGAAACTCCCGTTCTGTTCATTCCGGTATTGAGATCCAGATAAACCGTAAGTTTTAAATGGTTTTTCTCCGCAATTTCATTTAAGGCTTTCGCCGAATCAAGATTGTCAACTAGAGTCGAAAAAGCAGTATTGGGATATTTTTGAATCAATGCAATCCATCTTTCTTTTTTAACGCCAACAGGCTGATAGGCGAGAAGTACATCTGGAATTTCATGTATGGCGGCTAGTTCAGCTTCGGCAATTGTCGCACATTTTATTTTATTGATGTTGTAGGTTTTAAACAAATCCAGAATCTCACCAATTTTATGCGTCTTGATATGGGGCCTTAATTTTTGAGTTTCTCCATGTACTGATTCAATCAAACGCTCGATATTCGACTGAATACGATCTTCGTAAACGGCTAAAAATGGCGTATCAATGCGGATTTCGGAATTAATTTTCCACCAATTGTTTTGCATAACTTTAGTTTCTTATTTTTTCTACCACTTCAATTAAATTTTGAAAAGCCTGTAATGATTGCTCATAATTTAAATTCAAAAGCATTTCTTTCGAGAATAAATTAGAGCCAATTCCCACGCAAACCACTCCGGATTTGAACCATGATTTTAAATTACTTTCTTCTAAAGTTACGCCTCCGGTTGGCATTATTTTTAAATTTGGGAAAGGTGCTCTTATTGCTTTTACATATCCGGGGCCACCAATTTTATCGGCTGGAAAAAGCTTTACAATTTCGGCTCCTAATTTATTGGCGTGCAATATTTCATTTAAAGTGGCAGCACCGGGAATCCAGTAAATATTGTTTTTAAAACAGTAATTTCCAATTTCTAAATCGGTATGAGGGCAAACAATACAATCTGCTCCTAATTGATGAAAAGTTTCGGCATCATCAACACTTAAAATAGATCCAACAGCTATTTTGACATCCAGATTATTCGCCTTTTTAAAGGCGATCATTTGAGTGAAAACTTCTTTAGCATTATCTGCACGAGCTGCAAACTCGATAATTTTTATGCCAGTATCAGCAGCCGATTGTAATACAATTTGGGCTGTTTCAATATTGATTTGTGTGACTAACGGAAGTACGCCTTGTGCTTTTAAAATGCTGTACATATTCTTTATCTATTAATTCTATTACTTGAGCCATTTTTAATAAAATGACTTATCTCGTTCAGACTGGTTATGGCAAAATCTCCGTGAATGCTTTGTTTGATTACGCCACAAGCTGTTGCCCATTCGATACATTCCTGTCCGGACAATTTATGGGATAATCCGTATAATAATCCGGCGTTGAACGCATCTCCGGAACCAATCTGATCTGTCACGACGTGTATTTTGTGTTCTGGTGTCTGATAGAAACTATCTTCATGAATCAGTAATCCTTTGTATAAATGGGCCGCTCCATCTGATTTTCTAAAACTCATGGCCAATGTTTTTAGATGGGGCATTTTTACTTTTAATAATTCGAATGTCTGTTGAAAACGATTTTCATCAGATTCGGTATTATCCGTTTTGATGCCGAAGTAAATTTCAATCGCATCTAAATCTGCAACTGTGATCGTGCTGTATTGAAGTAAATCCGGCATAATTTCAGATGGATGTTTCCCATATTGCCATAATTTGGATCGAAAGTTGAAATCAGAAGAAATTGGCAAGCCTTTTTTGTGTGCGGCCAAAATCGCTTCTTTACAAGCCAAACCAGCTTCCTCAGAAACTCCCGGACTGATTCCGGACCAGTGAAAATGGGTAACATCGGCTAAAGCCAAATCCCAATTGATTTGATCTTTCTGAATAGTGGCGAAAGAAGAATTGCTTCGGTCATAAATAACCTGAGATTGCCTGATCTGGTTTCCGGCTTCCACAAAATACAATCCCAAACGTTCTCCGCCATACACACATTTTGAGGTGTTTACTTTGTATTTCTGAAGTTCGTTTACGGCCAATTGTGCCAAATCATTTTCGGGTAATCGTGTAATATAGTCAGTTTGAATGCCAAGTTGAGAAAGTAAAACACAAACATTGGCTTCGGCACCGCCCACATGAATTTTTATTTCATTCGCCTGCGTAAACCGGTTTCCATCTGCAACGCTCATTCGGAGTAATAATTCTCCGAAAGTTGCAATTCTGGTTTGTGGTGTAGTTGTATTCATTTGGTGTCTTTTTTTTGCCACAGATTAAATATCTTAATGGTTTAATTAAATAATCCATGTTAATCATTTAATCTGTGGCATAACTTTTCTTTAATATAATTCGAAAACAGCTTCTACTTCAACAGGAATATTGTCCGGTAAAGAACCCATTCCCACGGCGCTTCTTACTCCAATTCCGTTTTCTTGTCCCCAAACTTCTGCGAATAATTCGCTGCAGCCGTTTATGACGTATGGATGTCTTAGGAAATCGCCATTACAATTCACCATTCCTAAAACTTTGATAACACGTTTTACTTTGTTCAGGCTTCCAAAATTGGTTACAATTGTAGAAAGCATTGTTAAGCCGACTTGTCTTGCTGCTAATTTTCCTTCTTCGATATCCAGGTCATCACCAATTCGGCCAATGATTAAGGATTTGTCGTCATTAACAGGCCCATGACCTGAAAGGTATAAATATTTACCATCAACTAAATAAGGTTTATAAATACCAAGAGGTTGTGGTGCCGGTGGTAATGATAAGCCTAATGTTTCAAATTTTTCTTGTGGTAATAAATTCATGATATTAATGTATTATAGAGTTTAAAATAAAAACGAAAATGATTCCTAAAACAGATACGAGAGATTCCATGACGGTCCATGATTTGAATGTATCTTTCAGGCTGATATTAAAATATTCTTTGAACATCCAGAAGCTTGGGTCGTTTACGTGCGAACACATTAAACTTCCGGCTCCTACGGATAAAACCAATAAGTTAGGGTCGAGTCCGGTGGTTTGTAGTAAAGGTAATAAAACGCTTGCAGTCATTAATCCGGCTGCTGTAGCAGAACCCACACAAACGCGTATGATTGCCGCCATCATCCAGGCCAATAAATAGGGATGAATGTTTATTTGTGTTAAAGTTGCTACTATAGTTTCGTTTACGCCGCTTACAATCATTACTTCTTTTAAACCTCCGGCTCCACCAACAATTAGAACAATCAAAGCCACATCTTTTATGGCAACGGCATAATCATCCATTACAGATATGATGCTTCTGTTCATTCTGATTCCTAAAGTATAGGTGCAAATCAATAAAGAAATCAGCATAATCATACTGGGTTCGCCAACTGTTTTGCAGATATTTACTACTGTTTCATTTTGTGAAATCATAGGTAATATGGAGGTCAGCGTTAATCCGAAAACCGGAAATAAAGCAGAAAATAAACTCAGTGAGAAACTAGGTTGTTTGCCTTCGTTTACGACTTCTTCAACATTCAGAATTTCGTGATCTGATTCGGTTTTGATGTTTTTTAATAAATTTGAAAACAACAAACCTGCAATAAAAATGGTCGGAATCGCAATAATGATTCCGTAGACTAAAACAAGTCCGATATCAGCATTTAAAATACTGCTTAAAGCCATTGGAGACGGATGTGGTGGCAAAAAACCGTGTGCTACTGAAAGCGATGCCAGCATCGGGATTCCCAGATATACTTTTGAGAGCTTAAATTGATGGGCTACTGAGAAGATTAAGGGTACTAACAAAACAAACCCAACACTATAAAATAGCGGTATCCCAACAATAAATCCGGTAATCATTAAACCGAGGCGAACGTATTTTTTGCCCGTCCATCCCATAACAGTTTTGGCAATGACATTGGCGGCGCCTGATGAAACGGTAAGTTTACCTATACAGGTCCCGAAAACGATAATCAAAGTAATAGATCCTAACATTTCGCCTAAACCTTTTTGAACAGTTTGAGACAAAGTAGCTATTGGCAGGCCTAGAAAAAGACCTGCTAATAAAGCTGTTATGATAAAGGCAATAAAAGGATTGATTTTAAGCCAGGCTATCTGAATGATTAAAAATGCAATGCATGCCGTAAGAATTAATATGCTCATTTATCTTTTTTAATTAAAAATTAAGAGTTAAAATTTGCCTTTAGGCACTTAATATTGGTAGCCATTAGGTTTGAAATTCGTTGGCGTGCCGTAGGTACGCAACAAAACAATAATTATTGCGTACCTACGGCACGCGCGATATTCTGATTCATGTTTATTTCTACCAATATTAAGTGCCTAAAGGCACATTTTGACTCTTGATTTATTATTTATCCCACCACATTCTTGTTGTGAAATTATCTTCGCCCTGGCGTTTGATCGCTTCAGCTAAGTTAGCAGAATTCACTGAATATTCGCTGGTAGAGTATTTCAAACGTCTTGGAATTGTGCCGTTTGTAACGTTTCCAGGGAAATTTACAGGAACCAAAACAGGATATCCGGTTCTTCTCCAGTTGGCATAAACTTCTTGCTCGTCTACAAATAATGCCACGTAAACCTGAGTATGAATCTGGTTCATTTTAGCTTCAAAAGATCCTGTTGCGTTGTAGGGATTAAGGGTTAAATAAGCAGTTGCATCTGTGATGGTATAAGCAGCACCATATATTCCCATGTTTAAGAATGAAGCTTTTACCCCTTTTTCATATAAATCTTTGTCGGTTTCATTGTTATACCATCCTCTTGCGGCAGCTTCGGCTAAATATAAATTTGTTTCAGCATTGCTTAAAAGAACAAGTGGAGCATCATATTTAAAAATAGTACTTTGGTTGGGCTCGGAATAGGTGCCTTGTTCAACAGCTGTTGGCGCTATTTTAGTTCCGTTAGGGAAGCCTTTCTGAACAGCAAGAGAGGTGTTTTGTGTTGTTCCCTGCCAAACACCTGAATAAACACTAATTCTTGGATCGGCAGTATTTTTTAATAAATCGATGAATGTTTTGGCTAATTTTCCGCCTTCAACATTTTTTTGTCCGTACGATCCAGCCGTGAAATCTTGTCTTCTGGCATCAAAACCAACCGGATTTCTGTTAAAGTCATTTGGTCCGTCAGTATATTTCATGATGGCATTATCGGTTCCGTTAAGGATGACACCGCCGGCAATGGCTTTGGTTACCCATGTTTTTGACAATGCAGCGTCTACTTTACTTAACCTCAATCCTAAACGAAGCATTAACGAGTAAGAGAATTTCTTCCATTTAGTAACATCTCCGTCATAAATAAAATCGGCTTTGCCAAAACTTGGTTTCGCAGGATCTAATGCCGTTGCAGCTTCATCTAATTCTTTGAGTAAATCTTTGTAGATGAATTCCTGAGTATCATATTTTGGGAGAAATACTTGAGAGCTAATTGCTTTTGCAGCATCTGAGTATGGAATATCGCCATACAAATCTGTGGCTCTATGATACAAATATGCTTTCCAGATGCGGGCAATATTTAGTCTGTTGCTATCATTTGGGTTTGCTTTCAAAGCATTAATTACAATTTCGGTTTCATTTAATGCTGTTGGATACAACTGATTGAAATAGGCTGAAAAGTACACTTCATTACTTAAATATTTATCTCCAACACCCGAAGCTTCTTTGTAAGTAGCATAATGTTGGATCATTCCGCCACACTCCAGAATATTGGTAAAAAAGTAATTATTATTTAAGCCGTCCAGCTGCGCTTTGCTGAAAATGTAATTCGGATTTGGTTTATCTACCACATTTGGGTTGGTATTGATTTCTTCAAAATCTTTGGTACAGGATGTGATACTTCCTAAAAGTATTCCTGCGATATATAATATGGTTATCTTTTTCATGTCTTTTAATTTAAAAATTAGCAATTAAGTGAGTTTAAAATTTGACATTTAAACTTAAACCGAAACTTCTGGTTTTGGGCACTCCAAATTGTTCTACACCCTGAGCATTTCCTGCACTAAATACAGATTCCGGATCTACGTTTGGTGTTTTCTTATAAAGAATGAATAAGTTTCTGGCTACAAATGAAACAGATGCTCCCTGAAGTTTTGATAATCCTTTTATTTTTTGAATTGGTAAGTCATAACCCAGAATTACTTGTCTTAGTTTTACAAAACTCGCATCGTAAACAAAGGTTGATGAAATGTTTCTTAAGCCATCATAGTAAGTTCTTAGGTTTTCAGGAGCAATAACCATATCAACAGGATTTCCGTTGGTGTCAACCCCTTTTATTGGTAAACCGTTTTCACGACCTTCAAGCGTTAATTTGGTTAATCCCATACGGGTTCCGTATAAGTCAGTTCCGGAATATAAACTTCCTCCAAATTTACCGTCGATCAAAAAGCTGAATGATATGTTTTTGTATTTGAATTCATTGCTGATTCCCGCTGCCCAGGGATGAATCCCCTGACCTAACTCTTCAAGCGGTCCCTGTGCTACAGTTGCAGAGCCACCGCTTACGTTATAAACGGTATTTCCATTAGCGTCTTTACGGGGTTTATAACCTTTTATAATGCTGTATGGACGACCAACATCACTGGTAATCGTAACATATCCGTTTACAGATGTTGCCATCGTGATAGAATTCAGCTGATCTGTAAGGGCTTCAACGGTGTTTTGGTTATACGATCCGTTAAAACTGGCATCCCAGGAGAAATTTTCTGAATTGATTATTTTTCCACTCAGTAAAACTTCAACTCCTTTGTTTCTCATTTTTCCAAGATTCAATAAAGCAGTGCTGGATCCGGAAGCATTAGAGATGGTCGTTTCAACAATATCATTCGTTGTCGCGCGGTTGTAGTAAGCAAAATCAAGATTTAAACGATTACGGAAAAATCCTAAGTCAGTACCAATTTCAAATGTTGTAGAAGTCAACGGACTTAAAGTTGCATTAGGAACTCTTGAACTTGTTGGTCCTTGCAATTGCTGACCATTATGCCCGCCCTGAATCATAGAATAAGACTGGTTTAATGCATACGGATCCGGTGTTGCGCCACCAACTTGTGCCCATGAACTTCTTAGTTTGGCAAATGAAACAAATTCAGGCATTGTAACAATATCCGAAAGGATTATACTGGTTCCTACAGAAGGATAAAATACAGTATTGTTTTCTTTTGAAAGTGTCGAAAACCAATCCTGGCGGCCTGTAATATTTAAGAATACGATGTTTTTATAATCGAAATCTGCAGCACCGTAAACTGAATTTGTTTTGGTTTTTCCGTAAGGATAACTATATGTCAATGTTGACAAATTGCTTAAAGCATAAAAGTCATCTAATACAAAGTTTGATCCTTCAACTCTGGTTTCATCTCTTAAATTGGTGCGTGAGTTCACTCCGATTAAAGCGTTTAGAGAGAAATTATCGTAAATGTTTTTCTTGGTATAATTAAGAATAGCTTCAGAATTCAGGTTAGAAATTTTCATTCTTGAACCTTGTGCATATCCAACAGGATTGTTTAAAGTTGTTTTTGGAATGTATCCGAAGAACTCATAATCGGTGAAATCCTGACCGATTCTACCCTGAAGGAATAACTCAGGAGTAAAGTTTAATTTTACATTCAGCATCCCGATAAAACGATTTTTGGTATCGTTGTTTTTGATTTTATTAACCACAAAATACGGGTTTGTTGCAACGGCAACAGGATTCCATGCTTCTTCAACTCCATTTGCGTCATAACCCGGAGCAAGATTTCTGATGTCGACTGTGTTTGCGATCATGTAAGTTCCCCAGTTTGGATTGGCCTCAGCATCAGAAACGGTAACTCTATTGTTGGATTTTTCTAAATTATATTGTGCTACAACATCAAATTTCAACCAGTTTGTTAAGTTCACATTACTGGCAATGTTGACACTTTTTCTATTAAAATCTGAATTGGGTACAACACCTTTATTGTCCATGTTTGAAAATGAAAGACGTCCGGTAGCCTTATCATTTCCTCCTGATAAAGCAATAGAATTGATAAAAGTTGTTCCTGTATTGTAGAAGTTTTTAATGTTGTTTTTTTGCGCTACATAGGGTCTTGCTACACCATCAAACTGTACAACATCTGTTCCGTCAATTTTAGCACCCCACGACCAGCGTCCGTCAGCAATGGCTTCGGCCTGATTGGTTGGTTTTTTTCCATTGGCTCCGGAACCGTATTCGTATTGCCAATCCGGTATAATCGATGGTGTTTCGAATGTAAACGAAGTATTATAATCTACTCCAATTCCTTGTTGCGCGGTACCTCTTTTGGTCTGAATCAAAATAACACCATTTGCAGCATTTGCACCGTACAACGCCGCAGCAGTTCCTCCTTTCAAAACGGTAATTGTTTTGATATCATCAGCATTGATCACAGATGTTCCGTCACCTCGGTCAACATTGATTCTGGTAGATCCTGGACCGTTCCCGATTCCTGGTAGGTTTAGTTGTGTATTATCAATAGGTAAATCGTTCACTACATACATCGGTTGGTTATTTCCGTTCAATGAACCATTACCTCTAATCACAACCCTGCTTGAGCCATTTGGTCCTGTTGCGGTACTGCTCACATTTACACCGGCAATTTTCCCTACTAATGCATTCGCGATATTGGTTTCTTTTGCTTTTGTAAATTCAGTTCCTTTGAGTTCAGTTACAGCGTACGCAATTGATTTACTGCTTTTTTTAACCCCTAGGGCGGTTACGACCACCTGGTCCAAAACATTTTCTGCAGGTTTTAATCTAATGGTTAAACCGGTAGTATTAATTAAAGCAAATGATAAGGTTTGGTAACCCATGTATGATACAATAACATGGCTTTCGTTTTCAGGAACATTAAGTTTAAATTTTCCGTTTTCATCTGATATTGTTGCTATTTTACTATTGCTTTCTGCATAAATAGTAGCTCCGGCAATTGGCATTCCATCATCCTGACCAAGTATCTGGCCCGAAATTTCTGTTTGATTGCTTTTTTGTTCAAAAAGGTGCTTTGTAATTGCAGCCTCTTTTGCGTTTGCTGAGAAGATTATCCCCCCAATAAACACTAATGAAATTAGTTTTGTTTTCATAATTCTGTGGTTTTCATGTTTTTTTTGGTTTTTATTGGCGATCAAATATAAAAATTTATTTTTCACATTTGCATATTTTTTGCACAAAGCGCATATTTTTTGCAATATTTTTTCGTGAAGTATTTTTAATACCCAAAAGATGTGTGATTTTACGAGGTGTTTTGAGAAAATTTTGCAGGAAATGCTTTTTTCCAGGAAAATTATTTTAATCTTAAAATTCGTATTTTTGATATATGAAAATCGCACTTATACAATCAGACCTTTATTGGGAAAACGCTTCTAAAAACAGAAAACGCTTTGAATCAAAGATCAATCAGATTGATTCGGGAGTAAATTTGGTGGTACTTCCGGAGATGTTTTCGACCGGATTTACCATGAATGCGCATGAAGTGGCTGAAACCATGGAAGGTGAAACTGTATTGTGGCTTCAATCTTTGGCAAAACAAAAAAACTTCGCTATTACGGGAAGTTTGATTATTGTTGAAAATGAGAGATATTACAACAGAATGCTGTTTGTGTTTCCGTCAGGCGAAATTCAGTATTATAACAAACGTCATTTGTTTTCACTTGCCGGAGAAGATAAATTCTATACAAGCGGAAATGAAAAGATTATCGTAGAATACCTGAACTGGAAGATTTGCTTACAGGTTTGTTACGACTTGAGATTTCCTGTTTTTGCAAGAAATGTCGAAAATTATGACTTGCTATTATATGTAGCCAATTGGCCCAAAGTACGTACCAATGCCTGGGATTCCTTGCTCAAGGCACGTGCAATCGAAAACCTGGCTTATGTCGTGGGAGTTAATCGGGTAGGATTAGATGCCAATCAGTATGAACACACCGGACATTCACAAGTAGTTGATTTTTTAGGGAACTATACTTTGGAACCACAAGAAACCGAAGCTGTTTTTGTAGTAGAATTAGATAAAAATGCCATGTTAGAAACCCGAAAAAAGCTGGATTTCTTAAGTGATAAAGATGTTTTCGAAATTACAATCTAGAAGGCCTTTCTTTTCTTTGCGTCTTCTTTTTTCTTCTTGTCAACTTGTTTTTTCTCGACTTCAGGATTAAACGGAATACTTAAATCGATTGTTTCGTCTACATCCCAATTTGTTCGGACATCAACTTCTTTTTGATAATAAAACACCTCTTCAGCATAGGTTTTGTTGAGGAAATTTCCTGCGTCGTACATTTTGTTTTTGTTATCATCGTATATTATTCGCACCGTAAAAGCTTCAGGTTGCACTAAGTCAAAGCTAATTTTCGTATCTCCCTCAGAATACGCACTTGCCAGTACAACATCACCCTTTTTATTTGTAATCTCAACGATTATCGGAAAGCGTTTTACATTTCGTAGATTCAATACGAGATTCCCGTAATCAGCATATTCTTTAGTCGTTAATTTATAAGCAAGTGTATCGTTTGACTTTTCATAAAAATCAGTCAAAGCACCTGGGAAAAAGGTAATCTTGTATTTGTCAACGGGTTCTTTTTTGAAATCTACATATAGTTTTTGTTCAAACTCATTGTATTCTGTTGTGAAATCTACAGCAACAGAATCTTTGTTGATTAATCTGATTTTTGATTTGTCAAATTTCACCAGTGGTGTTGCTGATTCTAGGGTAAAGCGATCCCTGAAATTGAGAACTCCGTTTTGTAGTGCTGTAATATTTAAAGTGTCTTTCTTTTGATCCTTAATTTTAAAATTGAATTTTTTGTTGTAATTGTCCTTGCTGATTTCCATGGATAGGGAGTCTACTTTCTCTATTTTTATTGGCTTGTACCAAACTTGCAGAGAATCTTTTTTTGGAAAAGCGGTCACGACAGTTTCTAATACCTCGTTGTTGTGCTTAAGGACGATTTTAGGTTTAGAAAGTTTAAAATTTTGTTTTCCTTCATAAGGAAGGTATATTCTGTTTCCTGATGCCTGAATTGGTTTGAATGCTTTTAACGGAAGGGTTTCCTTGAATAATTCTAATTCAAATACAGTATCATTTGGTACCGTAATGTAGTGTTTAAGGAATCCAATTTTATCATCTTTTGGATTGTATCTGTTGTTTCCGCCTTTATCTTTCAGGGCAACCAGCAAGTATTTTCCGGCCTTTAGATTTTCTAATTTAAAAGTTCTTAAACTGTCTAAAGTGTTCGTAATATATCGTGGGCTTTGTTTGTAAATTACAGAATCCTTATAAGTGTCATTTACCTCATAAAGCATTACAGATACAAAATTATCTACATTTTTTTCATAAGCATCTTTAATCTGCCCGCTAATAGAAAGTGAATCAATATAGGGTCCGGTCGAAAAAATATACTTGAACTGATTGATGGAATTACCTTCATTATTGTCGGCAATACTTTCTCCAAAGTTGAAGCTGTAAGTAGTATTAGGTTGTAATGTGTCCTTTATTTTTATGGTAATTACTTTAGTCGCATTGGTTGGTAAAATCAAAGGCTCATGTTTCATTGGTGGTGAAATAATAAGCTGTTTGTTAAGGTTTTTAAGTTTTACATATTCATCAAAACCTAAAATAATTTCGTCACCTTTAAAATTAGTGCTCATGTTTTTTGGAGAACTGTATTTTAAAACGGGCGCCAGAGTGTCTTTTAGCCCACCGGTAATACTGCCTCTCTTGGCACAGCTTAACATTAAAAATACAAGTAAAAATGAAATATATCTGAAGTTGTTTTTCAACATAACGGTTTCTGAATTTGATTGCACAAAATAACGATTATATTTGCTTTAATTGAAATTTTTTATCCATTTATTAGGATTTACAGCTTTTGTCTTATGCTATTTTTTTGAATTTGAAATCATCAACACGATATAATTTCTTACTTTTGATTTTAAATATAATATTTCCCCGTTTTGATAAGAAGATTTTTTATTGGTTTGCTGTTTTTTTTACTGATTTCCTGTAGTAAAAATGAAAAGCCAATTGTTGCTTTTTATTATTGGAAAACCATCTTAAAATGGTCCGAAGCTGAAAAAGAAGTTCTGAAAGACAATGAGGTCAGTAAACTTTATATTCGCTATTTTGATATCGGTTTGCATCCTCAGACAAAAGATCCAATTCCGGTGAGTCCTGTTCGCTTTCAGGAAAATATCAATAAATTTGATGTTGTTCCGGTAGTTTTTATTCAAAACAAAGTCATGTTGCTGCCTAATCTCGATGTTGATGATTTGGTTCAAAAAACAATTCGGTTAATAGAAGAAATTAATGCGAAGAATAAAATCACGTGCCAAGAAATTCAAATTGATTGCGACTGGACCTTAAAAAGCAAAGACAATTATCTAAAATTTATTGAGCGATTTAAAAAGCTTTCGCAGAAAAAGCTTTCGGCGACGATTCGCTTACACCAAGTAAAGTATTTTAAGAAAACGAAAATTCCCAATGTCGATTCCGGGGTTTTGATGTATTACAATATGGGAAGTGTTGCAAACGATTCTCTTAATTCAATTTATGATAGAAAAATCGCCAAAAAATACCTTAAAAGCTTAAAGAGATATCCGTTACATCTTGATGTGGCTTTGCCAATGTATTCGTGGGCAGTTCATATCAGGAATCAAAAAGTAATTGGTTTGCGGTCAAAACTCAGTGCAAACGAACTTAAAAAAGATGCTAATTTTGAGAAAATAAGTAATGGTTTCTTTAAAGTAAAGAGATCCAATTATAAAAGTGGTGTTTTTTATGAAGAAAATGATTTGCTTAAAACAGAAGCAATTTCTTCAGATAATTTAAAAGAAATGGCAGAGGATCTAAGCGAGGATTTAGCTCAGGCTCCAAAAGAAATTATATTTTACGATTTAGACGAATTCAATATTAAAAACTATGAAAAGAATATTTTTAAACAAGTTATTTCTTGTTTCTAGTGCTGTTTTACTTTCTGTTTACGGCGTTATTTATGCGTGTGGAGGCGGAGATGATTGGGACTTTTTTGGTTACAACTCTAATTTTACACCAGAAACTTTTACAGACAAATCCTATTCACCGCTTTTTTTATCAGGGGCTATTTTTTACGGAATTGGTTTTGATACCGAGCATAACTCACGCTTCAATGAAAATATAAAATCAGACTGGGCAAATTATCTGAAAGGAAAAGCAGATACAACGACTGTAAATTATTTTTTAATTGGTGATGAAACGCCCCGATATTCTTCTGATAAAAAAGTTGCCCAGAACAAAACTGACATTACACAGCTTCATGTTTTTTTAAAAAATAAAAAGGAAAATCAGACTTCGTTAAAATGGGGTAAAAAGATTAACCTGAAAGATGATAAAGTTAAAAGTTTTATTGAGTTTTTGTATTTGGCTCAAAAGATAGAAACCGTATCGATAAATAATGATTATTGGAGTTATGACCCGGTTGTGGCGAAAACTTTTGATGATTTAAAAATGATTCAATCCATAGAGAATGTTTATAATACAACTGCGGATTCGTTTTTGAAAAACAGATATTGGTTTCTTACTATGAAAGCTTATTTTTATAGCAGTAATAAGAAAAAAGCAATTGAATTTTTTAATAAAACCGAAGCTTCGGTAGCTAAAAATACTTTGTATTACCGCGCTCTTTCTTATGTTGCGGGAATAAACTATCAGCAAAAAAAATATTCAACTTCTAATTATTTATATGCTCAGGTTTTTGATAAATGCCCGGCTTTAAGAATTGTTACGGCTTATAGTTTTCATCCGCAAAATGAAGCCGATTGGAATAAATCATTGGCAATGGCTAAGACGAATAAGGAAAAAGCGGCACTTTGGGCGGT
This sequence comes from Flavobacterium sp. FlaQc-48, assembly GCF_044007335.1. Taxonomy (NCBI): domain Bacteria; kingdom Pseudomonadati; phylum Bacteroidota; class Flavobacteriia; order Flavobacteriales; family Flavobacteriaceae; genus Flavobacterium; species Flavobacterium sp. FlaQc-48. The sequence continues at coordinate 171,736 of NZ_JBIPCR010000006.1, read as the reverse complement.
TCACGGATTTTATAAAGATGAAACTCAGGCAATCGGTAAAATTTATGAATTAGATCCGAAGAGTGAGCATTTGAATTACCTGCTAACCCGATTGGTGAACAAACAGGAGGAAGCAATAAACAATTCATTTGAAGTAAAAACAAATTCTGATGATTATAATTCACCTGTTGTCAACCAGACTATTGCGGAAAACAGAGAATCAAATAAAGTAAAAATCAATTCTAAGGCTTTTGATTTGGTAGCTAAAATTGCTTCGGCCGGAAATTCAGAAAAGCCATATTTATGGGATGTTTCATTAGGATATTTGCAAACGCTAAAAGGAGATTATGCTGCTGCAGATGCTAATTTTAATAAAGCTGAAAAAATAATGCCTAAAACGGAGTTGGCAGGATATCAGTTAAGATTGCTTCGTTTTGTAAATAACATGAGTAAAATTGATAAACTCACAGATAAAAACGAAAAAACAATTCTGGCCGATTTGAATTGGTTGTATCAGGAGCTTCCAAAAACATATAAAGGTCAGGAGTTTCGTTATCAAAATGCGGCGCAATGGAGCAAGAATTATTTAGCAGCTCTTTACAGGGCAAAGTCAAATCCTGTAATGGTAGAATTGTTTGGAGGAGATTCTCATTCTAATTCTTATTATTGGGGTGGCGGAAATGCTTTTTATGATAACGAAAAGAATCTGTTAGATATGAAAGCATTTTTGGCTAAGTCAAATAAAACCGAAATCGAAAACATTGGAGTTGAAATTTATTATCTGAAATTAGCAGATATTAATAATTTTCAGGCGGTTCAGGCAACGTACAAAAATAAAATTTCCGAAGCCATCGCTTTTATTCAGCAAACAGATTCTGTTCAATATGCTGCTTTTTTAGGAAATCCGTTTAACGGAAACATTAAAGATTGTCATGATTGCGATCATGTGGCGTATCAAAAAAAGAAATATTCTCAGCTTGATTTTCTAAATACCATTAAAGCAATGCAGGATAAACTGGCTCAGAAAGAAGATGTTTATACGAATAGCTTATTACTTGCAAATGCCTTCTATAATATTACGCATTTTGGTAACGGAAGAACTTTTTATGAGACAAGTATTGTAGGTTATGGTTCCAGTCCTTATTCGTTTAGGGATTCAATGAAAAAAATGATTACCAATTGTGATATCCCTAAAATGTATTATCAAAAAGCCCTTGAGGCTGCAACAAACAGAGAGCAAAAAGCAAAATGTATTTATATGCTGGCGAAATGTGAGCGAAATGAGTATTATAATAATAAGTACAACAACCTGAAAAATTGGTGGGAAGCTGATGATGATAAGATTAATTTTATTGCCTGGAGTAGTTTTAAAACTTTAAAAAAGGATTATTCAGATACCAAATATTATCAGGATGTCATTGCAGAGTGTGGTTATTTTAATACTTATGTTAATCAGTAAATATAAAGATGGTAAATAAAATAGAACATATCGGAATTGCAGTAAAAAATATAGACGATGCAAATGACTTATTCGAAAAGCTATTAGGGGTTCCGTCTTATAAAATGGAATCTGTAGAAAGTGAAGGGGTTTTGACTTCTTTTTTTCAAACAGGAACAAATAAGATAGAACTATTAGTGGCGACAAATCCGGAAAGTCCGATTGCAAAGTTTCTGGAAAAAAAAGGGGAAGGAATTCATCATATTGCTTTTGATGTAGAAGATATCCATGCAGAAATAAAACGTCTGAAAAAGGAAGGTTTCGTGCTTATTAATGAAGAACCGAAGAAAGGTGCCGATAATAAATGGGTCGTTTTTCTCCATCCTAAAAATACAAATGGTGTTTTGGTGGAGCTTTGTCAGGAAATTAGATAAAAAAATATCAATTTTTAATTTTAAATAAGAGCTTGAAAATCAATATCGTTTTTGAAACATTGGCTTTGAATTAAAATTAAATGCAAATCATGTCTTAAAATATTTGGAGTGAATGAAAAATAGTAGTAATATTGCATCCTCTAAACCGGTCCTATAGCTCAGCTGGTTAGAGCACCTGACTCATAATCAGGTGGTCCCTGGTTCGAGCCCAGGTGGGACCACATCTTTAGAATAGAAAGCCTTTACAGCAATGTAAGGGCTTTTTTTTATTGAAATATTTGTGGGATTGATTAGTTGTGAGGATATTAATGATTGATTTTCTTTGTTAAAGGACGCTTTATGGATCAGAATTTCTGGTTCTATTAAGAAAAAGTCCTGCTTTAGGGGTTCTGTGAATTTCCTGGGTAATATAATTTATAAAAAACGGTTTGGTAAAAAAAAACAAATTGTAGAATTATACGCAGGTAATTGAAGGCCGATTAAATGTTTTTCGGGTTTATTTCTTACGTTGAAATCCTGTTGTAGTTTTTATGAAGTTTTTTTGCTTTAAATCTTGCGTTTTTGCAAAAAACTTATAAATTTGCCAAAGAATTAAGTATAAGCCCCTGTTTTTGTGCGAATTATATTAGAGTAGAATAATTTAACGACCTACCTTGCTGTATAGCAGCATGTTAAAATTATGAAGATAATAAAGACTGTTTTTTTTACGATTTGTTTAACTGTACTTAATGTTGTAAGTGTTTTTGCACAGATTTTACCACCTCCTGATGATGGAGAAGATCCCGATATCGTACCAATTGATAATTATGTTGTGCTTTTGATAATTGCAGGCATGATTTTAGGAATGACAATTATATATAAAAATAAAATAAAAAAAGCTTCAATGTAAATTGAAGCTTTTTTTATTTTTAAAATGTGTTCGGCTTTATTTGTTTATGGAGTATAATCTTGAAATGTATTTTCCAACAACATCAAATTCCAGATTTATTTTTGTTCCAACTTTGAAGTTTTTGAAATTGGTGTTTTCAAAAGTATACGGAATGATCGAAACGCTAAATTCATTTGTCTTAGAATTTACAACGGTAAGGCTGACCCCGTTAACTGTTATGGAGCCTTTTTCGATCGTAATATTGCTGAGGTCTTTGTTGTATTCAAAAGTGTAATTCCAGCTGCCGTGGGCTTCTTCGATTTTGATACAGGTTCCTGTTTGGTCTACATGGCCCTGAACAATATGTCCGTCCAATCGGTCGCCAAGCTTCATTCCTCTTTCAAGATTTACAATATCGCCTTCTTTCCAATCCGATATATTTGTTTTTAAAATTGTTTCCTCGATGGCAGTTACGGTGTAAAATGAATCTTTTATGGCTACAACCGTAAGGCAGATGCCGTTGTGTGAAACGCTTTGGTCTATTTTTAATTCATTTGTAATTGAAGATTCTACTGTAATATGAAGATTGTTTTGATCTTTTCGTATTTCATGAATCCTTCCTAGGGTTTCTATAATTCCTGTGAACATTGTTGTTTTATTTTACTAAATTTGCACATCAAAATTAGTAATAAATAACCTGAGCTCATGAATAAAAAAGCAGAAAATATAATTGTTGGAATTTCAATTGGAGATTTAAACGGTATTGGAAGCGAAGTTATATTAAAAACATTCGAAGATTCTCGCATGTTAGAAATGTGTACGCCTGTTATTTTTGCCAATGCCAAGATATTATCTTTTGTTAAAAAAAGTTTTACGTCTACAGTTCAGTTTCATGGAGTGGATAAATTAGATCAGATCGTGCCGGGAAAAGTAAATGTCTTCAATCTTTGGAAAGAAGGAGTTGATATTAATTTAGGAACGAACGATGAGAAAATAGGAGAGTATGCCATAAAATCATTTGTTGCGGCGACGAAAGCTCTAAAGGACGATCAGATTGATGTTTTGGTCACTGCTCCAATTAATAAATACAATATCCAGTCAGAAGATTTTAAATTTCCGGGACACACAGATTATTTAGATCAACAATTAGAAGGAAATGCATTAATGATGATGGTGCAGGATAATTTGAGAGTGGGTTTGCTGACGGATCATGTTCCTTTAAACGAGGTTTCTTCACATTTGACAGAAGAGCTGATTATAAGAAAAATTGAAACTATCAGAAAATCTTTAATTCAGGATTTTAGTATTGTAAGGCCAAAAATTGCTGTTTTAGGGCTAAATCCGCATGCTGGAGATGGTGGCGTAATAGGAAAAGAAGATGATTTGGTTTTAAAACCAGCTTTAAAGAAAATATTTGATGCGGGAACGATGGTTTTTGGTCCATTTCCTGCAGATGGTTTTTTTGGAAGCGGTCAATATGAAAAATATGATGCTGTTGTGGCAACGTATCACGATCAGGGACTGATTCCTTTTAAAACATTATCTTTTGGGAAAGGGGTTAACTATACGGCAGGTTTAAATAAGATTAGAACTTCGCCGGATCACGGTACGGCTTATGATATTGCCGGAAAAGACATGGCAGATTTTAATTCATTTAGAGAAGCTGTTTATCTTGCGATTGATATTTTTAATGCGCGTAATCAGTACGAAGAGATTAGTCAAAAACCTCTTAAAATAAAAGAAAAACAGTTATAAACAAAAAAAGGTGAATAAGATTATTAGTTTTATAATAATTTTATATCTTTGCACCCCAATTCAGGTATCTGATTTTTAGATGGGAGTTGGTGAAATTGATGTTGAAATGAGCAAAACAAAAGAATTTTTAATTCCTTTCATAGGATTAAAGCTAGGAAAACACCATTTTGAGTATCAAATAAGTAACGCGTTCTTTGAGAACTTTGATTACGACGAATTTCAAAGTTCTGATATCAAAGTAGGTTTAGTGTTAGATAAGAAGAGCAACATGCTGGAATTGGAATTCAAGCACAAAGGAACTGTAAATGTACCTTGTGATCTGACGAGTGAAGATTTTGATTTGCCATTAAAAGGCAAAATGAAACTGATTGTTCGTTTTGGAGATGAATTCAATAATGATAATGAAGAGTTGTTAATCCTGCCGCACGGAGAGCATGAAATAGATGTTGCACAGTACATTTATGAAATGATTGCACTTTCGGTACCGCTAAAACGAGTTCACCCAGGAGTAAAAGACGGAAGTTTGCAAACTGAAGCCTTGAAAAAACTAAATGAACTAACAGTCAAAGAAGAAAAAGAAGAGAGTAAACAAGAAGAAGATATTGACCCGCGTTGGGACAAATTAAAAAAACTATTAACGGATAAATAATATAGTAAAATGGCACATCCTAAGAGAAAAATCTCGAAAACAAGAAGAGATAAGAGAAGAACACATTATAAAGCTACTGTAGCTCAAATCGCTACATGTCCTATTACTGGAGAAGCACATTTATACCACAGAGCTTACTGGCATGAAGGTAAAATGTATTACAGAGGGCAAGTTGTTATCGATAAATCTGAAGCGGTTGCTTAATACGTTTTTGTAAATTATACTAGAACTCTCACATAGTGAGAGTTTTTTTTGTTGGTTATAATTTTCATATTTTAGGAAATTATCTACAAATTAATTTCGTTTTTTTTTGTAATTTTCAAGTCTTTTAAAAATTTTTCAAATATGCTGTATTTGAAAAGAAATAATAAAATATAATGAATACAATCACAGCCGCAATTACCGCTGTTGGAGCCTATGTTCCTGATTTTGTACTTTCAAATAAAGTACTGGAAACATTGGTCGATACTAATGACGAATGGATCACTACTCGTACCGGAATTAAAGAAAGAAGAATTCTTAAAGATGCTGATAAAGGAACTTCGTTTCTTGCCATAAAAGCAGCACAGGATTTAATAGCAAAAGCTAATATTGATCCTTTAGAGATTGATATGGTAATAATGGCAACAGCTACAGCAGATATGCCGGTGGCCTCTACAGGAGTTTATGTTGCAACACAAATTGGGGCTACAAATGCATTTGCATACGATTTGCAGGCTGCATGTTCAAGTTTCTTATATGGTATGTCAACTGCTGCTGCTTATATTCAGTCAGGGCGATACAAAAAAGTATTATTAATTGGTGCCGATAAAATGTCATCAATTGTAGATTATACAGACAGATCAACTTGTATTATTTTTGGAGATGGAGCGGGAGCCGTTTTATTCGAACCAAATTATGAAGGCTTAGGCTTACAGGATGAATACTTACGAAGCGATGGTCAAGGACGCGATTATCTTAAAATTCCTGCCGGAGGTTCTCTAATACCCACTACAGAAGAGACCGTAAAAAACAGACAGCACAATATTATACAAGACGGAAAAACCGTTTTTAAATTTGCTGTTACCAATATGGCTGATGCAAGCGAGTTGATTGTAAAAAGAAACAATCTGACTAATGAAGATGTTGACTGGTTAGTACCACATCAGGCAAATAAACGTATCATTGATGCAACGGCAAGCAGAATGAACCTTGAAGATTCAAAAGTATTAATGAATATTGAAAAATTCGGAAATACAACTTCAGCAACATTGCCTTTAGTAATAAACGACTTTGAGCACCTGTTCAAAAAAGGAGATAATATTATTTTTGCCGCTTTTGGTGGTGGATTCACATGGGGATCTATTTACCTAAAATGGGCATACGATAAAAAATAAATCAAAACTAAAAACGAATCATTATGGATTTAAAAGAAATTCAAAACCTAATCAAATTTGTAGCAAATTCGGGAGTTGCAGAAGTAAAGTTAGAAATGGATGATGTAAAAATCACTATTAGAACAACTTTAGAAGGAAATGTAACTGAAACTACTTATGTACAACAATTGCCTGCGCAGGCTGCATTGCCACAAGCTGTTCCTCAACAAGCTCCAGCTGTTGTAAATGTAACCAGCGAAGCATCTGTTCCGGCAGAAGATTCTAAATTCATTACTATAAAGTCTCCAATTATTGGAACTTTTTATAGAAAACCATCTCCGGACAAACCAGTTTTTACTGAAGTTGGAAGCGTTATTTCTAAAGGTGATGTTCTTTGCGTGATTGAAGCAATGAAATTATTCAACGAAATTGAATCAGAAGTTTCAGGTAAAATTGTGAAAATTCTTGTTGATGATATGTCTCCTGTAGAATTTGACCAACCTTTATTTTTAGTTGATCCATCTTAATTTTAGATCGTTAGATTTTAGAATTTTAGACTTTTCAAAAGTACTTAAAATCTAATTATCCAATTATCTAATTATCTAATTATCTAATTTAAAAAAGATGTTTAAAAAAATATTAATTGCGAATAGAGGAGAAATTGCACTTCGTGTAATTCGTACATGTAAAGAAATGGGAATCAAAACTGTAGCAGTTTACTCTACAGCCGATGCAGAAAGTCTACATGTTAAGTTTGCTGACGAAGCGGTTTGTATTGGTCCTCCTCCAAGTAACTTATCGTATTTGAAAATGTCAAATATAATTGCTGCTGCCGAAATTACAAACGCAGACGCAATACATCCAGGGTATGGATTTCTTTCAGAGAATGCTAAATTCTCTAAAATTTGTCAGGAACACGGAATCAAATTTATTGGTGCTGCTCCTGAAATGATTGACAGAATGGGTGATAAAGCTTCTGCAAAAGCGACTATGAAAGCGGCAGGAGTTCCATGTGTACCAGGTTCAGACGGATTATTAGAATCTTTCGAACAAACACAAAAATTAGCTAAAGAATTTGGTTACCCTGTAATGCTTAAAGCAACTGCAGGTGGTGGTGGAAAAGGAATGCGTGCTGTTTGGAAAGAAGATGAATTATTGAAAGCATGGGAAAGTGCCCGTCAGGAAGCAGCTGCTGCATTTGGAAATGACGGAATGTACATGGAGAAACTTATTGAAGAACCACGTCATATCGAAATTCAGGTTGTAGGAGATTCATACGGAAAAGCATGTCACCTTTCTGAAAGAGATTGTTCTGTACAACGTCGTCACCAAAAACTAACCGAAGAAACGCCTTCACCTTTCATGACAGACGAATTGCGTACTAAAATGGGAGAAGCTGCTGTAAAAGCTGCCGAATTCATTAAATACGAAGGTGCGGGAACAGTAGAATTTCTTGTGGATAAACACAGAAACTTCTATTTCATGGAAATGAATACACGTATTCAGGTTGAACACCCAATTACCGAACAAGTAATTGATTACGATTTAATTCGTGAACAAATTATGGTGGCAGCCGGAATTCCAATTTCAGGAAAAAACTATTTACCGGAATTACACGCTATAGAATGTCGTATTAATGCTGAAGATCCTTATAATGATTTTCGTCCTTCACCAGGAAAAATTACTACGCTTCATATGCCGGGAGGTCACGGAGTTCGTTTAGATACTCACGTTTATTCTGGTTATACTATTCCGCCAAATTACGATTCAATGATTGCTAAGTTAATTACTACGGCACAATCTCGTGAAGAAGCGATTAGTAAAATGCGCAGAGCTTTAGATGAATTTGTTATCGAAGGCGTAAAAACTACAATTCCTTTCCATAGACAATTAATGGATGATCCAAGATATATTGCAGGAGATTATACAACTGCATTTATGGATACATTTAAAATGAAACCTATAGAAGAATAATATAAAGGCTGTCAATCGTGACAGCCTTTTTTTGTAGAACCCATATTTTGAACCCGACAAGTTTTAAAAAAACTTGTCGGGTTTTTTTATTCAAAAACACAGAGTAAACACTAAATGTGTATACTTTTTACACACTGGTCCGGTAAATTACACACTTTTTTACAATACTGAATTTTGGCACATTTCGTCTAAACTCTTTAAAAACAGGCTTTCACATGAGTTAGAGGCTTGTGTAATGATTGCGGCATAATAATTTCATTATCTAAAGCGTAAACAACTATTAAATAATTTAAAATATACACATTATGAAAAATTTATTTTTATCAGCCGCAATTGTTTTAGGAGGTTTAACATCATTCGCATCAACAACCCCAATTACAAATACTATCGTAAAAACGATTTCAATCGCAGACGACTATACAGAAATCAAATTGGAAGAATTACCAGCTCCTATTACAGAAGCTTTGAAAAAAGCATATCCGGATGCAGTAATTACAAAAGCGTATAAAAACGAAAAAGCAGAATATAAATTAGATGTTACAGTTGGAGAAAAAGTAGGTAATCTTTTTGCTAACGCAGATGGAACCTGGATTAAAAAATAATCCGATAGATTCCCTTGAAAATTCAAATTAGTAATACTAAAATAAAATTAACAATACTAAAATATACACATTATGAAAAATTTATTTTTATCAGCCGCAATCGTTTTGGGAGGTTTAACATCATTTGCATCAACTTCGCCAATTACAAATACAATCGTAAAAACAATTTCAATTCAGGACGAATACACTGAAATTAAGGTAGAAGAAGTTCCTGCAGCAGTAACAGATGCGCTTAAAAAAGCATATCCGGATGCAGTACTTTCTAAAGCATATAAAAACGCAAGTTCACAATATAAACTAGAAGTAACTGTGGGAGACAAAGTAGGATCTCTTTATGCAAATGCAGATGGAACCTGGATTAAAAAATAATTAAAACGAACCGTAAAAAACTATCACTATGAAAAAGTTAATCTTATCGGCAGCTATCCTGTTAGGAGGGTTGTCAATGCAAGCAGGGAATGTTGTCGTGACCAGTTCAATGGTACAATCTGTAAACATTCAGGACGAATATAAAGAAGTTGATGCAGTTCCGGCTGCCATCAAAACAGCGTTAGACAATGCTTATCCGGGCGTAAAACTGGAGAAAGCGTATGTAAACGAAAAGAAAGAGTATAAAATAGATATCATCGTAAGAGGAGAGAAATCAACTGTTTATACTGACGCTACAGGTAATATTCTTAAAAAATAATTATAAGTAACCCATAACAACTATTATTATGAAAAAATTAATCTTATCAGCAGCAATCATTTTAGGAGGTTTGTCTATTCAGGCAGCTAATCCTGTAGTAAAAAATTCAATGACACAGTCAGTGACAGTACAGGATGAATTTACTGAAGTAAGTGCAGATGCTGTTCCGGCAGCTGTAAAATCTACTATCGAAAAATCTTTTCCAAATACAAAGCTTGAAAAAGCGTATAAAAACGAAAAGAACGAATACAAACTTGAAATTTCTAATGGTGACAAAAAGTATACTGTTTTCACAGATGCTTCCGGAAACATCATTAAAAAATAATTAAAGAGATCGCAAAATGAAAAAATTAATCTTATCAGCAATAGTAGTTTTAGGAGGTTTGTCAATTCAGGCAAGTACTGCGACAACTCCACAACAAACTAAAATGGCTATTTCTGTTCAGGCAGAATACACAGAAGTTACTGCAGATGCTGTACCGGCTGCTGTAAAAACTGCCCTGCAAACCGCTTATCCTGGTGCAAAACTAGACAAGGCGTTTGTAAATGAAAAGAAAGAGTATAAACTTGAAATATCGGTTGGTGACCAAAAGGCTACTGTTTTTTCAGATGTCAATGGCAACTGGTTAAAGATATAAATTAGGTGAATTTAGATTTATGTTTTTGGTGAAAAAGAGATTGCGATAAGCAATCTCTTTTTTTTTTGCATAATTTTGTGAAAAGACAATTTTAATAGTCTTATTTTAGCAAAAAAGACCCATAAAACAAATGCCAAAGATATTACTGATAGAAGATGATATTTCGTTTTGCAAATTATTAGAGAAATTTCTAATAAAAAACGCCTACGATGTAACCATAGCTTTTTCTGCTGCCGAAGCCAGATTAGCGATCAAAAAAGAATCATTTGATTTGATTTTGACGGATCTTCGTTTGCCTGATTTCGATGGTATTGGATTAATGTCTGAATTTAAAACTGCCTATCCTGAAATTCCTGTTGTATTGATGACGGGGTATTCTGATGTGAATACTGCGGTTAAAGCCATAAAAAATGGTGCAGCCGATTATATTTCAAAACCCTTTAATCCGGATGAGGTTTTATTGGTTATTACAAACGCTTTAAAAGCCTTAGAAACAGAAATAGAAGAAGTTCCTGTAAAGGAGAAGAAAGCTGTAAAGAAGCAACCTGCTGCAGAAAACGAGTTTGTAAAAGGAATTTCTGTTGCTTCGAAGAAATTACTCGACCATATTCATTTGGTTAGCCCAACAGATATGTCGGTTTTAATTATTGGGGAAAGTGGTACGGGAAAAGAAATCATTGCCAAAAGTATCCATCAGCAAAGTTTAAGAAAAAATAATAATTTTATTGCAGTCGATTGCGGGGCTATTCCTAAGGAATTGGCGGCAAGTGAATTCTTCGGGCATTTAAAAGGATCTTTTACCGGAGCTATCAGCGATAAAATGGGCTACTTTGAAGCGGCTAATGGCGGAACGCTTTTTCTGGATGAAATAGGAAATCTTTCCTATGAAAATCAAATACAATTATTAAGGGCATTACAGGAGCGTAAAATCAAGCCTGTTGGGAGCAATAAAGAAATAAACGTTGATATACGCATTATTACAGCGACAAACGAAGATTTGCGTGAAGCAGTAAAAAATGGCGATTTCAGAGAAGATTTATACCATAGAATCAACGAATTTTCTATTCAGTCTCCATCTTTAAAAGACAGAGACGAAGATTTAATGGTTTTTGCCGATTATTTTCTGGAGAAAGCCAATCAGCAATTAAATAAAGAGATTATTGGATTTTCGCCGGAAGTGGTTACGATTTTTCAAAACTACAATTGGCCGGGAAATTTACGTGAACTTCAAAACTGTGTCAAACGTGCCACACTTTTAACGCAGGGTGATTTTATAAAAAGCGATGTACTTCCTGTTGAGTTTTTTCAGATCCAGAAACAACAAACCAGTAACGGAAATTTCTCATTGTCTGAAAATGAAAAAGAAGCCATCATTCATGCTTTGTCTAAGGCACAAAATAATAAATCCGAAGCGGCAAAGTTGCTTAAAATTACCAGAAAAACCCTTTATAATAAATTAAAGCAATACAATATAGATTAAGCTAATTCTTTATTTAAAGCGGTAAAAAGGATATCTGTTTTTGATTTTAAAACTTTAAAAAGATCTTTCAGGTCAGAAGCCTCAAGGTTTTTGTTTTCTAAAACCTTTAAAATTTCACTAATTTCACGTACTTGCAACTGTTTAAACATAGGGGCAATTCTGTGTGCAATCGAATTTGTCTCGATTGTATTTTTTTCGCCCACTGCATTTTCCAGAAGAATTAGATTTTCTTTACTGCTTTCTATAAAAGATTTTAGCACTTCTTTTAATGCTTCATTATCATTTCCCAAAAACTCTTTTAAAGTTTCGAGGGAATACAGTGCCGAATTTGTTTTTTCTTCCGCTTCATTAATCGCTCTGTTAGGCAACGTATCGTTTTCAAGAATAAGATGAATGGTTTCAAGCAGTATTTTTGGCGAATATGGTTTTTGTATTACGGTGGTAAAACCAGCTTCGGCATAAACGCTAGCATCAAGATCCGTTCTTCCGGTTAAAGCAATTACAGGCTGGTTTTTGTAAGTGGAGTATCCGGAACTTTTTAATTTTTTCAGGAACATAAAGCCGTCCATTTCCGGCATTTGTATATCCGTTATGATAAAGTCAAAACGGGTGTTCTGAATGGCTTCTAAAGCTTTTAAGGCGCTATTAAAAGATAAAACCTGATGCTGTTCCTGTCTTAAAACACCGCTCGTTAAATTCAAAAGATTAATATCGTCGTCTAAAACAATAAAAGTTTGTTTTTTTGTATTGCGAATGACAGTTTTTTTAACTTCATCAATTGTATTTTGGCTATGATCAAATTGTAAAGGAAGCTTAATTTCAAAAGTACTTCCTTTTCCAAAAGTGCTTTCAAGGTTTAAAGTTCCGCCCAGGATAGCAATTATTTTTTGGCAAATAGACAAACCCAAGCCTGTTCCGCCATATTTCTTTTCGATATTTTCATTCGCCTGCGCAAATTCTTCAAAAACTAATTTCTGGTTTCCTTTCTCAATTCCTATTCCCGAATCCTGGATCGTAACGGTGAAATTTTCATCATCTTCAGTATAGGCGCTTATTTTTATAAAACCTTCTTCTGTAAATTTATAGGCATTTCCTATTATATTGCTTAGGATTTGTTTCAATCGAAACGGATCACCCACAATTCTGGTATTCAGTTTTTCATCAACATTAATAATAAGTTCAATGTCTTTTTGCTGATACACGGTCTGGATGCTTTTTGCCACTTCATCGATAATTTCAGGCAATAGAAAAGGAACTTTTTCAATGGTAATTTTTCCGGCTTCAATTTTAGAAAAATCCAGTAAATCCTGAACCAATTGCGTGATATATTCTGATGAATTTTTGATGTTCTTGATGAAATACGATTGTTTTGTATTGACATCAGAATTCCCCAAAAGTTCTGAATAGCCCACAATGGTACTCAAGGGCGTTTTTAAATCATGACTTACCGTCGAGATTAATTGTTCACGGCTTTTAAGTAAGTTCTTGGTTTTGAAATTCGCAATTTCGAGTTGCTTTTTATACACCTGAGACTTCGAGTAATCACTTACAATCAAAATAGAGAAAAACAGCGTTAACACCAAACCAATAATAGCCGAAGCCGTAACAATTTCGTTGACTTTTTTAAGCGATTTTTCTTTTAGTGAATTGTTTTTTATCGAGTTGATGATAATTTCCCTTTCGATAATGCGAAGTACTTTTCTAAGTTGGTCCGAAATGGCGATTTCATTTTTAAGTAGTTTATTTTCTTCAAAATTCAGCGATTCTTTTTTCTTTTCGGCCTTTAGTTTTACATTGCTGAGCAGTTTTTTTGAATTTGCTAAAATCGAATCCGAAGCCTTTTTACTCAATGTATTGGTGCTGTCGTCCGGAATGTTCTGATTGAGATAATCTACATACTTTTGAAGTACATTTCGCTGATAACTCCCTAACTGATTTGGGTTTTTGTTGAAATCCTGTAGTTCCAGTTTTCGGAGTTTAAACTCCATTTTGGTAATTTCATCAATAGCTGTATTGACCGATACTTCGTCTTCGGCTTTATTCTTTATGGTTTTTAATTGTCGGATGTTTTTTGTTTTCTCAGACAATAAATAGGTAACGCTGTCCAGTAAAGTTTTTTGATATTGGGTTGTAACGATCTGTTTTAGAGTGTCAATTCTTGATTTAAGGGAATCCGTTTCAATAAGATAACTTTTAAAATCTTCCTCAGAATTGTTTTGGATTGTTTTACGTGCTAAACTTTCGGTTTTATATACATTCGAAAACAATTTGCTGACTCTTAGTATTTTGGTTTTTTCGAAAGCAATTTTACTTTCCAGTTTGTTGTAAACCTGATTCTCAGCATATAAAAACCATCCAACCGTAACCACCAAAGCCAGTAATGCAACATAACTGAATAAAACTTTGAGTGCGGTGTAACTTTTTTTACTCTCCATAGTATTGGTCCGGGGGTTGGGGAAGTTTTTAAATATTGGAATTCCCTGCAATTTATTTAAAAATTTGATCTCAGAAAAGCAAAAACAAACCAAATATTTACATAATTCAAAGGTTTGAAAAATAAAATAGCCGTAGATTATATAAAATCTACGGCTATTTTTAATTCTAAATTTATAGGATTACAGTGTTTCGTCTAACCATTTAAAAAATTCACCTTGCCAGACCTGAGCATTTTGCGGGTGTAAAACCCAGTGATTTTCATCAGGGAAATATACAAATCTGCTTTTGATCCCTCTTAGCTGGGCTGCCTGAAAAGCTTCTTGTCCCTGCCCAATTGGTACGCGGTAATCTTTTCCTCCCTGGAAAATCAAAATAGGTCTGTTCCAGTTTTGAACCAATGTTGCAGGGTTAAAAGTCGTGTAGGCTTTTTGTGCTACTGCATTATCTTTTTCCCAGTATGCACCACCAAAATCCCAGTTGTTAAAGAAAACTTCTTCAGTAGTTCCTAACATACTAACAGTGTTGAAAACACCATCGTGAGCAATAAAAGTTTTGAAACGGTTTTTATGAATTCCGGCTAAATAAAACACAGAATAACCTCCGTAGCTTGCACCCACGCAACCTAAACGGGATTTATCAACATAAGTCTCCTTTGATACATCATCAATTGCAGAAAGGTAATCGTCCATAACCTGTCCGCCCCAGTCTTTACTAATTTTCTCATTCCATTCTACACCATGTCCCGGCATTCCGCGACGGTTTGGTGCCACAACAACATAACCTTTAGCAGCCATTAACTGAAAATTCCAACGGAAAGAATACGATTGTGTCAACGGAGATTGTGGCCCACCCTGACAAAACAATAAAGTAGGGTATTTTTTAGCAGCATCAAAATTTGGAGGCAAAATTACCCAAACCAACATTTTTTTACCATCGGTAGTCGTAACATAACGTTTCTCTGTTTTGCTAATAGCTAACGTTTTGTATGTATCTGTATTTACATTCGATAACTGTTTCCAGGAGTTTTTCTTCAGGTTAAAAGAATAAATCTCCGGAGCGTGGTTCATGTCGTTTCTGGTAACAATGATATCATCACCAGCAAGGCCAACTAAATCATTTACGTCAAAATCGCCATTTGTCAATTGACGAACCGTGATTGCTATTCTTGTCAAACCAGGAAAGTTTACCGTAAAAATTTGTTTTGTACCATCAACTGCTGCTACAAAAAATACATTTTTGCCATCTTTGCTCCAGATAAAATTATCAACCGTTCCGTCCCAATTGGCCGTTAAGTTGGTTTTGATTCCTTTAAACTCGACAATAATGTCGTTTTTGTCCGCTTCATAACCGTCACGTTTCATTTGTAACCAGGTTAAATTTCCTGTTGGAGAAAACTGTGGTGCGGTATCGTAACCTAAGTTCCCCTCGGTTCTGTTTATTGTTTTTTGAGTTTCTAAATTGTACTCATAAATATCGGTATTGGTAGAAATGGCATATTGTGTTCCTGCTTTTTTCTTGCATACATACAAAATGCTTTTGCTGTCAGGAGACCAGATATAATCTTCGTCGCCGCCAAAAGGTTTTTGGGGAGAATCAAAATTTTCGCCTTTCAGGATGTCAATGCCTTTTGCACCGTCTTTGTTTTCTTTATAAAAAACGTGGTTAAATTTACCCTCGTTCCAGGTATCCCAATGACGATAATCTAAACCATCATAAATCTGAGCATCAGACTTGTCCAGTTTCGGGTAGAAATCTTTACCTAAAACTTTGTCAATTTTTACTTCTTCATTGTACACTAAAAACTTTCCGTCAGGCGAAATGTTTTTGTCGGCCAAAATTTCTTTGGTGTCTTTAATTTCAGTGGCATTTCCGCCATTAACAGGAATGATGTAAAATTTCGAAGACGATTTGTTTTCTTCGATGGAAGGAGTCGAAACCTTAAAAACAACATTCTTCGCATCTTTTGAAAGTCCAAGCGCACTCACTCGTCCTAATTTCCATAACAATTCCGGAGACATTACATTCTGTCCGATAGCGTTTAAACTCATCATTATTAAGGTTGTAAATAATACTTTTTTCATAATAAAATTCTAATATTCGTGGGGCTAAAAGTACAAATATATTTTAGCAAGTAAATGTTAAAAGATTTAAACCATGTCAGGAATATAAGTTTATTTAAAATTAAAAAAAGAGGGATAAAGCAGTATGTTTTTTTAATGGTAAAAAGAATAAACATTTATAGGTTTAAATGAACTTATATTCCTTATAGGGTTCAAAAAAATCAGTATTTTTATAAAAAATTGACAAATGGATTTAAGTTATTGGGAACTGAAAAATTGGTTCACTAATGTTGATTATACCATCGTAGGCAGTGGCATTGTTGGCCTGCATGCAGCGTTACGCTTACGCGAAAGATTTCCAGGGGCGAAAATCCTGGTGCTGGAAAAAGGAATGCTGCCTCAAGGTGCCAGTACCAAAAATGCCGGTTTTGCCTGTTTTGGAAGTCTTTCTGAAATTTTGGAAGATTTAAAAAACCATTCAGAAGAAGAGGTAATAAATTTGATCGAAAAACGTTGGAAAGGTTTGCAATTGCTTCGAAAAAGAGTAGGAGATGCTGCAATTGATTTTAAACCTCATGGCGGATATGAAGTATTCCTGAAAGAAGATGAAAGCGGATTTAGTGAATGTATTTCAAGGTTGCCTTTTATCAATGAAATTTTAAAACCGCTTTTCAAAGCTGATGTTTTTTCGAAAGAAGTAGATAGGTTCGGGTTTGAAAACATTCAGGAATATTTAATTTTTAACCCTTTCGAAGCACAAATCGATACCGGAAATATGATGCAGGAATTGCTAAGACAAGCTGTTTCTGAAAATATTTTAATTTTAAATCAACAAACGGTAACTTCGTATGCCGATTTAGGAAATCAGGTCGAAATTGTACTGAATGATTTTAGCTTTAGGTCAAAGAAGGTACTATTTGCCACAAATGGTTTTGCAAATGCGATTACAAAAGGCGCCGTACAACCGGCACGCGCGCAAGTTTTAATTACAGAGCCCATCGCAAATTTAGATATCAAAGGCACTTTTCACCTGGACCGCGGTTATTATTATTTTAGAAATATAGACAACAGAATTTTACTTGGCGGAGGTCGTAACTTAGATTTTGAGACCGAAAATACTACAGAATTTGGCCAGACGAAAATTGTACAAAATAAATTGGAGGATTTACTTAAAAATGTAATTTTACCAAACCAGGATTTCAGGATTGCCCATCGTTGGAGCGGAATCATGGGAATTGGAAACAGTAAAAATCCTGTTGTTGCCCAATTGTCTGAAAACGTGTTTTGTGGAGTACGTTTAGGCGGAATGGGAGTAGCAATTGGGAGTTTAATAGGAACAGAATTAGCAGATTTAATATAATGGCAGTAACCAAAAAACCGGCACCAAAACCAATCGCAAACAAACCGAAACCGAAACCATCCCCCAAAAAAGGCAAGCGCTCTCTGGGTGAAAAAGTAAAATGGTTTTTTATAAAACTATGTTTATGGTTTTTTGGTGTTTCTATCGCATCTGTGATCATCTTTAAATATATTCCGGTGCCTTTTACACCTTTAATGGTAATTCGTGCGATCGAGAATAAATTTGCTGGTAAAGAAGTTTTCTTTGATCACGACTGGGAACCTATCGAAAAGATTTCAATGAATTTGCAAAAAGCCGTAATCGCCAGTGAAGACGGAACTTTTTTAAAGCACAATGGTTTTGATTTTAAGGCACTCCAAAAAGCATACAAAAGCAACGAACGCGGACGCCGAATTCGTGGAGGAAGTACGATCTCGCAACAAACCGCCAAAAATGTCTTTTTATGGCAGGGCAAAAGTTATTTCCGTAAAGGCCTGGAAGCCTATTTTACGGTTTTAATTGAAGTAATTTGGGGCAAGGAACGTATTATGGAAGTCTATCTGAACAGTATTGAAATGGGCGATGGCGTTTATGGGGCGTATGCCGCAACAGAACATTGGTACCGTCGTGATGCGTCAAGCTTAACACCAATGCAGGCGGCTGGAATTGCTGCCATATTGCCAAATCCCAGAAAGTTTAAAGCTACAGGTTCTTCCAGTTATATCAACCGAAGAAAACAAAGAATTGTTCGTGAAATGCGCGCTGTTGGAAAAATAAATTATAATGCGAAATAAAAAATATTTTATTGCGCTTTTATTTCTGACATCGGCATTGGCTATGGGACAGGGAAAAACGGCCGAAATTGGTTTAATTACCGATAATGATTTATACACATCATCAAAAAATGATATGTATTATACCAACGGTCTGGAACTTTTCTACCGTTTTCTATCGAAAAATGAGAATCCGAAAATCAATAAAAAAATTACGGAATTCCGAATAGGGCAATACATTTATAATCCGAGATTTATTAATGAAACTGCGGTTGACATCAATGATCGCCCATTTACGGGTTATCTTTTTGCCGAAGCAGGAAAAAGTTTTTTTTACCAAAGTGAATCCGTTTTAAAAACCGATTTTCAATTAGGGTTTATGGGGCCAAATGCTTTAGGCAGGCAAACCCAGGAAAGTTTCCATCATCTTATTGGGTATAAAAAAGTCTTTGGTTGGGAAAATCAGCTTACGAATGCTTTTGCCGTTCAGGCACATGTGATGTATTCGAAGAAAATGTTTCCATCAAAACATAATGATTTTATAGACCTTCATTTTCAGTCCGAAGCTAATCTGGGTACTATCTTCGATGGCGTTTCTACAGGATTCTTAACCCGAATAGGTTTCAAAAAGTTACTCCCAATTTACGATTCGAATTTGCACGATGCTTCGGTAAGTTTCGAACCGCAATACAATATTAGGGAGTTTTACTTTTATGCGATGCCAAGTGTCAATTATCAATTTTATGATGCCACGATTCAGGGAAGTATGTTCAGTAGTACAAGTCCGCTAACTTTTGATTTGGAACCGCTTCGTTTTAATGCAGAGTTTGGCTTAAAATACAGGCACAACAATTTCAATATGTCGTATTCTTTTATTTATAGAGGACGAGAATTAAAAGATCCTGAGACCAATACCAATTCGGGTTATTTTTATGGATCTATACGTTTTGGGTATTTACTGAAGTAGTTTTTTTTAGTTGCTGAGCTTCTGAGAAACTAAGCTTCTAAGTTTTGTGTCTTGAAAAATAAAATTAAACTTTAATGTATAACTATGTGGGGGTATTTCTTTGAATTCGCTTTTTTGCTTTTTATTTGTTTCCTCTCATACAAAGTGGGATCGTATTTAGTATCTGATTTTATTACAGGTTTTATTTTTTTGGTGTTTTTTACAAACTTTTATTTTCAGGGTGATATACGTTCAAAAGGAGAAATTCCAATATATTTCTTTAACCTGTTTCTGTACATTATCTTATTCCTTTCATCATTATTTATCTATTTTGACAGGGATAATGAAAAAAGGATGTATTATATAATCCCAATTCTAATGTACGTTTTTATAATAGTATTAGAAACTTCAGTCTTAAGATATAAGGAGGCTTTTGGCGCTATGTATATTCCCATTGCATTAGCTTTTTTTCCGCTGTACTTTTTTAAGTATTATAAAAAATATATAAAAGGGGGGGAAAATCTTCAATAGATTTAAAATATCGATTATTTTGTTGAACACCTGTAATTGTAAATCTGCGTTATCGGGTATGAAAATATAGTGTTGCTTTAATAATGAATATAATAACTTAGCAGAACTAAAAATCTTAATCCTTAATTTGAAATGATTTATAAAATAGCCGGAAGAATCGCGATCACTTTATTGTCTTGTATATCATTTATAGCATGTGCCCCTAAAGAAAAAAGCAATTTTGAAATAGCACCGGTTAATTTCTTAGATAAAAAATATCAGGAAAATGGTTTTGTTTTACCCGATACTTCAAAAACGGAGCGAACTTATCCGTCTTATCTTTCATCTGATGATCTTGGTGTTTTTAGTGTTAATTATATTGGAAAAACAGTTAGTGAGCAATTTTTTTGGGAAGCAGATTATATGTTTGGTTTTTTCTCTGATGAAAATAAAGCAACAATTGGAAACCCTAAAATAACAGATCAAAAAGTAAAGGACGTTCTGAAAAAGAATTCAGATAAATATTATATAGTCGCGGCGTATTTTCCTAAGGAAGAAATGACTGATTATAAAAGTCCTGAAGATTTTAAAATGAAAGACGATGCTTGGGTTTATTTTTATTTGTATGACCATAACAAATGGACTTTTATTAAAAAAACAGCATCGAACAAAATAGACAAGAAAGGAATTACGCTCTATAATGATTTGCTTTTAGACTATAAACTAAAAGATGTAAAGCCAATACCGAAAGAGTTTCAGGGTAAGTTTTCTGTAAATGTTGAAACAGAAATAACGTCAACCGGAATGGCAAATATAACCTATCATTTTTCCATTTTAAAAGACAAAGTTATGCTGGAGATGGAATCGTTTCATGAACCGGTAACCTGCATGGGAGCATACAAAGCATTGCAGCATGAAAATGTTTTAGACTTGTTTTATGTTGAAAATGATGATATTAGATGTAAGCAGATTAATAATACTTTCTCCATAAAAAAAGAAAACGATAAATACTACGTAAAAGGAGCCGGAGCATTAGCAACAAGTGAAGACTGGGTTGAATTAAGTAAAGATTAAATAGAGTCTAAACAACTTATGAGCTCATTATTTTATATTGTCAAGCCCAATAGCACAGATTTGTAATTCGTGCTATTGGATAATTTTCTAATGGATTAATCGATTTCAGTATTTTCCAATAACTCATCCCATTTTTTAGAGAGGTATGCTGTTACAGAATTTAATATTTCGGGATTGACATCGGCTGTAGTTTGTATTTTGTTGTTGAACGATGCTATTCCTTCTTCAAAATTTATATAAGCCGAAACATGACTGTCTCCCCAGAAGAATGGGTACACGATTGCCAGATTATCGGTACTTTCGCTTATATACTTTTCCAGGCTAATGACAAAGGCAAACATGGGCAGCATTTCTAAATAATTTTCGCTAAAAAAAATAATTCCCAATCGCCACTCTTCAGAAGCCTCATCATAATCAGAAAAGGCAAAGGCTTGTTGGGCATCGAGCCATCCGTCAAGAACGCTTTTATTGTTGGCATCGTTATAAGCGCGCAGCCATTCTGTAGTCAAATCCATTTTAGAATACATATTCCGGCTTTCCCACCATGCCAGCCAATTATTGTTTAATTCCGGCTTTTGAGGAGAACTGCTTAAAAAATTTTCGAATTGATTTTTTGTGATTTTTACCTTAACGAATAATGAACTTAACTCTGACATAATTTCTGCATTTGTATTTGACGGTTTATATATCTAAAGTAAATCATATCCTGAAATAAATAATATGATTTTTGAAATTTAATTTTACCATATAAGTTACACATCAAGAGTGAAATTAAACGATCGCTGTTTTTTATAAGATTATAAAAAGATATAAAATGTTAGAATAAGGTATAATTTGAGTAGTTAAGCCATTGATAAAAAGGAGTAAATTACGACATAAAAAGTATTGTTTAGGAAAATTCTTAAAAAGCAATATATTTGTATCGAAATAATAGTATAATAACTTCGATTATGAAAACACACCAATTAATTGCCCTTTGCCTAACGGGTTTAATCGTTACATCTTGTGGAAAAAAAAGTGAAGATGGAAAAGAGGAAGTAAAAACAGAGCAAACTACAGAAAGTTCAACTAGTAGTCCGGCAGACGGATCTGATACTAAAAAAGGAGAGAAAATTGAAATCAGGAATTTTGATTTTTCCACTATTGCCCAAAGTAATGCCACAATAGGCGAATTCCCTTATCTAAAAGAGATTCCGGGTTATAAGGTTTCCAGCGATGATTTTAAAGAAAAAGACTTTGACAGGATTGTCGTTTATGATGGAAAAGCTTTTTCGGGTATAGAAGGACGATTGCTGTATAAAAAAGGATATACCGAAGACGAAAAAACATTTTCATTGTACAAAACCATTAAACAGTTCGAAAGTGCTTGTGAGAAACTAAATGCAACTAAAATTTATTCTCTTTCGCGTGAGGAATTTAGTAATGCCCTTTTTGGCGGAAGTCATCATTTAATGTCACTTTTTCCGGAGAAAGAAAGATCATATCTGGTGAGTAACGGAGATAAAGAAACTGCTTTGTATGCCTTGAAGAAAGACAATAAAAAAGTATTGTTCTATCTGACTTTAGATAGTTATTCAGGTGGCAATTATCAATTGTATGTTGTTGAAGAAAGCAAACTAGACGATAAATAAGGTTTAACCCAACCCGTAGAGTTAAAACACACAATCTTGTCATCCCGGGGAACGAGGGATCACACAAGGAACTAACACAACGTTTTTCTAAATGGTTTATTTCTAACCGAAGATTTTGTCTTTGAAATGAATGTATTGGAAATTATATTTTGTAGGGATGGATTATAATCCATCCCTACAAAATATATCATTCCTGTGGAATTCTCTAATAAGAATTGATAGGAAGAAATCATGTTATAAGGATGAGCACACAATCTTGTCATGCCGAGGAACGAGGGATCACACAAGGAACTAACACAACGTTTTTTCTTTTGCCCTGTCAGGGCAATCTTCACGGTTAATTCAGTTCGTAGTGCGTTGCACTACGCTGTTGCCTTTGGGCTTTCAGCCCATTTTTAAAGGTTTCTAATATGTATGGTTTGCAGTTTGATTCTAAAATAGAAGTGTTAGAATCCGCTCTGAAAGAGCTTGAGCAATAGCATAGTGCGAAGCACTATGAAAAAAAACGGTTGTTATTTAAGCCCTGTAAGGGCGAAAGCCTAATCCCAAAGGGAATTTCCATCGTATACTAGATGATAGATATTTAAGAATACCGTCACTTTTTTTGTTTTGCCTTCTTAATGCAACAATATTCAACGCTGATGCTTTGGGATTTTGAGTACAATTCTAAAAGGTTTCGAATAATACTTATGGTCTAGTGCATTTGATTAACCGCAAATAAAACATATCTTTTTTCTGTAGCAGCTTTTTTCCAAAACTCTAACGAATTCTGAAACCAGGTCCATGTATATTCAAAATATTCATTTGTTAATTTAAAGACATACTCATCACTATCGATATTGTAATAGGCGGTGCGCAATTGTTCTTCGGTGACTGTTATTATAGCCTCAGCAATTTGATTGACCTGTTCAGGGTTTTTTAGTGACATAATATAATCATCTTCATGATAAATTTGTTCTCCGCCCATAATTACATGATTTAAAGGGAAAGTTCCGTTTGTCCAATCAAATTTTCCATCGGTTAAACTTCTGTGTAGTGCATTCCATGATTTATCAAATTCAGAAAATCTTTCGGGGTGATTGCTCATCAATTCTTCTTCAATCTCTTCTTGTAGAAATTGTAATCGATCTTTGTCAGATTTAAAAGATTTAAGCTTGAAAACTGTTTTTTCATCAATAGAAAAAAGTACACCCAGACAACTCATAATAGTAGATTTTATTAAGTTAATGCTTTTATTTTTAAGGTTTAGTTATTTGATTTTAAAGAATGTATACAAAAAAATAAAATTGACAGTATAATGAGATACTTTTAAAGCTGTAATTGTAAAATAAGTCAAAAAATTGAAGTCTGTGCTTTTGCCCTGTCAGGGCAATCTTGACGGTTAATTTAGTTCGTAGTGCGTTGCACTACGCTGTTGCTTTTGGGCTTTCAGTCCATTTTTAAGCGATTTTTTACTTATGAAATGTTAGTTCTCCTTATTTGGTGATCAAACCAATTATTTGATAAGCACTAAATCTCCATCGACAAATCCTGTGGCGATGTGTTTTCTTTTGAAAATCTGGGTTTCAGAAAGTTCTGAACTCAGCTCTTTTAGAACTTTTGTAACAATCTCCAAAACTTCTTCCCATTCTGAGTCGTCTGGCATTGTAAAATTGGGACAAGTTTTTTGTTGAGGTCTGTATTCTTCGTCGCATGCCCAGTCTTCATTTTCTTCATCAAACCACTTGGTTCCAACCAACTCAATACCATATGGTTCATATAAATTGAAACTAAAAGCGATAATATCAGCAGGAATTTGTTCTGTTTTGTCAATTTCTAAAATCCAATTCTTAATGGATGTTTTTGCTTTATTGTAAGATGTTTTTGATTTTGACATAATTTTGTGTATAAATAATTAAATCTGTTCGACTTAGTAAAAGTATGGTATTTCTTTTTTTTTGTATTACTCTAAAAGTCCTATTGTTGTCAAAATAAGACAGATTTTTAAAATATACAAAAAGCCACTCTGTTTCCAGAATGGCTTTTTGTATATTTTAAATTGCAAATCAACATTGTCGTTGTTTACAAAAGGGTTTATTTATCCTTGATTATTCTTTCTAAATACTCCACTTTTTCTTTTTCAGCAAGAACCAAACGCTCATAAAGTTCAACTACTTTATCAAGAGGATTGAAGTTACAAATTGCTCCACTAGCAAAATTTCCAAAGTTCCCTGGACTATCGTTGAAAGTATTAAAATACGTAATCATATTTTCTTCCGAAAAACTTTTTATGGCTTCTGCAGTTACGCCAAGTGCTTTTGCTATTTCGATAAGTTTTTCTTCGTCTATTGTTTCGCTGTTTTCGATAGTCGATATCGTTTGCTGGCTCATACCCAAAGCCTGGGCCAAAGCTTCTTGTTTCATATCTCGTAGTTCACGAATACGGCTGATTTTTCGGCCTATATGATTTTGTTTTGTTGCTGTGCTCATAATTCAAAGGTATTTAAAATTCTTTTACAAAATAGTTTTTGGTGAAAAACAAGGTTGTTCCTGTACGATACTATTTTGTATTGCTGTAAACAAAAATAAAATTTTTCTTATAAATATCGAAAATTAGAAAATAGTTCCTTTTTCTTTTAAAATAAATGAAATGGTTTAATTACCACTCCATAAAAACAATAAAATGATTGTCGGGATCTTTTAGAAAGAGCGCTTTTCCGCCGGGATAATCCCAGGGACCGGAAAATGTGCCGGAAGGCATTTTTGTGACATCAGATTCGTGGCTTTGGCTGAGTTGGTTTTGTATAAAGGTGTTGTACAATTCGTCTACGGCTGCTTCGTTTATTTCGACATTGGCTTCGTTAACGGGTTTTTGTATGGTGCTTATTTTTAATTCGGCATGGTTACCAATAGGTACAAAGAAAGTTTTTTGTGTGTGGGCAAAGGTTTCGGTTTTGAGATTAAAGACTTTTTGGTAAAAACCAAACGACATTTCGAGATTGGAACAATACAGCCAGAAAGAAATTTTCATAGAAATGTTTTAAGTAAAGTTATCTGCTACTACAATTAAAAAAAAGTTCTTGTAAAAACTAAATCGTCTCTTTTAGCCCCGATGGAAGCGGTATCCTTTTTCCTGCTTCTTTAGCAGGAAAAAGATATAGCTGAGAGCGGGACAATTCGTCTTTTGAAAACAAATCTTCTTAGCTCCTGAATTTTTAAATCATCAATTTAATGACGGTTATCGCATTGAAGATAAATGTCTTCGTTTGACTTGTCGATTATTGAAATAGCCGGACACCCGAAGGACTGGTATTCAAAACCAAAAACAACTGGCGGTTTGTCCTTAAACAGTTTTCCGGTATATTGCTCAATAGAGTCATCTCCGTTTTCATAGTTTAACGGAGCGGGAGAGGTGCCTTCGCTTTGGCTGTAGAGCTTTTCGATTATGATATCTTTTGTTTTAGAATTGGCTACCAGAAGACGTCTGGCATAAATTATTTTATGACTGTCTAAGTAGTCTTGTAAGAAATAATTATAGCTGTCGGTTTGATATAAGTATGTATTGCCCGGAATTGTATTTTTTAACAGCACACGATCTTCGCTTTTCATAGATTTGGAAGGATAGTCTTTAGCCGGCATTTTTTTCCATGCAATAGGCTTTAAGGCTTCTTTTGCAAAGGGGTTTTCTTTTCCTACGTAAACGATCACATTTGTATAATAGTCACTATATCCGTTTAAATATTGTTTGCTGATTTCAAAACCAATCATATAATCGTAATTGTGATAAGGCCAGTCTTCGTCTGAAGAGTAACCATTTAGCAATGCGGCAGTTTTAAGGTTTTTTATCGCAAATGAAGCTTGTTTTTAGCATAATCGTAAACAAAAAGGGAATCGGTTTCGGAAATGTTTGTTTTGGATAAAAACTGGTTTCTGTATTTCTCACCAAAGGTAAAATATTGAGCAGCGGTTTTTCCCATTTTTTCGATATTGGGCAAAAGGAGTTTATCTGAAGGATTGTCATTTACAGGATAAATATCCGAAAGGGAAACAAAAGCAACATCTGTGCTGTCTCTGTAAGTAAGGGTAAATAAATTGATGCTTTCTTTGCGCGGGGCTTCTTCGTTTGGTACAGAGTCGTTTTGGATTGCTGTAGTTTTGACCAAATTGGGTTTTTTGTTTTTTGTTTCCTCTTTTTTATTACAGGACAACAGAAAAAGAAACGAAGTGCCAAGAATTAAAGTTGTTTTTAGATTCATAAATTAGTAAGCTTAAATTAGGTTGTAGAAGATTGATAAAGTTAAAAATCCTGATTTATTTGTTGTTATTGAATTTTACCGTTTATTGCAGTAATCATTCTGTTTTTCCAGTCGTCAATCTCTGGCTGTGTTGAAAATCCTTCTCCTTTTGTTGTTTCGTTGATACTGTCAAGGATTTCGAGTGTATGTTTTAAACCGAAGAAATTACCAATGTTTATAATGTCCTGGTCACTTATTTCATATTCCCACCAACGAAGAATTTCTGTAATAAATATACCATCCCAAGTAAAACAATGTTGAGCTTCGGTCATTTTTTCTTCAATGTAATAGGAGGTATAGCCATTTAGTTTACTATCGTACGCAAATATTTTTGAATGTGTATAGGCTAAGATTGGTTTATACCTATGGATTAAATAAGTGTCTTGCTGAGTTTTTTTTAAATTTAAGATAGCCCACGGATCCTGATAATCTTTATCAAAGTGATAATCTTTCATTATCTGATTGGTACAGTTGCCATCAAAAAGGCTTAAAATGTTTGGGGATAATTGAAGTTCTGTAATTAGGTTTCGTATATCATGGTGTGTTGTTCTTTCGTTGTCATTTTCTGATCCAGACTGCCAATGTTTGTGATTCATGTCTAATCTACTTTTAATTTGTTATTATTCTATTTCGAAAGTACTATTACAAAGTATACGATTGAAAATAGCAGCAAAACCAATCCAATAATAAGCAAGACATCATCTTCGACGGTGTTTACGTTTTTTCTGATTAGAGAATAACGATGAAATAATAGTCCAATTTCATAACAAAGCAAAAATGCGATTAACGCTGCTAAACCGTATAGCCTGGCTAATCCGCCGTTTCCGCTAAAGGCGCCTTCGTGGGCAAACCAGCTCACAATAAGAACCAGCGGAACAATTAATAATGCTGATTTTATAACAACCGGACTTCCTTTCCAGAACAGTAATACAATCAATGCGATTATGGGTACGAGTAACCATCGGAGTAATAGTGTCATATCGTTTGGTTTTGAGTTAAATTTAATTGTTTTTTATGGCGATAATGTTTCCGGTGTTTTTATTAAAGGTAATGGTTTTGTTTGGTCCTCCGTAAAAAAGCGTGAGTGTTAGTGTGCTGTCGGTTTCAGTGTTAAAAATGATGTCTTTTGCTGTCCGAATTTTTATATTCATGTTATCGTTTCTCAGTTGATAATCGGTGCTCTTTATTATTCTTTTTTCCAGAAGGCCGTGTTTTTCTATTACTTCAAGCCATGGTGGCGCCATTGCACTATAGCTTATAATTTGTGCCCTGTATTTTTCATTTAGATTTTTATCTATCATTAATCCTAATGATGTAGTCGAAAGGATCCATGCATAAAAAGGCATCATAAGCGGTAAAATACTGAGTATTATGGTGGATATAATTCCTGCCAAAAGTAATTTTGCCATAATTTTTTTCCAGAATACCACGATTACCACAAAGCTGGTAATAAACCACAGCCAATATAAAACCACATCGCTGTAATACCCTCTTAAGCTAATGAGTTTAAAATAATACAAAAAGCAATCTATTGCCAGAAGCAAACTAAGGACCCAATAAACTTTTAGGACTATGGATTTTTTATTTGGGCTCATGATTATCAATGTTTCCGAGCAGTTTTTGAATTTGCGGTAGTATTTCTTGTTTCATATTTCTGTTTTTAACTACCACACAAAATGTAGTAAGTGGGTAACCCGTTAATAATTTTCAGATTTTCATCTGTTCCTTCAAAAAACACGTGATCGCCGAGTTCTTTATTTACTTGCTGTTGATGTGTTTTTAATAAAAATTCGAGTGCCGTAAAATTTTTACCATTATCAGCTTTTAGTATGGCTAAAATTTCGACCTGATGTTCTTTTTCATCGGGGTATTCTTCAAAAATATTTTTGTCATCATCCGTTAAAGTCTCATTTTCGAGCAAATCAGTTGGTTTTATAATCCAGGCGGTATATTGAATTTGAAGTTCAGAAACCTCCGATACAATTTCATTTGGTTTCCAGAGTTCATCCGTTTTGTAAATTCTTTTTTGGTATTCGATAACTTCCTGATTAAATTCTTCGGTATCATGATAAAATTTTGAAGAAAAAACCCAGGCCACATTGTCTAATGTTCTGGTTGATTTGGTCTGGATGGCAGACGGTTTTTGGTCATCTTCGCACCATTTTAGGTAATTGACTGCTGTTGCATCTCCTAATAAAACGCTTTTTTGAAAATAAGGAAGCGCGTTGTCTTTTTCAAATTTATGATAATAGGCATAACCCATACGGAAATTCCAAAGCGGATCTTCTGCTCCCTTTTCATCCTGTGACAAAAGAGCCGTTATCGCTTTATCATAATCTGAATTGTTGTTATAAGCTCTGCCTAAAAGGTTTGTGAGTTCGTAGTTTAAATCTGCTTCAGGAAGAGCTTCAAGTGCCTGAATTATTTTAGTGTGTTTGTCTGCGTTATGCCATTGGGTTAATTGTTCTGTAAGTGCTGATTTTTGCCCCATTATCTCTGTCAATAAAGTTACTTTAATATCGTGTTCTCTTAATTTTTTGACTAACTCATCGTTGAGGCTTTCTTCTGAAAGTTCAAGAAACAACGCGTTTTCGTTAATTTCAGGGTATTGTAATGAAAAAATATCCATTTGATCTTTTAGCTCATCGTACCTTTTGTCGTCCTCTCTTACAAAACCCTGAGGAACTTTGTTTGGGGTTAACCATAACCATTTTTCTTTGTATGCACTTCTATAATTGGCATATCCGCTGTTAAAATAATTAGGTTCTTCAAACGTAATTTCAAGAATATTTTCAAGTTGTCTGGCTAGTTCTTCAATTGAGTTTTTGGTTTCTATCACCAATTCATTTTCTACATCCAGCTCTAATAGCTCCAGATATTCCTTAAAAGAATTTGCAATCACGTCCTGATGATCGCATTCAATGTCAATAAAAGAAATCTTAGGGCTTTTTTTATTTTCTCTGTAATCTAAACAAATGTACCAATGACCGTCTCCGTCAAGCGGAATAAGTCCATCAAGTTCAAAACTTACATATTCTTTAGATTCTTCCCAATCAAAGTTAATCAAGGACGGAAAATAGGGGCCAATTCCATTGATGATTTCATGAGGGGATTCCGGAAGTTTATATCGAAGGTACCCGCCATTTTGAAATTTCAAAATTTCTACCAATTCGTGGGGCAATTTAAAACCTATTTGGCTTTCTGCATTTTCCAGTATTTCATTTGTTAGTTGTGGCTGAAGGTAAGGCAGGTATTTTGGTGCTCTCCAGATATTTTGCAGGTTTTTTAATGTCATGTTTTGGGTTAGTGCTTTTATTTTAGTATTAGTGGATCATACAAAAATATAAAACCTGTGCGAAGAAATATCTTTCAAAAGTGATAATTGTGCCCCTAAGGATTGAATTTAATAATGCAATACTTAACCTTTTGATAATGTGTTGAATAGTTTAAAGCTTTACTTTTAATTCAAAATTTAAAGTTATGGAAATCAATTGGGTAATAATAGGAATTGTAATTGCGGTCGTAATTGTCCTGATCGTCTTGACGAATAGAAAAAACCAA
The DNA here is from genome assembly GCF_044007335.1 of Flavobacterium sp. FlaQc-48. NCBI lineage: Bacteria > Pseudomonadati > Bacteroidota > Flavobacteriia > Flavobacteriales > Flavobacteriaceae > Flavobacterium > Flavobacterium sp. FlaQc-48. The sequence goes on along the minus strand of NZ_JBIPCR010000006.1, from coordinate 141,272 downwards.
AAAGAAAAAAAGAAACTGACAGATGTCTTGAATAACGATTTTAAAAAAGCCGAAAAAGAAAGAGTTGACGCTGAAGATTCAGCAAATGAAAAATAGGTAGAAGCCTTTTTAAAGAAAAAAATAAACCCTTGTAAACTATAGTGTTACAAGGGTTTTGTTTTGTGGAGAATACCGGATTCGAACCGGTCACCTCTTGCCTGCCAGGCAAGCACTCTAGCCAAATGAGCTAATCCCCCAAATCGTTAGCAAATAAAGTCAATTAATTTTCAAAAAACAAATTTCAAATCATGTTCTGTCAAAAATAGTTGCCAAAACCGTAACTTTACGATCAAATCTATTTTTATGAGTTCAGTAAATCAGAACGGTTCTTTACAAACTATTTTTAATGATAACGTTGCCACGGTTCAATTTGGACATCCGGCAAGTAATTCTTTTCCGCGTGAATTATTAGATCGTTTAACGTCAGAAATCAATGCTTTAAGTCTTAATGATGCTGTTTCGGTACTTGTTTTGCAAAGCGAAGGCAGCAGGGTTTTTTGCTCAGGGGCTTCGTTTGATGAACTGCTGCAAGTCGAGAATGAAGAGCAGGGAACTGAATTTTTCTCTGGTTTTGCGCATTTGATCAACGCGATGCGCAATTGTTCTAAACTTATTATTGCCCGTGTTCAGGGAAAAGCTGTTGGCGGCGGAGTAGGTATTATTTCAGCATGCGATTATGTACTCGCTACACCGGAAAGCGCTGTAAAGTTATCAGAATTAGCGATCGGTATTGGTCCGTTTGTGATTGAACCTGCCGTTTCCCGTAAAATAGGAAAAGCTGCAATGGCCGAAATGACTTTGGCAGCACACGAATGGAAACCGGCAGAATGGGCTTTAGAAAATAAATTGTTTTCTGAGATTCATAAAGCAGAAGATCTCGATAATGCCGTTGCAAATTTTGCCCAAAAATTAAGCGCATACAATCCCGAAGCGTTATTAGAAATGAAAAAGATTATCTGGGAAGGAACAGAGCATTGGGAATCGTTGCTTATCGAACGTGCCGCTATTACCGGAAAATTGGTTTTGTCTGATTTTTCAAAAGAAGCTTTACGTCAATTTAAAAAATAAATACGTATAATTTTCAAACACATAGAGACATAGTTTGTAAGTGTGAAAAAAAGACGTTTCACTTTGCATTAATTCACAATAGGCTATGAGTAAAAGCCGGCTTTTTGATTATTCTTATACGAAAGCCCAAAAACCTATCTCTCTATGTGTTTAACCAAAAATTAGTAGAATGTATATCATTTCATTATTACAACAAGTAGATGTTGCTGAGAAAATTAAAACCGCTCCTGATGGCAGTTATCAGATTGGAGTGGTCATTGGATCTTTTGTTCCTTTTGTCATTTTAATCGGAATTGCATATTGGATGTATAACAGAGCTAAAAAAAGAGATGGAAACGGTTATTAATTTGTAAATTTGCAACCTAAAATTCAAATCGATGAGTAATATCAGAATTACAAAGCAATTTAGTTTCGAAACCGGACACGCTTTGTACGGTTACGACGGAAAATGTAAAAACGTTCATGGGCACAGTTATAAATTATCGGTAACGGTTATTGGTTCACCAATCACGGATCGATCGAATGTAAAATTCGGAATGGTAATTGATTTTTCGGATCTAAAGAAAATTGTAAAAGAAGAAATCGTCGATCAGTTTGATCACGCAACGGTTTTTAACGAAACAACACCACATATCGAATTGGCAAATGAATTAAAAAATCGTGGTCACCACGTGATTTTAGTAGATTATCAGCCAACAAGCGAAAATATGGTCGTTGATTTTGCAGATAGAATTATCGCACGTTTACCAAAGGATATCTCTCTTTTCTCCCTTAAACTTCAGGAAACAGAATCTTCGTTTGCCGAATGGTATGCATCTGATAATGTCTAAAATAAATCCCGTTTTTTAAATCTCAAATTCCAATTCTTCGACTTGACTTACAATGACAATAGAGTAAAGTCTAAATAATCTAAGAAGTCTAACAATCTAATCATCTAAATGAAAAAAGTATATTTCGCTTCAGATCAGCATTTTGGTGCTCCAACGCCTGAGTTGAGTTTGCCGCGCGAACAAAAATTTGTGGCGTGGCTGGATGTGGTAAAACAAGATGCCGAAGCCATTTTTTTATTAGGGGATTTATTCGATTTTTGGTTTGAATATAAAACAGTTGTCCCAAAGGGTTTTGTACGGGTTTTAGGTAAACTGGCTGAAATTCGCGATAGTGGTATTCCAATCTATTTTTTCGTGGGAAATCACGATTTGTGGATGAACGATTACTTTGAAACCGAGCTGAATATTCCGGTTTATCATGACAATAAAGAATTTACGTTTAACGGAAAAACATTCCTGATTGGTCACGGAGACGGAAAAGGCCCCGGCGATAAAGGATATAAGAGAATGAAAAAGGTATTTACCAATCCGTTTTCAAAATGGCTTTTTCGTTGGCTGCATCCGGATGTTGGCGTAAGTTTAGCACAATATCTCTCCGTCAAAAATAAACTGATTTCCGGCGATGAAGATGTCAAGTTTTTAGGTGAAGAAAACGAATGGCTGGTTTTGTATGCCAAACGTAAACTCGAAACCAAACATTACAATTATTTTATTTTTGGGCACCGTCATTTACCCATGATTATTCCCGTTGGAGAAGATGCAAAATATGTGAATCTGGGCGACTGGATTGGCTATTTTACCTACGGCGTTTTTGATGGCGAAACCTTTGAACTTCAAAAATTTGAACAATAGTTACTTTTTATTGTTCGGATAAATTCCAATTTTGTGCGTTCTTAAGATATAGTTAGACATTTTTTTAGTAGTAGAAATTTGAAACTTAATGGCATTCGACATGGTTTTTGGCATGTGACAGGCTACGCAGTTATTGGCAAGTTCAATAGCTGAGGTTGTTTTTAAAGTGTTTTCATTGTGTTTTAAACCCTGATGACAACTCATGCAGATTTTAGAATAAGAAGCTAATTTGACTGGAGCATTTTCATGTGGGTTATGACACGTCATACAATCCATAACTTCGCTTTTTTGAAAACATTTACTTTGTGCCAATAAACCCAACTGATTACCGTGAACATCAAAATGAATACTGTCATTTGAAGAGGGAGTGGCTCTGAAATAATCGTTAAGATTATCTCCGGGTTTATATAAAAAACGGGATTTCATTTTTAATTTATCGTTTCCAGAATGGCAAATTGCACAAGCATCCAGTCTTTGTTGCCTGTTTAGATTTTTAAACAAAACTATATTTTGTGCTTTCTTTAAATCAGGAAATTTTAAGTGAGCCTGAACATGACTTCTTGAGGGTCCGTGGCAACGTTCGCAGTCAATACCGAACACCAGTGTTTTAGGGTTCATAAAATTTTCAGCATCCATCATCATTGAATTTACTTTGTCAGAACTTGTAGTTACATATTGACTTGCAATATTAGAACTATGGCAGGCATAACATTCCTTGGCTATTTCTCTGGTAAAATTAGGCTGGTCTGCCGGATACCCGGGACTTGTCGCCCAACTGTTTATTGATTTGTAATAGGATATTGGTAATTCGTAAGTGTAGTGATTTTTCCAAAAAGCACTTGTTTGTGCGTGTTTGGTTCCAAAAACAATGTCAAACGGATGTGCTTCAACTTCTTTTCCGTTTTTGTATAAAACCTGATATAAACTGTCGTTGCGTTTTTCCATGACCAGTTTGGTGTTTTTGTCATAGATAAAAACATGATTTCCTTTATTGAAATGACCCAGTACATTTTCAAGGGTTGCAGGCGCAGTAGCTTTGAAATGGGAACTTTTAAAAGCTAATTCGTGTTGTGTCTTGTGGCATTGAATGCAGCTTTCAGAACCGGCATAATCGGTTCCGCGAGGATCAATGTAATTGTCAGATTCGTTTTTACAGCTTGTCAGAAAAGCCAGAAGCATAACGAAAGTAAAAAGAATACAGTTTTTTTTCATTGCTGTAAATATACTTTTTTTTGAATAAAACAAAAATATATTTCAATAATGAAAATATGTAGTTAAAATATTTAGAATGTTTCTTAATTTAAGCCAATTCCATAAACATATTCATCCAGCTCAATTCTAAATAATGAACCTTCAACCAAATCTTTAATCGATTTTAATTCTTTTATAGAAACTGCTAAATCTATGGCTGCACAAGGGGTTTTAAGTAAAAACTTGTGACAGGAATTTTTTAATTCGCAAGCTTCACAACATGCATTTTCGATCATACTGTCTTCAATCAGATCGCAAAAATGATTCAATTCCTGAACCGTAAAATAGAATCCGGTTTCTTTAAAAACCAATTGTACTTTATCAGTTATAGTTTCGTTTTCCTTTTTCCAGTAAAAGGCAATTCCAAAGTTGTTGTGGTATAGTTGTTCTATTTCTCTCATTATGGATGCTTTATTTCAACAAATATAAATATTATTTATATTAATTCTAAATAAAAAAGTCATAAAATTTGCAAAAAAATATTCACTTTACAAGATGTGTACATTTATTATAATCTGAAAACAGAAAATTAAAATGTACTTAGTATCGATGGTTTAATTCCTTTTTTTATTTAAGCCAGTTTTTTAAATGAGACAGAAACTCCTTTTGTTGGTCCACAAAAAGATAATGAGAACAATTGTTCAGTAAAGCGAAATGATCTTCTCCGGCCAGATCCTTAATAGATTTGATCTGTGAAGGTGAAAAAATACCATCTTCTTTTCCATAAATGGCATAAATAGAAATGCCTTTAGCTTTTATTTTCTTTAAAGATGATCTGGTGTCTATATTGTTTCTCTTTTCATTTTGATAGAAAAGTAACGGAGCATTTTTATTCCGGATATTGGTTTTAAAAAAATTACTTGCTTCGTAATTGGCATATAATTTTTTTGATTTTTTGGTTGGATGTGGCATTTTAAAATAACCGTTGTCACTTGCCAGATCAAAACAATGTTTTCTATATCCGGCAGAATTTTTATCGAGTTTTTCTACATAGGATATCTTATTGTGTGTTTTAGAATCTTCCCAATGCGTTTTCTTGAGAGAATTCAAAATATGGTCGTATGTTTCCTGTTGCGAAAATAAAGCTCCGGCCAATATTAGAGAATTGACATTTTGAGGATATTTTTCGGTATAAAGTGTTGCTACTAAACCGCCAAAACTATGTGCGAGAAGTGTTGCTTTTTTTAAATTGTACTTTTTATAGATAGTATTTAAATCCTGAAAAGCTTCTGCATACGTAAATTTTGCATCAGGATCTGCAGATCTTCCTTCGCCTCTTCGATCATAAACAATTACATAAAATCCCAAATCAGCTAATTTTTGAGCTGTTGTAGCTTCAAATAAAGTCGAATTTCCACTTGGACCTCCGTGAATAAAAATTATGGGTTTTTCCTTTTTGTTTCCGTAGGTTTTAATATACAGATTTTGTCCGTTTGCAAAAACAGACATTATAAAAAAGAAAGCCAATAATAATTGTTTCATTATTCCATATTCTGATGATCGTCCATATCTTTATTAAGGTCTAAATTTCTAAATGTCGGCGATTTTAATGCCGTTACAATAACAGTCAAAAGTGTAATGCTTCCTCCAAAAACAACAGATGTTACGGTTCCCATTAATTTTGCTGTTGCACCACTTTCAAAAGCACCTAATTCATTAGAAGATCCAACAAAAATTGAATTTACAGCGCCAACTCGTCCACGCATATGATCAGGAGTTTTAAGCTGTAAAATCGTTTGACGAATTACTACCGAAATTCCGTCAGCAAGTCCACTCAAAAATAAAGCGAAAACAGAAAGCCAGAATGACGTAGAAAGACCAAATAAGATGATCGATAATCCGAAAACAAATATGGCAACTAAAAGTTTCTTTCCTGCATCTTTGTATAAAGGCACATAAGCAGAAACGAGCATTGTAATGAAAGCTCCTACTGCGGGAGCAGCTCTTAATATACCAAAACCTTCAGCGCCAACTTTTAAGATATCCTGGGCAAAAACAGGTAATAAAGCGACAGCGCCTCCAAAAAGTACCGCAATCATGTCAAGCGATAAAGCGCCTAAAACAATTTGGTTTTTAAATACGAAAGTTAAACCTTCGGTAAGACTATCTTTTATTGATTCTCCAATCTTTGGATTTGTGATTGGTTTTTTACTGATTTGTGATAAGGCAATTAAAGAAAGAATGGAGAATCCAAAAACCAGGCACATTGACCAGTGAACGCCGATCCAGTTAATAGAGAATCCAGCCAGCGCAGGGCCCATAACGGCTCCGATTTGCCAAACCGAACTGCTCCAGGTAGCAGCATTTGGATATGCTTTTTTAGGAATAATAAGCGATAGCAGAGAGAAAATAGTGGGGCCAAGAAAAGCTCTGACTAATCCGCCCAAAAAAACTAAAGTATAAATGGAATATAAAATAACAGTTGGAGATAAATCGCCAACCACTTTTGGCCACGTCACTAAAAACAATCCGAAACTAATTACAGAAAATCCCAGAATACATTTTACCAATAATCCCTTTTTTTCCTTTTGGTCCACAATATGCCCGGCAAATAATGCCATGGAAATTGCAGGAATTACTTCCATTAAACCAATAATTCCTAACGAAAGCGGGTTTTTAGTTAAACTGTAAACTTCCCATTCTATCACGATAAATTGCATGGCCCAGGCAAAAACCATAGCGAAACGCAATAATAAAAAAACATTAAATTCTCTGTAGCGTAATGCCTGATACGGATCCCGCTTATTTGTTTTAGTTGTCATTTGTTCTAATGTCTTTAAGCATAAGTTGAGTAGAAACGGAGCCGTTCCACTCGTTTTCAGCCAGTGAATAAGCCAACTGAAAAGGTTTTTGATTTTTTACAATATCTATTTTTTTTCCAAGGCCAAAACCTATTGCGGCGATTCCATCTGAATTCTGTTGTTTTATAAAAAGCCTCAAATGTTCCTCTTCGCCTCCCAGAGTTTTAGCATAACCTGTATCTTTGGCATCTTTAGTCATAAAAACAGGTGTCATATTTAAAGGGCCAAAAGGCTCAAATTGTTTTAAAATCCGTATCAGTTTTGGGGTGATATCAGAGAAGTTAATTTCGGCATCTACTTCTATTTCCGGTGTTCTCATTTCGGGTAAAATGGTTTCCTCGACCTGTTTTTCAAAAGCTTCTTTAAAGGTGGTATAGTTCTCTGCTTTTAAAGTCATTCCGGCGGCATACATGTGCCCTCCAAATTGTTCTAAATGTTGGGAACAGGCGTCAAGCGCATTATAAACATCAAACCCTTTTACAGATCTGGCCGAAGCTGCATATTTATCGCCGCTTTTGGTAAAAACCAAAGTTGGGCGGTAATACGTCTCAATCAATCTTGAAGCAACAATTCCAATGACGCCTTTATGCCAGTCTTCCTGAAAAACAACGGTCGAAAACCGATCTTGTTCATTGTTTGTCAGGATTTGCTGAAAAGCTTCTTTGGTAATTTGTTTGTCCAGATCTTTTCGGTCAGAGTTATATTGTTCTATTTCGGAGGCAAATTGCTGGGCTTGCTCAAAATTAAATTCCGTTAACAACTCAACAGCATGATTGCCATGTTTGATTCGTCCGGCAGCATTTATTCGGGGAGAAATGATAAAAACGACATCCGTAATATCTAATGTTTTCTTTTTTACCTGATGTACCAGCGCTTTTATTCCAGGTCTCGGATCTGAGTTGATAACCTGCAATCCGAAATAAGCCAAAACCCTGTTTTCACCAGTTATAGGGACAATATCGGCAGCAATTGCCGTAGCAACTAAATCCAGATATGGAACTAGATCTTCAATCGTTTCGTTCCTGTTTTTTCCTAAAGCCTGTATTAATTTAAAACCAACACCACAACCACACAATTCATCATAAGGATAAAAGCAATCTTCTCTTTTTGGATCTAAAATAGCAACGGCATCCGGAAGAAATTCTCCTGGACGGTGGTGATCGCAAATGATAAAATCAATGTTTTTTTCTTTCGCATAGGCAATATGGTCAATCGATTTAATCCCGCAGTCTAAAGCAATAATCAATGAAAATCCGTTATCATCGGCAAAGTCAATTCCTTTAAAAGAAATTCCGTACCCCTCGGCATAACGATCCGGGATATAAGTCGCAATATTTGGATAATGCGATTTTAAATACGCCGAAACCAAAGAAACAGCCGTTGTTCCATCAACATCGTAATCACCAAAAACTAATATATTTTCCTGATTTTCAATCGCCAGTTCTATTCGGGAAACGGCTTTGTCCATGTCTTTCATCAGGAACGGATCGTGTAAATGTTCTAATGAAGGGCGGAAGAAATTTTTGGCATCTTCGAAAGTTTCGATCCCACGCTGAATCAAAAGTGTTGCTACAAAATCCTCTACATTAAGGGCTTGCGCCAAATGTTTGACTTTGTCTTCAGAAGGTTTTGTTTTTAATGTCCAACGCATTTTTTATTGTAGATTTTAGTCCCGAAGCTTCGGGATTGATTTTAGATTATCGAAACCCCTGTTTATTAAAATTAGTAAATCTTCAGGGTTTTTATTTTGACTTTTGAAATCATAAAATTCATTATTCATCGACTTATCTATTGCTTTTCCATTGCTGATTTTAATTAAGTATGGATAACCTTTTCGGTCAGAAACGGCAGCTACCATATGAGAAATGTATTCTTGAATATAGTCGGATTTTAAAATTTTGCCTTCCAAAAAAACAGGTTCAATATCAGCTGTAAGATTTGGAATAATATTTTTTTCAATATAGTGATGGTTATTTTTCCGATTGCTGTAACAGAAAAATTTCTTTCCTTCAATGGATAATAAATAATTGCTATATCTTTTTTTGAATTGTTTTTTTTGAAAAAATTCAAAGACTAAATAAACTAAAATTATAGGAAGAAATAATACAGATAAAGGAATTCCAACTATAATTAGAAATATTATAACCGGAATTTCTTTTAATGTTTCCTTCATTTATAACTTTATTTCAGTTCTAAAGCGTTTCCTTCAAATTTAATTCCGTCCCATCCTAAGTTGATGAAATTTCTAATGTTTTGATGATTCGTTCCGCTTGGATCTCCCAGAACTTCATCAAAGTAAAAAGCACCAAAACAGGCTAAAGTTTCTTCTTTACTTAAGTTTTGCAATTTTGCGAAAGAAAATAATTTGCAGGACCCCGAGTTCTCTCCGGCTGCATTATGCTGCGTTCCGTTTTGAAAGGCGGTTGGGCTAAAAGTGTAGTTTTCCTCAATTACTGCAATAGTTTCCGGGAATGTGATTTGGGTTGGATTTTGTTTTACTTTTTCTAAAAAGGCTTGTATGCTCATGATTTGTATTTTATTGTCAGTTTAAGTTTTCCTGCCACAGATTAGAATGACTGAAATGATTTTGGAATTTGTTTTTCCTGCTGCTAATTGCCCTAATTTCTGCTAATTAAATCCGTAAAATTTATGGCAGCCCTTTTTTATCAATCCGTGTGCTGGTCTTTTTAATCTTCTTCTTTTTCTTCTTCTTCTTTTTCATCCTTCGAAAACTTACTTTTCTTAGGTTCTTTGGTTATGGTTTTTCCGGCAACGACAACGACAATTTCGCCGCGCGGAGCTGTTTTTTCAAAATGGGTTAAAACTTCTCTTGCAGTTCCACGAACATTTTCTTCGTGTAACTTTGATAATTCTCTCGAAACGCAAACTTGTCTGTCTTCCCCAAAATACTGAATAAATTCAGCTAAAGTCTTAACGAGTTTATGTGGCGAAACGTATAAAATCATCGTTCTGGTTTCTTCGGCTAAAGCCAAAAAACGAGTCTGACGTCCTTTTTTATCAGGCAGAAAACCTTCAAAAACAAATTTATCATTTGGTAATCCGCTATTGACTAAAGCGGGAACAAAAGCCGTTGCGCCAGGCAAACACTCAACATCAATTTTATTTTCAACACAAGCGCGTGTCAATAAAAAACCAGGATCTGATATTGCCGGAGTTCCTGCATCTGAAATCAAGGCAATGGTTTCACCGGCTTTCAAACGTGCAATTAAATTTTCGGTTGTTTTGTGCTCGTTGTGCATGTGATGGCTGTGCATGTGCGTGCCAATTTCAAAATGCTTCAACAATTTTCCACTCGTTCGGGTGTCTTCCGCCAGGATCAAATCGACTTCTTTCAGAATCCTGATCGCACGAAAAGTCATGTCTTCAAGATTGCCTATTGGCGTGGGAACGATATATAATTTAGACATAATTTTTTGCTATTCTATTTTAATTAGAACACGAATTTCACTAATTGACACAAATTTCAGGTGTCTTTAAAAATTTCACAAAGAAAAAATTCGTGCTAATTTGTGTAATTTGTGTTTTGCTTTTTATGAGAATTTCTTCTCTACAATTCCCAGGAAACGTTCTGCATAATCGTCTTTTCCTTCCCAGTTGTTATAATCCGGTTTTACCATATTTTCTATGAATTCCAAAGCTTCGCTGTAGGTGTCAAAAGTCAGCAATTGATTTAAGACACGGCTGTAATCTTCAGAGCTGTTTCCAAAGAGGTTTTTTGTAAAAGCAATTCGGTCATTCAGATCAATATGAAAACCTTTTGCCAGTTTTTCGTTCAGTGTAACAGGTTTTGTTTCTGCCGGAGTTTCTAAAATAGCCGTTTCAACGATAGCTTTTTTCTCTTTGAATTCAGGAATTGAAGGTGTTGGAGTAGGGGTTACGTTTTCATAACTGTCTACTTTTACAAACTGGGCATCGGCATAATTGATTCCAAAATCTTCAAATGAGATCGCAACAGGACTTGGTTTTGATGAAGTATCTGTTTTTGGTTCTTCTTTCTCCGGTTCATTTTCCTCTATTTTCTCCAATTCAAAAGCAGGCTTGAAATCCGGAATTGGTTTTAAATCGCTTACCGTGGTAAACGAAAATTCCTGAGGAGCTTCTGTTTCTTTTTTGGTCTCAACAACAGGTTCTTCAATTTTTTCAACAACGGGTTCTGTTATGATTTCGGCAACCGGCTCCGCAATAGTTTCGATAATGGGTTCCGGAATTACTTCTTCAGGAACTTCAGCAACGATTTCTTCGACAACCTCTTCTTCTTTTACTTCTTCAGCAATTTCCGGTGTAGCTGCCGTTTCAGTTGGAGTTTCTTCAGCTGCTGCCGGAGTTTCGGCTTTTACTTCGGCCGGAACTGGTTCTTCCTTTTCAAAAATAGATTCAATTTCAGTATTAATTTCGCTTTGACCAATGGTAGGCTTCAAAGTGTCGAAATTTTCCTCTACAAATTTTAAAATCGCTAATTTCTCATATAATTTCTGCGTTTCAAGATACAATTGATTGATATCGGATTTGTTTTTAAGCTTTAAAATTCGATGTGCAATGCTGATTAAATCGGCTTCCAATTTTTTTTTCATAACTGTTGAAATTATAGTGAATAGGGTATTTTAGTATATTTTGTATTTGAATGTCTTTATTACCGGCAGAAATCTAAAAGATATTTTTTTATTTCTGTTAATAAGCGTTTGCGAATCTCCGATTTGATAAAAATTTTCTACTTTTGAAAAAGTGTAAAACAGCAATTTTTCACGTCGATTTATTACCAGTACAAAGTAATAAAAACTATTCATTTTTAAAGGTAGAAAAATACAAAATGTTTCTCGAAAATACAGTAAATCACAAAGAACAATTTGGTTGGATTGAAGTTATTTGTGGATCAATGTTTTCGGGTAAAACCGAGGAGTTAATCCGCAGATTAAAACGCGCCCAATTTGCCAAACAAAGAGTCGAAATTTTTAAACCCGCTATCGATACCCGCTATCATGATGAAATGGTCGTTTCTCACGATGCCAACGAAATTCGGTCAACACCGGTTCCGGCCGCTGCAAATATTGCTATATTGGCACAAGGCTGCGATGTGATAGGAATCGATGAAGCACAGTTTTTTGATGATGAAATTGTTACAGTTTGTAATGATCTTGCCAATCAGGGAATTCGTGTGATAGTGGCAGGGCTTGATATGGATTTTAAAGGAAATCCTTTCGGGCCAATGCCGGCACTTATGGCAACGGCAGAATATGTAACTAAAGTACATGCCGTTTGTACAAGAACAGGTAATCTTGCCAATTATAGTTTTCGTAAAACCGATAACGATAAATTGGTAATGCTGGGCGAAACCGAAGAGTATGAACCGTTAAGTCGTGCCGCCTATTATAATGCCATGAAGAAGATTCAGGATAAATAGATTTTAAATACCATTAAGCTTTAATAAACCATGCAAGAAGAGCAAAGTAAAAGAAAACAAAATATCTTATTGTTAGTTTTAATTGGAATTGCAGTCGCTTTAGCTGTTTTTTTTCAGTTTTATCTTTCTAAAAATGTAACAAAAGCCAATACTGAAATAACAAAGCTGGTTGAAAAGTATAATAAAAATTGTCCCTTAACAATTCAGCAGGGTATTCGTTTAGACAGTGTGAGTTTGCCCGAAGAAAGAGTGGTTCAGTATAATCTAACATTGATGAATGTAGCAAAACAAACGGCAGAAATTGATGTAATAGGCGAAGAAATAGAGAAAAGCCTGATAAGTACAGCAAAATCAAATCCGGGACTGCAGGTTTTCAGGGATAATGATTATTCACTGGTTTATAGTTACTATGATAAAAAGAAAGTTTTTTTATTTAAAGTGAAGCTAATACCGGATCAGTATAAATAATGTAAAGATTCTGATATAAAAGAAAACCCGACAGATTTTGAAATCTGTCGGGTTTTCTTTTATAAATTAAAATGATATTCGCTGTGTTTAAACTGGACTGAAGTCCGGCTCTACAATATGATAGGTTCCTTTAGAACTGTAAAAGAGCCTCTGGCTCATAGTGCAGGGAACGGTTTTAAATTGGATCGATTATTTAAATTTTCTTTCTCATTCTTGCCACCGGAATATCTAATTGTTCACGATATTTTGCTATAGTTCTTCTGGCAATCGGATATCCTTTTTCTTTTAGGATTTCGGCCAGTTGATCGTCTGGTAAAGGTTTCTTTTTATCTTCTTCCTCAATGGTGTTCTTAAGGATCTTTTTGATTTCTAAAGTCGAAACATCTTCACCCTGATCGTTTTTCATGGCTTCAGAGAAAAATTCCTTGATTAGTTTAGTTCCGTAGGGTGTTTCAACATATTTACTGTTGGCTACACGCGAAATGGTCGAAATATCTAAGCCAACCATATCGGCGATGTCTTTTAGGATCATCGGCTTTAGCTTGGTTTCGTCGCCATCCAAAAAGAATTCTTCCTGATAATGCATAATCGCATTCATCGTTACAAAAAGCGTTTCCTGGCGTTGTCTGATCGCGTCAATAAACCATTTGGCCGAATCCAGTTTTTGTTTGATAAACTGAACCGCGTCTTTTTGAGCCGACGATTTGTCACGGGAATCTTTATACGTCTGCATCATTTCCTGGTAATCTTTAGAAACGTGCAGGGAAGGAGCATTTCGTCCGTTTAAGGTCAGTTCCAGTTCGCCATCAACAATTCTGATTGCGAAATCAGGAACCACATTTTCGGTTACTTTATTGTTTCCGGTAAAAGATCCGCCCGGTTTTGGGTTTAGTCTTTCGATTTCGTGAATTGCTTTTTTAAGCTGCTCATTGGAAACACCATATTTCTGAAGCAATTTATCGTAATGTTTTTTCGTAAAAGCATCAAACTGATTCTCGATAATATCAATTGCTAAATCAACATATTCCGTTGGTGTTTTGTGTTTCAGTTGTAATAATAAACATTCCTGTAAATCACGCGCTCCAACTCCCGAAGGTTCCAGTTCATGAATGACCTGAAGCATCTTTTCGACCATTTTCTCATCGGTATAAATACCCTGGGTAAAAGCCATATCATCGACAATATCCGGAACGCTTCTGCGGATGTAGCCCATATCATCAATACTTCCAACAAGGAATTCCGCGATTTCACGCTCTTCATCATTCAGAATAAAAGTATTCAGCTGATTGATTAAATCCTGATGAAAACTAATTGGCGAAGCAAAAGGAGTATCGCGTTCTTCGTCTTCGCTATAATTGTTCACCTGAGTTTTATAATCCGGAGTATCGTCGTCGCTTAAATATTCGTCGATATTAATATCATCTGCTTCGATTCTGTCGCCTTCTGCATCATCATAATCGTCGTATTCTTCATTAGCGAATTCATCCGCTTCGTATTCCTCTTCTTTTCCCGCTTCTAAAGCCGGATTTTCGTTCATTTCTTCTAATAAACGTTGCTCAAAAGCTTGCGTAGGCAATTGAATTAGCTTCATCAGCTGAATTTGCTGAGGAGATAATTTTTGGGATAATTTTAAATTTAAAAATTGCTTTAGCATTTGTTTTTGTTAAAAGTTTCAAGTTTCAGGTTTCAGGTTTTCCAACTGAACGGACAAACCTAAAATCTGAAACTTGAAAACAAATTTTATAATTTTAGTTCAGGTTCCAATAACTTTAAACCTGAAACCTGAAACTTTTTTAAATTAAATTTATTAAAATTCAGCACTTCCGGGAGTTCTCGGGAAAGGAATTACGTCTCTAATGTTTGTCATTCCTGTAACAAACAATACCAAACGCTCAAATCCAAGTCCGAAACCTGCGTGTGTTGCTGATCCAAATCTTCGGGTGTCTAAATACCAGTACAATTCTTCTTCATCAATGTTTAAGGCTTTCATTTTTTCAACCAAAACATCATAACGTTCTTCTCTTTCAGAACCACCAACGATTTCTCCAATTCCGGGGAAAAGGATATCCATGGCGCGAACCGTTTCTCTTCCCGGTTCTGTGTTGTCGTTCAGACGCATGTAAAACGCTTTGATGTTTGCCGGATAATCATATAAAATTACCGGACATTTAAAGTGTTTCTCTACTAAATAACGTTCGTGTTCTGATTGTAAATCAGCTCCCCATTCATTAATCAGGTAGTTGAATTTTTTCTTTTTATTTGGAGTTGAATCTCTTAAAATATCAATTGCTTCCGTATAAGAAACACGTTTAAAGTTGTTCTCTAAAACGAAGTTTAATTTTTCTAACAAAGCCATTTCGCTTCTTTCAGCCTGCGGTTTTGATTTTTCTTCTTCTAAAAGTCTTCCTTCCAGGAATTTTAAATCATCTTTACAATTGTCTAAAGCATATTTAATTACATACTGAATAAAATCTTCAGCCAGATCCATGTTGTCGTCAAGGTCGTTGAAAGCAACTTCCGGCTCGATCATCCAGAATTCTGCCAGGTGACGGGAAGTATTTGAGTTTTCTGCTCTAAAAGTAGGCCCAAAAGTATAAATCTGACCCAAAGCCATTGCAAAAGTTTCTCCTTCTAATTGCCCTGAAACCGTTAAGTTCGTTTCTTTTCCAAAGAAATCTTCTTTATAATTTACTTTTCCGTCTTCGGTTCTTGGAGTATTGTCAAATGGTAAAGCAGTTACCTTAAACATTTCTCCTGCACCCTCGGCATCAGAACCTGTAATGATTGGCGTATTTACATACACAAAACCTTTTTGTTGGAAATAGTTGTGAACCGCAAACGACAATACCGAACGCACACGCATAATGGCTCCAAAAGCATTAGTACGAACACGTAAGTGTGCATTTTCGCGTAAAAATTCAAGTGAGTGTTTTTTAGGCTGCATTGGAAATTTCTCCGCATCAGAATCTCCTAAAATCTCCAGTTTATTTACCTGAATCTCATATTTCTGACCCGCACCTTTACTTTCAACCAAAGTTCCCGTTACAGAAACTGCAGCTCCTGTAGTAATTCTTTTTAGGGTTTCTTCCGGTGTATTTTCAAAATCAACAACACATTGTATATTATTAATGGTAGAACCGTCATTAAGAGCGATGAACTGATTATTTCTAAAAGTTCTCACCCACCCTTTTGCATTAACCTCCTGAAGCGTCGTCGTACTGTTTAATAAGTCTTTAACTTTTGTGTGTTTCATTTTATATATACTATTGAAATTAAATTATTTGTTGTGTAATAACTGCAAATATAAACGATAATTATTAAAATTAGAAGCTATTTCCCGCTCTCCGCTATATCTTTTTATTGCTAAAGGAGCAATAAAAAGGATGCCGCTACTATCGGGGCTAGGGGCAATCATTTTCAAAAGGACCAGTTATTTTTTATGAATTTATTATTTTCCCATTTTATTGTCATTCCGGGGAACGAGGAATCTGACTAGTAGTTCCGCAAAGAATTCGCCAATCGTTTTAGAGTTTCGAGTGAGATTCCTTGTCCCCCGGAATGATATGCTTTATTTAAATCCTTCTTACGCTAAATGTTTGTATTTCTCAAAATTCTCATTTAATACTTCTACAAGTTCAGTGTGGTTTATTTGCATTGAAATTGCTGAAAGCACAAATGGCGAGCCGTAATTATTTAAATTAAATTGTGCTAATCTTTTTCTTATTCGATTATTTTCATTTTCAATCCAATAATCAGGATTGTTAAGATTAATAAGGACCATTTTTTGGCTTTGTATTTGTAGTTCCGAAAAACCTTCAATATTGTTCCAGCTTATAAATTCTGATGGATTTTTTTTCGGATTAACGTTAATTCCACTTTTATCAATAATTACAAAAAGTTTGTTTTTTGCTAATTGTTTGATGGAAATATAAAAACCTAAGCCAAAAAATAAAACTGAAATAATCCCTATTCCTTTTATGAAAATTGGACTTCCTGATCGAAAGCCAGTCAAATTTTCGGCATTCATGAACATCCAAATTCCTATGATTACAAATAGAAGAGAACTAATCAGCAATAAGAATGATTTTTTCTTACTCGAATAAATTTCGATTGTCTTCATTACTTTTTAATTCGTGCTAATTAGTGAAATTTGTGTTTTACCCTTCCAAATTCTCCAAATCCTCTTTCTTAGCCTTCTTTTTCTCAAAAGTCAAAACCAGAGCCGGTAAAACCAATAAATTGGCAAACATCGCAAACGCCAATGTACAGGAGATTAATCCTCCAAGCGCGATTGTTCCGCTAAAGCTGGAAAGGGTGAAAGTAGCAAATCCTAAAATCAAAACTACCGAAGTATAAAAAGTACTGATTCCGGTTTCTCTTAGTGCACTGAAAACAGATTTTTTGACTTTTCCGTTGCTTTGTATTAAATCGTGTTTGTACTTCGCCATAAACTGAATCGCATTATCTACCGAAATACCAAATGCAATACTGAATACTAAAATCGTTGATGGTTTTAGCGGAATTCCAAAATAACCCATTAATCCTGATGTGATACAAAGCGGTAAAATATTGGTAATTACAGACGCCATTACCATTTTAAAGGATCTGAACAAATACAGCATTAATCCTGCAATTACTAAAATAGCAAAAATCAACGATTCGATTAAGTTGTCAACCAGATAAGAAGTTCCTTTCTGGAAAACCAGTGCTTTTCCGGTTAAGGTTACTTCGTAACGGTCTTCAGGAAAAATTTCAGCAATTTTCGAGCGTAACTTTTTCTCTACCCTTGCCATTTCCTGTGTTCCGATATCTTTCATGAAAGTCGTGATTCGGGCATATTGTCCGGTCGAATCTACGTACGATTTCATTAAATTGTCTTTGCTGTTTTTGGTTGCATTCTTCGCATAGGATAAAATAAAAGTCTGTTCCTGCGAAGTGGGCAACTGGTAATATTCCGGTTTTCCGTTGTAAAAAGCCTGTTTCGAATATTTAACCAAATTTACTATAGAAACTGGTTTTGATAATTCAGGAAGTTCTGCAATCGTGTTTTGCAGTTCATCCATTTTTTTCATCGTCGATAATTTCATAACCCCTTTTTTATGTTTGGTGTTAATCATTATTTCGAGAGGCATAACGCCATTGAATTCTTTTTCGTAAAATAAAATGTCTTTATAGAAAGAAGCGCTTTTTGGCATTTCACCAATCAAACTTCCTGAAACTTTCATTTGTGAAACTCCAATTACACTAAAAACCAAAAGCAAGCCGTAAATTGTATAAATTACTTTTCGTTTGTTTTTTACCACATTTTCGACAAAATCCAGTAAAGTCGAAATGTATGTTTTAGTTAAATGATACAAATGTCTTTCTCCCGGAACCGACATGAAACTGTATACAATCGGCACAATTAAAAGGGTCAGTAAGTAAACCGAAATCACATTGATCGAAGTCACCAGACCAAATTCAAAAAGCAAATCATTTCCGGTAATCATAAAGGTGGCAAAACCTATCGCAGTCGTTAAATTCGTCATCAAAGTCGAAACCCCAATTTTCGAAATAATACGTTGTAACGCTTTTGCCTGATTGTTATGTAATTTAATTTCCTGCTGGTATTTATTGATCAGGAAAATACAGTTCGTGATCCCGATAACGATAATTAAGGGCGGAATAATAGCTGTTAGGATCGTGATTTTATAATGAAATAATCCAAGTGTCCCAAAAGACCAGATTACACCAATGATCAAGATACAAATGGAGATAAAAGTCGCTCTGAACGAACGGAAAAAGAAAAAGAAAATCAAGGAAACCGTAAACAATGCCGCACCAATAAATAGCCCGATTTCGCCTTTCATATTATCTGCATTGATCGTTCTGATATAAGGCATTCCGGAAACTTTCAAATCAATTCCGGTAGTTTTTTCGAATTTATCGATTTTCGGAACCAGGTTTTCAAGGATAAATGTTTTTCTTTCCGGTGTGTTAACAAGGGCTTTGTTAATGTAAATGGCTGAGCGAATACTTCCGCTTTCTTTGTTAAACAACAATCCTTCGTAAAAAGGCAAATTGTGAAACAAATCGTATTGCACCGTTTTTAAATATTCAGGATCAAGTGCTTTTTGCTGATCTATAAAAGGTTCAAGAACAAATTTTTCGTTAACGGTGTCTTTTTCTAATTTCTTTAAATCGTTTAAGGATACGACCAAATCTACTTCTTTAGATTTCTTTAAACCTGTCATCAATTCATTCCAGGCCGCATAGTTTTTTGGTGTAAAAAACTTTGGATCCTGAAACCCAATTACCACAAGATTTCCTTCTTCGCCAAATTTATCTAAAAATTGTTGATACTGCTTATTTACAATATGATCTTTAGGAAGCAGATTTGCCTCAGTATAAGTCATAGCAAGGTTTTTCCACTGGTAGCCGAGGAAAATCGTTAAAGCAGATAGGATTACTAGTATTAGTATTCGGTTCTTAAGTATGATTCGGGCTAGTTTCTCCCAGAATCCAACTTGTACAGCGTTTTTCATAAAATCTTTAAAAATGGTTGCAAATGTAGTGAAAAGTGCTCTAAAATGTAAATAATCAGTTGTAATTTACTTAATCTTAACACAAATTGTTAAGTTGTAATTTGTGATATATTTCTTTCTTTTTGCTGTTTAGTCGGTAGCTTTTCTCATATTTGTACTTAATTTAAAAATGGGACGAAAATGAACTGGATTTTATTGATTATTGCAGGACTTTTTGAAGTTGGATTTGCATCATGCCTTGGCAAAGCCAAAGAAACAACAGGAATAATATCAACCTATTGGATGGCAGGGTTTTTTGTTTGTCTTTCAATCAGTATGTTATTGTTGTATAAAGCCACGCAAGTTTTACCCATTGGAACCGCTTATGCAGTCTGGACAGGAATTGGAGCCGTTGGAACCGTTTTAGTCGGGATTTTGGTTTTTAAAGAACCGGCAACGTTCTGGAGGATATTTTTTCTTTCAACGTTAATTGCTTCAATTATTGGGCTGAAGTTTGTTTCCAGTCATTAAGTGATATGGCCCGCGGGTTATACTGATTTAACGGGTTTGTAGGCATTATTTTTTTAAATTATAATTCATGAATTGCTTCGCCTGTTCGCTATCGCTCGGGTGGTGGCGAAAAAAACACAGATTGTGCAGGTGATTTTATTTATTGAAATCTAAAAAATACTATAAAAAGAAAATCGGTGACAATCTGTTAAATCCGTAAAAACCGGGAGCAACAAAAAACTTTTTAATTTTACATAACAATGCAGGAAAACAATACCATCACTTTTATTTTTTTAGCAATTCTGTTGTTGCTCATTTTTATCATTTGTTTTTTGATGTATCAATTGATGCAATTCAAAAAAGCAAAAGACGATGCCGAAAAGAGTTTTTATGCACTCGAAATGAAGGTGAACGATTTACAGTTAGAAACTTTAGAATCAAAACTAAATCCGCATTTGTTTAAGAATATTCTAAACTCGATTCAGTCGCATGCCTATCAAACCTATTTTGCATTAGATAAACTCGCCAATGTACTGGATTATATTTTATACGAAAGCAAAAAGAAATTTGTGACCGCAAAAGAAGAAATTGATTTTGCTTTGAATTTAATCGAAATCAATAAAATTAAGATCAGTCCGCTTTTTGAATTAAAGATCAAAACCAATATAAACAAAGATGATAAACTGTACGATCAGCCTTTGCTGGCGCCTTTAATCTCGATCGATTTAATCGAAAATGCGTTTAAACACGCCGATTTGCAAAGTGCCGATGCTTTTATTTCGGTTGTTTTTGAGTTTAGGGACAATGCTTTTTTTATGACCGTTTCTAATAAAATATCCGATAAAAAAGTATTAAAGAAAGAACGCAGCGGTTTTGGCCATGCCACTTTAGAACACCGTTTGCGCATCATTTATAAAAACAATTTCAAACTGGATAAGTTTGTAGAAAATGATGTTTATATTGCTCATCTAAAAATAGACCTCCTTGAATACAAAACTGAAATGCTTGCTTCTGGACGATGAATTACCCGGATTAACGTACTTAAAAATGCTTTGCGAACAAATTCCCGAAGTCGAAATTGTAAAAACGTTTAATAATCCCGAGAAGCTTCTTGCTGATATTCCAAACCTTGATTTTGATTTGCTAATATCAGATATCGAAATGCCCGGAATGGATGGTTTGCACCTGGCCGAAATGCTCAAAGATAAATTGGTTATTTTTTGTACCGCTTACAAAGAATATGCTGCCGATGCTTTTAACATTGATGCCGTTGATTACATTACAAAACCGGTAAAATTAGAACGTTTGCAAAAAGCGATCTCAAAAGCTTTTGAACGTTTTCATAAGCCGGATGCTGCTAAAAAGTTCATTCAGCTTAATACCGATAAAGGAAAAACCCTGCTGTATTTTAATCAGATTCAATACATTAAAACTGCTGTTAGTGATAGTCGTGATAAGACGGTTCTTTTGGCTGATGGCACTTTTTTGAATTTGAAAAACGTAAAATTTGATACCCTTTTGAATGAATTGCCCGATGCTGATTTTTGCCGGGTAAACAAAAAAGAGATCGTGGCAGTAAAAGCAATAAAATTCTTTAATCACAATGAAATTGTTTTGCATCATTTAGAGAAAAATGATAAAAACAGCACTTTGATTTTGAGCGAAACTTATCGTTCTGACTTTTTGAAAAAGGTAAAATTATAACTTGTTACAAAGTTTTTCCCACTTGTTACATACATTGAAAATTAGCTTTAAAATTGCTTTTTCACTTGATCCTCAGTTCTGATATTTGCAGCATTAAAATTAAAAAACGAGTTATGAATAACATTAAAAACTCCTTATTTTACGTTACAGTTATTGGCGGTTTTACAGCTCTGATATATTGGGTAATTTCAAAAGGCGCTGCACTCGAAGTGGGGCGCGGAATTGTACATAAACAAATCGAAAGCAATCATTGGAATGATTTCCTTAGTTCGATGGTGGACAATTTAAAACATCCTTTGGCTATTCTACTGGCACAAATCGTTACTATTATTTTAGTTGCCCGTTTGTTTGGATGGGTTTTTAGAAAAATAGGGCAGCCATCTGTAATTGGAGAAATGATTGCAGGTATCGTTTTAGGGCCTTCTTTGGTCGGAATGTATTTTCCAGAATTTTCAGCTGCTTTGTTTCCAAAAGAATCGTTAGGGAACTTACAATTCCTGAGCCAGATTGGTTTGATTCTTTTCATGTTTGTGATTGGAATGGAACTGGATTTGAAAGTATTAAAAAACAAAGCACACGATGCTGTAGTTATAAGTCACGCCAGTATTGTGATCCCTTTTGCCCTGGGGCTTTCATTAGCTTATTTTATCTATCATACTTTTGCTCCGGTTGGAGTTGAGTTTGCTTCTTTCGGGTTATTTATGGGGATTGCCATGAGTATTACTGCATTTCCGGTATTGGCCAGGATCGTGCAGGAACGGGGCATGCAAAAAACAAAACTCGGTACTATTGCCATAACCTGTGCTGCGGCAGATGATATTACGGCCTGGTGTATTCTTGCTGTTGTTATTGCAATTGTAAAGGCAGGTTCGTTTACCAGTGCTTTATACGTAATTGGATTGGCCATTTTGTATGTAATTGTAATGCTAAAAATCGTTCGTCCGTTCCTGAAACGTGTCGGAGATTTAAATTCAACTCGCGAAAGTCTGAACAAACCTGTTGTCGCTATTTTCTTCCTTACGCTTTTATTCTCTGCTTATGCTGCAGAACTAATTGGAATTCACGCTTTGTTCGGGGCTTTCTTAGCAGGGGCAATTATGCCTGAAAACAACAAATTCAGAAATATTTTTATCGAAAAAGTTGAAGACGTTGCAATCATTGTTTTATTACCGTTATTCTTTGTGTTTACAGGTTTACGTACCCAAATTGGTTTGTTAAATGATCCTTATTTATGGAAAGTTACCGGAGTAATTATTGCCGTTGCTGTTGCCGGTAAATTTTTAGGAAGTGCTTTGGCAGCAAAATTCGTCGGGCAAAGCTGGAAAGACAGTTTAGCAATTGGAGCTTTAATGAACACCCGCGGTTTAATGGAGCTGGTAGTTTTAAATATAGGGTATGATCTAGGGGTTTTATCTACCGAGATTTTTACCATGATGGTCATTATGGCTTTAGTAACTACTTTTATGACTGGACCTGCTTTAGATTTTATAGGTTTTATTTTTAAAGATAAAATAACAGCCGTTCCTCAGGAAATTGGAAATAAAAGCAAATTCAAGATTTTACTTTCGTTTGCTACTCCCGAAAGAGGTAAAAAATTATTGAGAATCGCCAATAGCCTGGTTAAAAAACAAGGCGATAATTCGATTGTCACAGCAATGCATTTATCGTTGAGTACAGAGATACACTCATTTGATGTTAAAGATCACGAACGTAAAATGCTGGTTCCGGTTATTCAGGAATCAGAGCGCCTGAATCAGAATATGGTAAGTGTTTTTAAAGTAACAAATGATATCGATACGGACATTATTGATACCGCAAATCAAGGCGAGTACGATTTATTATTAGTTGGATTAGGGCAGTCTATTTTTGAAGGAACCTTGCTTGGAAAAATCCTGGGCTTTACGACCCGAATTGTAAATCCGGATCGTCTGATCGATAAGTTTACCGGAAAAGAAGGTTTATTCGAAAACTCGCCGTTTGATGAAAGAACACGCCATATTATTGCAAAAAGCAAAATGCCGGTTGGAATTTTTATCGATAAGGATTTAGAAGAAGTCAATCAGGTTTTTATGCCAATTTTCAGTAAAGAGGATTCTTTCCTGATAGAATATGCTAAAAAATTAATCAACAATAACGGATCTCAGATCACTGTCCTGGACGCTAGTGGTGAAGTAAAAAATACCAGAGACATTCAGGAAACGATTCGTTCGATTGAGCAAATTGCACCCAATCATATTATGATTATGCACGACAGAACGATCAAAAAAGAATTTTTAGAAAACCAAAACCTCATGATTATTAGTTTAGACAGCTGGAAAAAACTAATTGAATCGCAAAGTACATGGTTGAACAATACACCTTCGGTTTTGATTTTGAAACCGTAAAAGGTTTTAAAATTCCAGTATTTAAAAAATTCCAAATTCCAATTTTATGATTGGGGTTTGGGATTTTTTTTGTTTTGCTTTTTTTGAAGATTTCCAGGATTGCGGGATGGTACGCGGATGATACGGATTCGCTAAAGCGAAAGCGCGGATTTGCACGGATTTTTTCTGTTGTGTTATTCGCATTTTTTGTCATCTCGACGCAAGGAGAGATCACACTCGTAGATCGACAAAGGTTGGCGACAATCTTGTCATCCTGACGGAGGAAGGATCACACTAGTAGCTTGACAAAGATTGATGATATTCTATGTGGAGTTACTAGTGTGATCTACTTCGTCTGTTCGCTATCGCTCGGGTCTCCTTGCGTCGAGATGACAAACTATAGGTATAATTGGAATTTAAGATATATTGGAATTTAAAACCTAAAGCCCCAAATCAAGTACATAAGAAATCTTAACGGCAATATTGTCTTCAAATTTTAACAATTGGTTTGGTCCGTAACGATAGAATCCACCTAAACCAAAACCTTTGTAGATTTTGTTTAATTCGATTCCGGATTCAAAGAAACCTTTATCTAAAGTTTTATACGTTGGTCCTACGTGTTGTTCCGGATTTTCCATGTGTCCCCAAGCCATTCTGGTAACTAATACTAAAGAAGGGCGTACTTTTTTGAGAATTTTGATTCGATCAAAACCATGTTTGATTTGAAAAAAGATATATTGACTGGAGAAAAACTCATTAAAATACATGGTTTCAAAACTGTTTCTACCGGCAAAAGTAATACGCTGAACAACAGTTTCCTTGGTTAAGTTGTTGGGCATTGTATTGTACAAATGCGTAATTGGAACGTCTCCTATGGCATAGCCTCCTTGTAATAACAAGCTTGTTTTCTGACCGTTTAGATATTTCTTTTCATATTCTGTTTTGAAATCTATTTTCCCAAACGAAAAATCATTTTCTAAAACATGGGGCAAAGATTGTGTGTACTGAAAAGTAAATCGGGGGAACCTTTTATCAGATTCGGTTCTTCCGGTTGGTGTTTGCATAAAATCACTAAAGGGTGCCCATACAATCGAAATCATTGCGGTGGTCATGATGTAATTAGAATACAATTTTCCGTTGTAATTAAACAGATAATCAAATTGTGGCTCAACATATGTTCTGGCCAATTCGAAAATTGCCTCGGTTTTTGGGATTACCTTACTTTGAACATTGGCTTTCCAGCTCGTATAATGATAAAATGTACTAATGTTGATGGGACGCGGATCGTAAATTTTGAAAACACGTTTGTCCACCGCAAAAAGCGTACTTGCAATCTCCCGGACATCATCTGTATAATAACCGTTTATCCAGGTATTAGTACTTTTGTTCAATGAAACGCCGGTTCCTATACTATATTTGATTTCACCATCTTTTGTGCCATAAGCAGAATAGCCTTCTATTCTGAAATTTTTAGAAAAACGGTCATTCGTGATTCCGCCCAGACCTAAGCGAAAACCTTCGTAGTTATTATAACTTACGATTTTTTTCAGATCAAGATCAACCGGTCCAATCGGAATGTAACCGTTGATGATCTTTCGTCCAAATCCCAGGCGGTTTTCGATTTTTTTACTGATCGATATACTGTCTATCAATTGGTATGTTTTCTGGCCTTTTAAGTCTAAACTTTCTTTTCGGTATGCATTCCAGAATTCTTCGGGTTTTTTATTGGCATCGTCTTTAATTTCGATGTAAAGCGATGGATCTTTGATGTTAGGCGAGGTGTTGTAATGAATATCGAAGTTGTTGCTTTCAGAAAGTAAATAAGTGAAATCGGAGGCTGATTTTTTTCTGCGCTCAAAATTGTCTTCAACATCTCCGTCAAACTGAATTGTTCCTCCTAAAATCTTAATATCATCGTCGTTTTTTCCTTTTACGATTTTAAAAGTCGTATTGCTCTGAAACCATACTTTTTCGCCCGGGACATATTTAAATTCGTGAATGCCACTAATGTCCAGCACACCTTTTATGCGCATTACGGCTTTGGCTACGGCAAAATTCTCCTGATCTATATATAAAACACCTTCTAAACCTGATGATTTTCTTTTTTGTTTGTTTTTAAAGTAAATCATATAGGTTTCCCTGCCTTTTATATTTACAGTATCGAGGATCTTATAATTATAATTTGTGATAGCGCTATTCGAGATAGGATTTTCATATTTAGTTTCGAATAATTCATATTTGTTGTCATAAATCGAAATCGACTGTAAATTAAAAGCAATAACTTCATAAATAGGGTTCTTGAAGCCCGCCATTTTGGTCCCCAGAATTGTTTCTTTGAGTTTATTGTCTGCAAACTGATATTGCGACACTTTTTCGGTTTGAAACAAATGCTGTTTGCTGATTATTTCTTTGAATTTATAATCAGATGAATCGATGTTGATACGCTTTTTGTTTAAATCTTTGTAGGCTGCAGTAGAATCAATTCTGCCATCAATAGAATCCGGGTTGGCTGTTACAATAAGTTTATTGTAGCTTTTGTATTCGAAAGTGCTCAGCTTTTTTTGCGGATCGTTCCTGCTTTTGTTTGCAATTACTTTTTTTATAATTGTTAAGGCAGGATTTTCATTAGAAATAACAACTTCTTTTAAGTCATCTGTTTTTTGAGAAAGTGAAACGGGATAAAATTTCTTGTTCGCTATAATAGCAATGCTTTTGGTTTGAAAACCGATATACGAAACAGAAAAATTGTTTGCTTTTGCCGAAGGCGTAAAAATGAATTTCCCGTCAACATCTGTAATCGTATTGATGTTGTCAGAAGTGGTTATGGTAGCAAAAGGGAGAGGCTTATTGCTGGAGTCTGTTACAATTCCGTTTATTTGAAATTGCGCCTGAATCGTAAGCGTGAAAAACAAAGTCAATAAACAAAATAGCTTCATACAGAATGTTATAGTTTCAAAAACGAAAAGAATTTGATTTTGGTATGCAAAAATAAGAATAAAAAAATCCGTCTGGTATAATTTAACCAAACGGATTCTTTATTTTGTCTTAAATACAATTAAACTTTCATAATTTCGGCCTCTTTTGCGGCCAATAATTCGTCAATTTTTTTGATGTATGTGTTCGTCAGGTTCTGAACTTCTTCTTCTGCAGATTTGCAAATGTCTTCAGAAGTCCCTTCTTTTTCCAACTTTTTAATATCTGTATTAGCATCTTTACGCACATTACGTACCCCAATTTTAGCATCTTCGGCCTCAGATTTTGCCTGTTTAGCCAAATCTCTACGGCGCTCTTCTGTCAAAGGCGGAACGCTAATAATGATAACATCACCATTGTTCATTGGGTTGAAACCAATATTGGCGACCATAATTGCTTTTTCGATAACTTGTAACATGTTTTTTTCGAAAGGCTGCAATGTAATTGTTCTGGCATCAGGAACACTAATTTTAGACACTTGCGAAAGTGGTGTTGCTGATCCGTAATAATCTACAAAAACGCTTCCCAGCATTGCCGGAGAAGCTTTTCCTGCACGAATGTTAAGAAACTCTTTCTCTAAATGCGCAATCGAACCATTCATAGATTCTTCTGTACTATCTAATATAAATTCTATTTCTTCAGTCATTTCTTTTAGATTTTTAGATTTTTAGATGATTCGATTTTTAGATTTTTAAAAATGCCAGCATCTAATTTACTAACTAATATAGTTTTTTGTTTTTTTAATGTTGTACGATTATCAAAATTTAGAGAAATCTAATGATCTAAAAATCTGATAATCTAAGGAGTCTATATGTTTACTACTGTTCCTATATTTTCGCCTTCACAGATTTTTAGTAAATTTCCAATTTTGTTCATATCAAAAACAACGATTGGTAATTTGTTTTCCTGACTTAATGTAAAAGCTGTTGTATCCATTACATTTAATCCTTTTTTAAGGACATCATCAAAGGAAATCATATCGAATTTTACTGCTGCTGCATTTTTTTCAGGATCAGAATCGTAAACACCATCAACCCGGGTTCCTTTTAAGATCACATCTGCATTGATTTCGATTCCTCTTAAAACAGCTGCAGTATCAGTGGTGAAATAGGGATTTCCTGTTCCTGCGCCAAAAATTACAATTCTTCCTTTTTCAAGATGACGATCTGCTCTTCTTTTGATGTATGGTTCTGCAATAGATTCCATTTTTAAAGCAGTTTGCAAACGGGTTTTCATTCCTTTGTCTTCCAGCGCGCCCTGTAGTGCCATACCATTAATTACGGTAGCAAGCATTCCCATATAATCGCCCTGTACTCTATCCATTCCAGCACTTGCTCCTGCAACGCCTCTAAAAATATTTCCTCCTCCAATAACAATAGCAATTTCTACTCCTTTACTGTGAATTTGCTTAATTTCTTCGGCATATTCGGCTAGTCTTTTAGGGTCGATTCCGTATTGTAAATCACCCATTAATGCCTCGCCGCTAAGTTTTAGAAGAATTCTTTTATATTTCATGTGTGTGTTGCGTTAATTTGTGCAAATATAGACATATTCTGATTTTTAAAAATAATGTTTGCAAAAATAATTTCTGTCTATATTTGAATTGGATTTTTTGTTCTTGTAAGAATTAATTGAAGTAAATAATGTTTGCAGGTAAAAGCAAAAAATAGTTACGAATTGATACCGTTAATCGTTGCAAAAACATACAGGTTAAACCGAATATAAAATAACTTTAAATATAGAATGTCAGATATGATTTGTACCCTTTATTCGCATCACATTGGTTTTGATAAAATAACCCTGATACTTCAAAACAGGTACCCCAAAGCGGTTCTTAAATTCAGTAATCAAAATGATTCCCAAATTGTTGAAATGGAAACAAAAGACGGCTTTTTTGGTTCCGGAAGTACATTAACAATACAATACAGAGAAAGAAAAGAACCCTCTTATCAGATTCCTGAAATTGACGGTTGTGCCCTAACAGGTAATTTGAGAGGTTTGTATGGATATGTAGATTCACTGCAATCAAAAAATGAAAAAGTAAAGTCTTTGTTTTTACATAAAATCCAGACCTTAAATTCAGAGTTTTCAATACAACAGGAAAAAGGGCAGACTAAGGACTTAAAAGATCTTATAAGGCAACTGGCAAATGATTTTGAAGCAGTTCTTTTTGTACAGCCCAAAACCATTATAAGTAAGTCTGATGGTCAGCATTTTTTAGATCAGCATCTTAACTTAATTTTAGATACTAACGGAGATTGTGAAATTGAGAATCTGGACGTAAACATTAACAGCATTTATTACGATAAAAACCAGACCCAAATAAGCGAGTCACAATTGGCCTGGAAAGTACAAAGTGAAAAAATCCTCGAAGAACGAAATATAAAGATCAATCAATACCTGCCATATATTGAAGCTGAAAATGAAGTTGTAATCAGAACTCCAAAAGAAATAGCAGAACGAGTATGTGTTTTAGCCATGACGAATTTGGTTGCTTTTAGTACAATTTCAGGCGAAGAAGCAAGCGAATACCTAAAAAGTTATAATCTATGGGATCTTGTTACCCCGAATGAAAAGGATTTTTTGACGAATCCCACTGATCAGAAAAAGAGCAATGAATCCTGGAAATGTGAATGTATATGGACTTTGATGTTTGCATTGAATAAAATTGATGATTTAGGTTTCCCGAATGAGTTATGTAGTTTAAATGATATTCCTGCAGATGATTATCCGGTGAGCCCCGATAAAGATCCAAATGATTTTATTAACTCGGTCTCTGAAGCAAGAAGCAAAGCAGAAATTTTAGCTTTAAACGATTTGTATTATCGACTGGATTGGGCTTGTGTTGATGCAAGAATAAACGGAATAGAAATGACAGAAGTGCATCCGGGTGTTGTTTACGAACGCCATTATGCCCTGAATTGGCTGATAAATTATAATGAAGCAGCCTGGGACGATGTAACTTGCGATACCTAGAATTTATAATTTTCTCCTGTTTAGGGAAGTTTTCTAAAAACAGGCATAATGACTTTTGTGAAGAGGGATTTGTTTCTCTTTTAATTATGACAAAAGTCATTATAGCGTTTCTGTAAAATGCTTAAATTTGAGTACCAAAACAAACATATATGAAAAGCACTGTAGCCAAAGCATTGTTCAATAGTCATTCTTATGCTGAATATCGAAAATTAGTTACCGATTTACTGTTTGAAGGAAAATCAACAGGAAACGACCAGTCTGAAAGCCTCACTAATTATTCTAAACTGAACGAAGCCAGAATGAACCGACTGGATAAAACCATTACGGTTTCTGAAGATGTTATTTCAAAATTAAGAAGTTTGGAAAATCATTATATCTGGCTGGTAATTTCGGAAGGATGGTGTGGTGACGCAGCACAGATTCTGCCCATTTTAAATAAAATGGCTCTGGCGTCTGATAAGAAGATTGATTTAAGAATTGTACTGCGTGATGAAAACGAGGACCTGATGAATCAGTACTTGACAAATGGCGGAAGGGCAATTCCCAAAGTAATTGTTATTTGTAAAGAAGCCGGAATTGTTCGCACGGATTGGGGACCAAGACCAAAAGGCGCTGCCGAATTAATGGCAAATCATAAAAGGGATTTTGGCGCTATTGATGAAAAAATAAAAACCGATTTGCAATTATGGTATTTGGCTGATAAAGGTGCTTCAGTACAGCAGGAATTGGTTGAGATTATGGAAAACATTAAATATAACCGACTGTAGCCTAATATTTTTTTTGTAATAAATGTCTGAAATCATTGGCAGGTAAAGCCTTGATTGCAAATGGTATAAGGTTTTAAAAAATTCGATAAAATATTTTTTTTAAAAGAATTTTTTGTATCTTGCTATAGCAATCCCACTTCTATTATATACTTTTTGATTTACTCTTTTTATTGGTGTCTATTTAATGTTTAACAATTAAAAAATACACTGCTATGAAAAAGTTATTCGAAAGGTTTTACGATTTTTTCTCAACATTTTTATTTGGAGGAAAAAATGTTCCTCATTATTAATTCCAAAAATAAAGTATGGAGTAACATTATTTTTAGAAGTTGGCACATTATATTTTTTATATAATGTGCTTCTTGTTTTTAGAAGTAACTAATCCGTTTTTTGTTTGTAATAAAAAAAGTCCATTAAGGTAATTCCAATAGAAATAGTTCCAACACTTTTGTCATTATGAACAGGAAAGGCATAGTCGCTGATTTCTGCAAAAAGTGTAAAATCATCAGAACCAATTCCTAGTTTTATCTTTTTATATTCCCCGTTTAAGTTGCCCCGGCCTATTGCGAAACCTTTTCCGTAGCCGGCTTGCAGCATGATTCTGGTTTCCTGACCAACCCTTGGATTTAAGCCAAAGTTTAAAAAGACAGGAACTGCCACCAGTTTATCGTCCCATTTCCAGTCGATTCCGCTGTGGATTCCCAAAGTAATCCATTTTTTATAGTGAATTCCGTATCCCACTTTTGTTCCCAAACCATTCGGAACAAAAAAAGCATTAGATGAAGCTGATCCGTCATTATTCTGGACATTATCTCTGTCCGGATTACCTGTTATGGATGCCGCAATATCAAATTGCAGGTAAGTGATTTTTTTCGCCTGAGCGTAAAGCGATGTGTTGAAATAAAAAAAGGCAAGAAAGATAAGTAAATAATATCTCATAAAATTGATTTAGGTGCCTCTTTGCTATGAAATACTACTAATTCAGTGAGCTAAGAATTCGTAAAATAATTTTTGAAAGATATTTAAAATAATCTCGATAATTCGTACAAAAAGAAGTTTATTTTTTTACTAAAAAAAGAAGTGTTTTACTGCAGGCTTTCTTCAAACAAAGTAATATCGATGGCATTTTTTACATCATAGTCGCCAATTTTAGTTCGGCGTAAAACAGTTAAATGCGATCCTGAATTCATCGTCTTTCCAAAATCAAAAGCCAGTGATCGAATGTATGTTCCTTTGCTGCATACTACCCTGAAGTCAATTTCAGGAAGTGCAATTCGGGTAATTTCAAATTCGTGGATCGTTGTTTTTCGGCTCGCAATTTCTACAGTTTCTCCGGCACGCGCATGTTCGTATAAACGAACTCCGTCTTTTTTAATAGCTGAAAAAATAGGTGGTTTTTGATCGATTTCACCCAAAAACTGTTTTACGGTTTCATGAATCAAGGTCTCGTCAATATGCGAAGTTGGAAAAGTTTCGTCGATTTCTGTTTCTAAGTCATACGATGGAGTAGTGGCCCCAATATAAAAAGTTCCTGTATATTCTTTTGCCTGGCCCTGAAGCTCAGAAATTCTTTTGGTAAATTTTCCGGTACAAATCAATAATAATCCCGTCGCCAGCGGATCTAAAGTTCCTGCGTGGCCAATTTTAAACTTTTTAGGAAGTCCAACTTTGTTGATTAAAAGATATTTTAATTTATTGACAGCTTGAAACGAACTCCATTTTAAAGGTTTGTCAATCAGTAAAACCTGTCCGTCTAAATATTCTTCAGGTGTCATTATATAATCGTAAGAGGATGAATAAAAAAGTGAATCACTAATAAAATGATTCCGGCAATGATTCGGTAATAACCAAAAACTTTAAAGCCATTTTTAGTCAAAAAGCCAATAAAAGTTTTAATTGCCAAAAGTGCTACAATAAAAGCCACTATGTTTCCGATAACTAATAAATTAATCTGATCGTGAGATAATTCAAATCCGGCTTTATAGTAATCGTAACATTTTTTTGCCGTTGCGCCCAACATTGTAGGAACGGCTAAAAAGAATGAGAATTCTGCTGCAGTAGTCCTGCTTAATTTTTGCGACATTCCCCCTACAATACTTGCTCCGCTTCGTGAAACTCCCGGAATCATGGCAAGACATTGAAATAAACCAATTTTAAAAGCCTGTAAGTATGTAATTTCCTGAGATGTTTCGGCAGTATTGGGTTTGTTGAACCATTCGTCAACTTTCAATAAAATTAAACCTCCTATTAAAAGTGAAACGGCAACCGTAACCGGATTTTCTAATAAACCATCAATAAAGTCGCTCAGTAATAATCCTAAAACTACGGCCGGAATAAAAGCAACCAAAAGTTTAAAGTAAAAATCAAAACTCTGAAAGAAACGTTTGAAGTATAAGATTACGACAGAAAGTATGGCGCCAAGCTGAATAACGATAGTAAAAAGTTTGGTAAAATCTTCGTGGGCAATCCCAAAAAAGGAAGAGGCAATAATCATGTGCCCCGTTGAAGAAACAGGTAAAAATTCTGTAATTCCTTCAATAATGGCAAGAACAATAGCTTGTAATGTATTCATTTAATTTAGATTGTTAGAGTATTAGACTTCTTAGATGTCAGACTTTTTGAAGAGATCAATCTAAAGATCTAAGTGGTCTAAGCAGTCTAAGAAAGCCTACTTAGATTTTTTGAAGATAGAATAAATCGTGATTCCAAAACCAATTAAAACAGTTGTTGGAGCTAAACGAATACGTCTGAAACTAAAAACATCCTCACTAAAAACATTTGGATCATCACTTCCGCCACCGGACATTAAGATGAAACCCAGTGCAATAACACCAATTCCGATTAATAAGATTTTATAATTGATCCCATCAAAAAGGAATTCCTGTTTTTGTGGTTGTTGATTTTCTTCTTTATAATTACTTTTCATTTTTATTTTTTTGTGTCCCTAAACCTAAGTGAAAGGGAATTGTATTTTTTTAAATCTTAAATCTAAAACCGGTGATCTGAAAATTAATAAAGATCGTCAGTTCTCAAATTCAGGAAACGTTGTGTTGCAAAGTGTGTGCTTACCCAGGTAATTAAAACGCCTAATCCGAAAACGGCTAGTAAAACCAGTCCAATTAAAGCTTTGTCTTCTAATATGCCTAATCCCGGAAAGTTGGTTTCTACATAAAATAAAACCCCAATTAAAGCCACAATTGCTAATCCCGCGCCCAACATTCCTAATTTTACACTTCGCATTACAAAAGGTTTACGGATAAACGATTTTGTTGCACCAACCATTTGCATGGTTTTTATGATAAAACGATTAGAGTGAATAGACAAACGCAATGAACTATTGATTAATAAAACGGCAATTATCGCAAGAAAACCGCTGATAATTAAAATCCACATACTTACTTTTTTGATGTTGTCGTTTACCAGATTGACCAATTGTTTGTCGTAAACAATATCTTCGATCATGGTGTTTTGACGCAAACG
Organism: Flavobacterium sp. FlaQc-48; assembly: GCF_044007335.1. Taxonomy (NCBI): domain Bacteria; kingdom Pseudomonadati; phylum Bacteroidota; class Flavobacteriia; order Flavobacteriales; family Flavobacteriaceae; genus Flavobacterium; species Flavobacterium sp. FlaQc-48. Next base: position 107,268 of record NZ_JBIPCR010000006.1, on the reverse strand, counting down.
GCTTTCAATTTTAGTAATACTGTCTCTTTCTACATAATCAGCTTTTAAGTGAATATCGTAGGAATTCAATAACGGGTTTTCTCCTAAAAAGGTCAGGAAATCTTCGCCAATAATATCAGTATGTTCTTTTGCCGCTTTTTCTTTAGACACATAAGCATAAGATCTTGCGAAAGGCGCTCTTTTCAATTCTGTATCAAAGGCCTTCATTACACTGTCATTGGCTTCATTTTTAAAGAAAACCGTCATGGCGATTTTTTCTTTAAAGTCATTAGCCAGTTTTTTAGAATTAATAATGAATAATCCCAGCACTCCTAAAAGGAATAATACCAGAAAAACACTTAATACAACCGAAAAATAAGAGGAAATTAACCTGCGCTTTTGAAATTTATCAAAGTTAGAACTCATAGTTTGCTTAAATTATGTGGTAAAAATAATAAAGAATTTCTTTATTTGAAGTTAATAACGGCCAAACTTTTAACTTTCGTACAATAAATGTAAATTTGCGGACTTAAAACTTAGAAACTTAGTTACTCAGTAGCTTAGCAACTCAAAAAAAAATGACTCGAGTAAGCGAAAGCCTGACTCCATTAAAATAAAAATATAAACACGGAATGAAATATAATCCAATCGAAATAGACGCTAAATGGCAAAAATATTGGGCTGAAAACCAAACTTTTGCGGCAAAAAACAATTCTGAAAAACCTAAACATTACGTTTTAGACATGTTTCCGTATCCATCAGGAGCCGGATTACACGTTGGGCATCCGCTCGGTTATATTGCTTCAGATGTTTATTCCCGTTTCAAAAGACATCAGGGGTTCAATGTTTTGCATCCAATGGGTTATGATAGTTTTGGATTGCCTGCAGAACAATATGCAATTCAGACCGGACAACGTCCGGAAGATACAACACGCGTTAATATTGACGGTGGAGTGGATAAAGAAGGGAAACAAATTGCAGGTTACAGAAAACAACTGGACAAAATTGGATTTTCATTTGACTGGAGCCGTGAAGTGCGAACTTCAAATGCGGATTATTATAAACATACACAATGGATTTTTATCCAGTTATTCAATTCCTGGTATTGCAGAAAACAAGGAAAAGCTTTTGAGATTTCAGATCTTGTAACCGTTTTTGAAGAAGAAGGAAATAAATTAGTTGAAGCCGTTTGCGACGACAATGTGGCGATTTTTACTGCTGCAGAATGGAAATCCTATTCTGAAGAACAAAAAGAAAAAATCCTGTTGCAATACAGAATGACCTATTTGGCTGAAACCGAAGTAAACTGGTGTCCCGGTTTAGGAACTGTTTTGGCAAATGACGAAATTGTAAACGGAGTTTCAGAGCGCGGAGGATATCCTGTTATTCGTAAAAAAATGACACAATGGAGCATGCGAATTTCGGCTTATGCAGAACGTTTGCTGCAAGGTTTAAATGATATCGACTGGAGCGAATCTATTAAAGAATCACAAAGAAACTGGATTGGAAAATCGGTAGGTGCTTTGGTGAAATTCCAAGTCAAAAGTCAAAAGTCAAAAGTCGAAAGCGAAGCTACACTTTCAGACTTTGGACATTCGACTTTAGACTATTCTATTGAAGTTTTTACGACTCGCCCTGATACCATCTTTGGAGTCACATTTATGACTTTGGCACCGGAACATGATTTGGTGGCTAAAATTACAACTCCTGAGCAAAAAGCGGCAGTTGAGGCTTACATCGAAAAAACAGCAAAACGTTCAGAGCGTGAGCGTATGGCCGATGTAAAAACCATTTCTGGCGTATTTACCGGTGCTTATGCTGAACATCCTTTTACAAAGGAAGCAATTCCGGTTTGGATTGGTGATTACGTTTTGGCAGGTTACGGAACAGGTGCTGTAATGGCGGTTCCTTGCGGAGACGAAAGAGATTATGCTTTTGCTAATTTCTTTAAAGGTCAGAATGGTATGCAGGAAATCAAGAATATCTTCGCTAATGTTGATATTTCTGAAGCTGCTTACGGTTCGAAAGACAATGTTGAAATCGCAAATTCTGATTTCTTAAACGGATTAAATTATAAAGAAGCAACTCAAAAAGTAATTGCTAAACTAGAAGAAATAGGACAAGGAAAAGGAAAAACAAATTACCGTTTGCGTGATGCTGTTTTTTCCCGTCAGCGTTATTGGGGAGAACCTTTCCCTGTTTATTATGTAAATGGTTTGCCAAAGATGATCGATGCGCACCATTTGCCAATTATTTTACCTGAAGTAGAGAAATATTTGCCAACCGAAGATGGTTTGCCTCCGTTAGGAAATGCAACAATCTGGGCTTGGGATACTCAAAACAATGAAGTTGTCAATACTGATTTGGTTGATAACAACACCATTTTTCCGCTTGAATTGAACACAATGCCGGGTTGGGCAGGAAGTTCATGGTATTGGATGCGTTATATGGATGCACACAATGAAGACGAATTTGCAAGTAAAAAAGCATTGGCGTATTGGGAAAGCGTAGATTTATACATTGGCGGAAGCGAACACGCAACCGGACATTTATTGTATTCTCGTTTCTGGAACAAATTCTTAAAAGACAAAGGTTTCGCTCCAACCGAAGAACCATTCAAAAAACTGATTAATCAGGGAATGATTTTGGGAACAAGTGCTTTTGTTTATACAATTCCAAAATTTCATTTTTATATCTCAGAATGGTATGTTAATGATTTAGATGAAAGAAAAGTTAAGTTTAATAATATTGATGCTTTTATGGCTGAAGTTAATTTAAGAACTGATATTGATGAGTATAAGAGGAATTTATATTCATATATGTTAGGATATTTAAAGGCACATTTAGTTCCAAATCATGAATTAATCGTTGATAATCTTTTAAAGACTCATGTGGATGTCTCTATTGTTAATAGTAGTAATGAATTAGATTTAGAGAAATTCCAAAAATGGAGATATGAGGCTGGTACTATGTATGAGTTTATGGATGAAGGTAATGCTGTATTCAAAGTTGCTCGTGAAGTCGAAAAAATGTCTAAATCAAAATATAATGTAGTAACTCCAGATGATATTTGTAATGAATATGGAGCCGATACGTTGCGTTTGTACGAAATGTTTTTAGGTCCGTTAGAACAAGCAAAACCTTGGAATACTGCCGGAATTTCTGGAGTTTTTGGTTTCCTGAAAAAACTTTGGCGTTTGTATTTTGACGAAAATAACGGTTTAATCGTAAACAACGACGAACCAACAAAAGACAACTTAAAATCATTACACAAAACCATCAAAAAAGTGGCCGAAGATATTGAGAGTTTCTCTTTTAATACCTCAGTTTCTCAATTTATGATTTGTGTAAATGAATTGTCGACTCAAAATTGTCATTCAAGAGCAATCTTAGAACCGTTAGCCATTTTGGTTTCGCCTTACGCACCGCACATTGCCGAAGAATTATGGTCACAGTTAGGACATACAACTTCAATTTCAACTGTTGCTTTTCCTGTTTTTGAGGCGAAACATTTAGTGGAAACGAATAAAGAATATCCGGTTTCTTTCAATGGGAAAATGCGTTTTACTATCGAATTGCCTTTAGATTTAACTGCAGCACAAATTGAAGAAATTGTGATGAAAGATGAAAGAACACTAAAACAGTTAGATGGTAAAATACCAAATAAAGTGATTATTGTTCCCGGGAAAATTATCAATTTGGTTGGGTAACCCAATAAAATTCCAATATTTTAAAAATTCCAAATCCCAGCTTTTGTTGGGGTTTGGGATTTTTTTTATCTATTTTTTCCTCCTGAATAACGAAGGATCACACAAGACATTCCGCAAACAGAATCTCCAGCCTTAAATGTATACTATTTTCTCCGCCCCAATTTGTCCTCCTGAGGCACGAAGGATCACACAAGACATTCCGCAAACAGAATCGCCAGTCTTACATGCATACTATTTTCTCCGCCCAGTTTCTCCGCCCCAGTTTGTCTTCCTGAGGCACGAAGGATCACACCAGACATTCCGCAAACAGAATTTCCAGTCTTACATGCATACTATTTTCCCCGCCCAGTTTCTCCACCCAGTTTGTCCTCCTGAGGCACGAAGGATCACACAAGACATTCCGCAAACAGAATCGCCAGTCTTACATGCATACTATTTCCTCCGCCCAGTTTCTCCGCCCCAGTTTGTCCTTCTGAGGCACGAAGGATCACACAAGACATTCTACAAACAGAATCTCCAATCTCTGTCGGGTTACATGCTAAACAATCTCATCACTAAATTTAAAGAAGTAAACAATCAGTTTCAGTCATAAAAAAAGCTTTGTATTATGTACAAAGCTTCTTTTTAAATTAAATGAGGTGTGGTTTCTTATAGAGGGAATGCATAAGCACCAGGGACCGCTACAATAATTCCGTCACCATTTGCAGTTGCGGTTAAATCTTTAACCACTTTTCCGCCAACATATATTTTAACAGTCAGTTTTTGTCCTGAAACTCCGCCATAACCACTTGCGCTTAATCCTACTCCAAGAGTACTTGCAGCAACGGTAATATCTTTGGTCCATGGTAATGCTGTGATGTCTTCGTTAAGTGCCCCGCCTCCGGCTTCAGTATAAGTTACATCAAGTTTTCCTGTGTAATTTCCTGTTACTTCATATTTTACATCTCTTGAGCTTGATCCGGAGTTATTATCGTCGTCGCTACTGCATGATCCTGCTGTAAAAGCAAGAGTCAGTACAATTGCCATGGTTTTTAAAATTGATTTCATAATAAAATTCTTTAATAATTAATATTCGTTTATAACAAAATTAAGTGCTTATTAAAGAGAGGTCAATACCTGATAAAAGGCATTTTGCGCTACCTGATATCAGGTAAAAGAGCATATTTTTTTTTCGAATCGTTTTTTAATTTGATAAATTTGAGGAAATAACACTTTATGAAGAAAATCTACTTTTTTATACTTTTTTTATTTTTATCTGCCGTTACACATGCACAAGTTATTCTTTCCTTAGAAAATCATTCTGCTTACATTGACAGTATTGCTGAAGTCACTAAAAACATAAAGTCAGACAGTTTGAAAAGTCTTTATAGTTTTAGGTTGTCAAAAATGTATTTAATCGTTCAGGATAGTGAAAAATCTAAAAAGTACCTCGCCCAGGCAAACAGGCTCAAAAGTAAATTTCCGTACTTAAACGACATATCGCTTTATTATAACTCTTTTATCTTTATGGATGAAGGTGATGAAGACGGATTTGAGCGCGCGCTTCTTGAGGCCAATAGAAAACTTAAAAAATATAATAATACTGACGCTTACAGATTCCGCGCAAGCATTCTGCACAATTACGGCATTTTGCAGCAGCGAAGAAATAATGGGAAGGGTTATATGAAACTGATGGTCAATGAAGCTATTCCTATTGCTAAAAAAAGCCGTGATTATGAACTTATAAGCGGTTTATATAAAGCAGTTGCTGTTATTTTTATGACTACCGGTGAACGTGAAAAGGCAAGTGAATATTTAAATGAAGCGCAAAATTATATTGAAAGAGCAATAACAAAAACACCAACGGTCGCAGAGTCAAAAATGGAAACTTATATTATGAATGCGGAGAATCTCGTTGAGCTTAAACATTTTTATGATGCGAAAAAAGTATTGGACAAGGCATTTTCTACTTTGAAAAATTTTCCGGAATCTAATCTAAACGATTCTTATTTTTATTCGGAAGGATTGTATTATGCAAAACAGAATAAGAATTCTAATGCTTTGGAAAGTTATAAAAAGGGAATGGAATCTGCGGAAAAACATCAGAATGCCGTTGCTTTGAATCGCTTGAAATTTGCCGAGTATGAAGTGCTTTTTAAGCTAAAAAACTATGAAAAGGCCAAAAGTAATTTAGAATATCTTATAGAAAAAACGCCTTTTATTGTAGAGAAGAAGAATTACTATAAGGAACTGGCTAAAGTGTATAATGCGACAAAAGACTATGATAAAGCTTATTTTTATTCAAACAAATACAATACTATAAATGACAGTATAAACAATACGAAGTTTCAAAGCGAAATTGTAGAACTCGAAGCAAAATACAAAAAAGCCGAAAGTGAGAAAAAAATCAGTTTACTGCAATCGCAAAATGAGAAGGCAGTTTTAATGGTAAATAATACCCGTTTGAATACAATTCTGTTTGCGGTGCTTTCGTTTCTCTTATTTCTGACAGTATTGTTTTTGTGGATTTTTAATAAAAACCAAAAGAAACTAAGTGCCCAAAAGGAAATTAATTTAAAACAGGATTTAATCGCTTTTGAAAACCGCCATAAACTTTCGGTTTCCAAAGCTTTAATTCAGGGCGAGGAAATGGAACGAAAAAGGGTTGCCAGGGACTTGCACGATGGCCTTGGAAGCATGCTTTCGGGTGTAAAAATTCATTTGAACCTTGCAAGAAAAGAAAATGCTGAAGCGGTCAGCAATGTCGATGTCCTGTTGGATAATTCAATTAAAGAACTTCGAAACATATCACAAAATTTAATGCCCGAAAGTTTGTTGGAACTCAGTCTGGAGCATGCCTTAAGAGATTTGTGCGCGGCAAATTCAAATACCGCTACTAAAGTTGAATTTCAATATCTAATTAAAAAATCAAAACTGCCAAAAAACTACGAGATTATGATCTACAGGATTATTCAGGAGTTGCTGAACAATGCTTTAAAATATGCCCATGCCTCGCAGGTCCTGGTTTCGTGTTCTCAAAATAAGGATGTGTTTTTTATTACGGTTGAAGATAACGGACTTGGGTTTGATGTTGCACATCCGGGAAACAAAAACGGAATGGGTTTGAAAAATATTCATAACCGTGTGGAATTTCTGAACGGAAAATTAGAAATTGACAGCAAAATAAATCAGGGAACATCAGTTTATATTGAATTGAATGTAATTAATGAAAATCAGGAAAATGAGTAAAAAATATAAAATGGTTGTGGTTGATGATCATCCTATAGTGATTTCAGGCATTTCGGGATTGCTTTCAGATTTAGAGAATGTGGAGATTGCAGAGAAAATGCAATCCGGAATCGGTCTGCTTGATTATATCGAAAAGAATGGGGCAGATTTAATTTTAATGGATATTTTTTTGCCTGTAATAACCGGAATCGATTTGTGTAAGGCTATTAAACAGAAATACCCGCAAGTGATAATCATTGGTATGAGCAGCCAGTCTGAAAGAAGTCTCGTTATGCAGTTTATTCAGAACGGTGGAAATGGTTACATTCTTAAAAGTGCATCGTTTGAAGAATTTAAAAGATGTATTTATAAAGCCATAGAAGGCGAAATTGTGTTTAGTGATGAGGTGAAAACTATTATTAGCCAGCCTTTATCTGAAGATTTGGAGAAAGTACCAAGTCTGAGTCGCAGAGAAAAAGATATTGCGCTTTTGCTCTCAAAAGGAAAACAAACACAGGAAATTGCTGATGAATTGTTTCTGAGTTTTTTAACCGTTCAAACCCACAGGCGTAATATTCTGCAGAAGTATAAAACTAAAAATGTAGCGGAATTAATTACATTATTGCTGAAAAACAATTTGTTAGATTAAATGTCAAAATGTCATTTTTTTTGAATTGGTTCATAAATTGCGATTTGTTTTGTAAATTTAAGTTCAATCAAAAAAAATATAAAGATATGGGAGGCGGATATATAATTATTGCGGGACTAATTATGCTTAGCAGCTGGTTGGTTAGCGCAAGACTAAAAAGCAAATTCGAATTATACTCTAAATTGCAGTTAAGGAACAATATGAGCGGTGCCGAAATTGCTGAAAAAATGCTGGCTGATCACGGAATTACAGATGTACGCGTTATTTCGACTGCAGGTCAGTTGACGGATCATTATAATCCGGCAGATAAAACGGTCAACTTAAGCGAGGTCGTGTATTATCATCGTAATGTAGCGGCTGCAGCTGTTGCGGCTCACGAATGTGGACATGCCGTTCAGCATGCAATTGGGTATGAATGGCTAAACATGCGTTCTAAATTAGTGCCTATTGTAAGTATTGCATCAAATTACATGCAATGGGTTTTATTGGCAGGGATTTTAATGATTCAGGTGTTTCCTCACTTATTGTTAGTCGGAATAATCCTTTTTGCAGTAACAACCCTGTTTTCGGTTATTACTTTACCGGTCGAATATGATGCAAGTAACAGAGCGCTGGCCTGGTTAGAAAATAAACACATGTTAACGCAGGAAGAACAGGCCGGGGCAAAAGATGCTTTAAAATGGGCAGCAAGAACTTACCTGGTGGCAGCATTGGGTTCAATTGCAACGTTGTTGTACTATATCTCGATTTACGCAGGAAGTAATAATAGAAGAGATTAAGTTTTTTAATTTACGGATTAACTAATTAGCGAATAAGTCAATTTAGGCAAGCCCAACAGATTTTTAAAATCTGTTGGGCTTGTTTGTTTTTAGTTACAATATTTCAGCAATAAGAAAGATTGAAACCCATATTGCGGAGATGATCAAAACAGAGTTTAAATATTGTTTGTTCCCGGATTTGTAATACTTAAAAAAAAGAACCAAAGTGTAAATTATGCTTATCGGAATTAATAGTAAAAAAAGAATAGTGCTCAATCCGGGACCGTGTGGACTACTTCTTTCAATGCTTCCGGTAAAACAGGTTATGGCGATAAAACCTATATAAAATAATAGAGTTTTAATCTCGGTTCTAATGTTAATCATGGTGTTTTTCAAATGATCTCATTTTCAAATTGACACTGTTATAATTCTAAAGCTGAATTTGCCTGTCTATTTGCTGGTCTAACGAAATAAAGGTTTCAGTTCTTGAAACGCCTTCAATAGCCTGTATTTTAGTATTGAGGAGCTGCATTAAATGTTCGTTGTCCCGACAAATGATTTTGATCAAAACCGACCAGTTTCCGGTAGTATAATGGCACTCTAAAACCTCCGGAATCTTTTTTAAATCTTTTACAGCCTCAGAGTTTCTGGAAGCTTTGTCTAAATAAACACCAATAAATGCCATTGTGTTATAGCCCAGTACTTTTGGGTTTACTGTAAATTTCGAACCCGAAATTACTCCGGATTGTTCCAGTTTCTTTAAACGCTGATGAATTGCAGCTCCGGAAATGCCTATTTTATTGGCGATTTGCAAAATAGGTTTTCGGGCATCATCCATTAAGTAACGTAGAATTTCTTTGTCGATACCGTCAATTTCAATTATTAGGGAGTTGATTTTCATTTGAGTTGTAATTTGAAACTAATTATAGTTGTTTGGGTTTTAGTTAGAAATCAAATGTAGTTAAAATGCTGTAAAAAATAAAACTTCAAATTTTTTTAAATTCCAAGCTTTCACTGTAAACCAGGAAAATCAAAATTTAATATTTCTTACCATTTGAAAATCAATGTTGTTTCAATATCCCGGGGTTTCAGGCTTGCGGGACTGATGGTGATACTAGAAGGTTGTACTAATGGCGTTCTAATGGTTGAAGTCATTGTGTAGTTCTTTCATCTTTTGGGATGGTAACAAATACGAAGACTAACTTTGGTAAGATGCTTTTGATAAGGATCTTTTGCAGAATTTAATTAAAAAAAGAAAAATTCCAAATCTCAACCATAAAGTTGAAATTTGGAATTTCTAATCCCGAAGCGACGGGAATATTTTTTTAAGGATTATTTTCCTTTGTTTGCTTCGCTAATGTATTTTTCTAAAGCCATTGTCATTGAAGGGGTTTCAGGAGTTGGGGCAAGAATGTCAATTCTTAAACCATGGTCAAGAGCCTCTTTTTGAGTTGTGCTTCCAAAAACAGCAATTCTGGTGTCGTTTTGTTTAAAATCAGGGAAGTTTTTAAACAATGATTTGATTCCGGTTGGGCTAAAAAAGGCTAAAACATCATAATAAACATCTGCAAGGTCAGATAAGTCGCTCATTACAGTTTTGTAAAAAACAGCTTGTGCCCAGTCTACTTTTAAGTTATTTAATGTAATAGGTGCGTCAGCATTTAATTGATCAGATGCCGGCAACAGGAATTTTTCGTCTTTGTATTTTTTGATAAGAGGAGATAAATCTGCAAAATCTTTTGCTCCCACATAAATTTTTCGCTTTCTGTACACTACATATTTTTGCAGGTAAAAAGCAACTGCTTCAGATTGACAAAAATATTTCAATCCTTCAGGAACTTTATAACGCATTTCATCTGCTACTCTAAAAAAATGATCCACCGCATTACGGCTGGTCAAAATTATTGCAGTATAATGATTAAGATCGATTTTTTGTAATCGGATCTCTTTTGCATTAACCCCTTCCACATGAATAAATGGTCTGAAATCAATTTTTATTTTGTGTTTTTGTTGGAGCTCAAAGTAAGGAGAATTTTCCACTTTAGGTTCAGGCTGTGACACCAAAATTGTTTTCACTTTCATATTATAAACATTTACTAAGCCACCTCTTTTGTAATCCAATAATACATGAAATAATAAGGGGCTATTTCAAGAGCGCAAAGATATAAAATAAAATAAAATAACTTACCGATTATTGCATTTTGATACGTTTTTATTGAAATAAAATACGAGTATAGGCTGATAGACAGCGAAATACCTATGATTGCAAGCGGTATAATTTTGGGAATATTGTCATAATAAAACAAAATAGCATTAATAGGGAGGATTAAAACGCCAATATATGTTCTGTAAGTGACTTTTTGTAGGTTAAAAAGGTCTGCAAATTCATCAATATTAAATGAAGTCGCCACAATTTTTTCGATTAAAAATTTTCCCAAAATAAAATAAAGTAAAAACGTAGCAATCCGAATGAATAAAATATAATCAGTTTTATCTGTTTTTCCCGGATATTCAAGAATATGCATCGCAAGCTGAATGAAAAAAGCATACGAAACAATTTGTACAAAGAATAAACCAACCGTAAAACTACTTTTTAAATGGTTGTTATCCCGGTAAATTTTGGCGTATTTGTCTGAAAATATAAGTTTGCTAAATTCGCTAAATCTGGTTTCATAAGCTGATTTTGTCATAGCCACAACAGCAAAGGTCAACACAAATAAAAGCGTTGCCCAGTCTTTGTTTTCCAGAATTCGGGGGTGAAGTTGTTCAATCATAACGATGCAAAATTAGTAATTTTTTGTCTCAATAGTTTTATTATAAATTTATTATGAATCAAATGCTATAAAAAGTTTACTTTTGCGGTGAAATTACTCCGAAAAATGAATGATTGTATTGTCATAATTCCCACTTATAACGAAATTGAAAACATAGAAAGTATAGTTAGAGCCGTACTTTCACAACATAAGCCTTTTCATCTCTTAATTATTGATGATAATTCTCCTGATTTTACTGCCAATAAGGTAGTTGCACTGCAGGAAGAATTTCCGGACCGGTTGTTTTTAGAAAAAAGGGCAAAAAAATCCGGTTTAGGTACTGCCTATGTTCATGGCTTTAAATGGGCATTGGAACGCAAATATGATTTTATTTTTGAAATGGATGCCGACTTTTCGCATAACCCCAATGATCTTGAAAAATTGTTTGATGCTTGTCATTTTGGCGGAGCCGATCTGGCCATCGGATCTCGTTATGTGACTGGCGTAAACGTGGTAAACTGGCCTTTAAGCCGTGTTTTAATGTCCTACTTTGCTTCGGTTTATGTGAAATTTATTACCGGCATGAAAATTCATGATGCAACAGCAGGTTTTGTTTGTTATAAAAGGGAAGTGCTGGAAAAAATTAACCTGAACAAAATTAAATTTGTAGGGTATGCATTTCAAATTGAAATGAAGTACAGGACCTATTGTGCTAAATTTGAAATTACAGAGGTTCCGATTATCTTTACAGACAGAACAAAAGGTGTTTCGAAAATGAGCAATGCCATTATCAAAGAAGCTATTCTGGGTGTAATTTCACTTCGATTAAAAAAATTAGTCAATACATTATAAAGTAATGAAGATGAACAGGATTTTAATAAAAAATGCTAAGATTGTAAACGAAGGATCTATTTTTGAAGGTGATGTTTTGATTGAAAACGACTTAATTGTCGAGGTTTCTGACAGCATTAGCTTAAAAACATCCGATTGTAAAGTGATAGATGCCGAAGGAAGTTATTTAATTCCCGGAGCAATCGATGATCAGGTTCATTTTAGAGAACCGGGATTAACATATAAAGGTGATATAGAATCAGAATCAAGAGCGGCAGTTGCAGGGGGAATTACCTCTTTTATCGAGCAGCCTAACACAGTTCCAAATGCTGTAACTCAGGAGATCCTTGAAGATAAATATCAAATTGCAGCCGTAAAATCATTTGCGAATTATTCGTTTATGATGGGAGCAACCAATGATAATCTGGAAGAAGTTTTAAAAACAAATCCAAAAAATGTTGCCGGAATCAAGATTTTTCTGGGTTCGTCAACAGGAAATATGCTGGTAGATAACGAAGCAACTTTAGAAAAAATATTTTCAAGTACGCCTATGTTAATTGCAGTACATTGTGAAGATGAAACGACCATTAAAAATAACCTTGCAGAGTTTAAAGAAAAATACGGCGAAGATGTTCCGGTAACGGCGCATAACCTGATCCGTAGTGCTGAGGCTTGTTATATTTCATCTTCAAAGGCGGTTGCTTTGGCTAAAAAAACGGGAGCACGTTTGCATATTTTTCACCTTTCGACAGCAAAAGAAATGGAGTTGTTTACCAATAAAATTCCATTAGAAGACAAAAAAATTACAGCAGAAGTTTGTGTACATCACCTTTGGTTTACTGATGAAGATTACAAAACAAAAGGGAATTTCATTAAATGGAATCCTGCGGTGAAGACGGCTGAAGACAGAGCGGAACTTTGGAAAGCTTTGAATGACGGACGTATTGATGTAATTGCTACAGATCATGCGCCCCATACCAAAGAAGAAAAAATGCAATCCTATTTAAACGCATCGTCCGGAGGTCCGTTGGTGCAACATGCTGTTGTCGCAATGTTTGAGGCGCATCATCAGGGAAAAATTTCGGTGGAGAAAATCGTAGAAAAAATGTGCCACAATCCGGCAAAAATTTTTAAAATCGAAAAAAGAGGTTTTGTAAAAGAAGGCTATTTTGCCGATTTAGTAATAGTGAACCCAAGCTTACCCTGGAGTGTTAAGCCGGAAAATATTCTGGCGAAATGCGGATGGTCCCCTTTTGAAAATTATACCTTTAAATCGAGAATTACACATACTTTTGTAAATGGCGAAATGGTGTATAATAACTTTAAGGTAAAAGACATTCGTGCAGGAAAACGATTATTGTTTGATAGATAAAAAACTGAAATGAGAAATTGTGTAGTAATAGTATTGGTTTTGTTTCTTTCTGTAAGTTGTAAAAAAGAGTTGGTCAAACAACCTGCAAAACTTATTGAGAAAGGAAAAATGATTGATATTATGTATGATTTATCGCTTTTGGAAGCCATGAAATATCAAAATCCAATCTCTTTAGATTCAAATGAAACAAATCCTACGAAGTTTATTTTAAAAAAATACAAAGTCGACAGCTTGCAATTTGCAGAAAGCAATAAATACTATGCTACTGATTATGAAAGTTATAAAGATATGTTTGACGAAATTGGAAAACGGCTGGCTATCAAACAGAGAGCAACAGATTCAATAGTAAAAATAGAAGAGAAAAAAGCAGCAAAAGCAGCTAAAAAGAAAGGGAAAGACACTGTTAAAGATGCGGTTAAGAAACCTTTGACACAGGCAGAAATTGATGCAATAAACAGACAGCAGCCATTAGACAGGTAGTTTACAACTTCGAAACGTCTTTTATGTATTGATGCACATCCAGAAAAACCGTTCCAAGAGCGGTTTTTATCTTTTCATTCGTATACAGGTTTTTGGAATAAGAAGCTTTGGCGGTTGCTTTTGTAAGGCGTCTTTTTTGAAAAAATAAAGTAGAGAATATCCCGTCAGCAATCCAAAGGAAATTCATGAATAAGGGCTTTGCGTGAATGCCTGGTCTTTTTACTTTTAAAGTATCGGCAATGGTATTCAGGATATCCCTAAAAACAATATTGTCGGCAATCAATGTAAAACGTTCGTTTTTAATGTCGCTTTTCATTAGCTCAAAAGCAATTTTTACCACATCGTTTATAGCAATAAAGCCAGTGTTTCCAAGCGTATAAAACGAAAGTCCGTTTGCCACTTTTTGGTAGAGTTCTGCACTTCCCTGTTCGCAAATTTTTGTTTTTGGAATTGGTCCTAATATGACTCCCGGATTTAAAATGATCACATCTAAACCCTCCTGAAGTCCCCGCCAAACCTCCATTTCGGCACCATACTTAGAAATGGCATAATCACTATGGGGTTTCTCCGGATTCCAGTCTGTTTCTTCGGTGATATAAGTTTCATGTGAAGCCAGGTCGCCTAAAGCTGCTATAGAGCTTACAAAGCAAAATTTCTTTATGCCTCTCGCAATAGAAAAGTTAACCATATTCGCTGTTCCTTCAATATTGGTTTTTCGAAGGGCATCTTCATCTTTGGGATCAAATGAAATTAAAGCAGCACAATGGTAAACGTAGTCAATGTTGTCAAAAGCTATTTCTAACGAAGGAACATCCAGAATGTCGGCTTCAAGCCAGTTGATTTTTTCAAATAAGCCTCCTTTTTGATACAATTCAAAAACCGTTTTTGTTTTTTGAATGTTATTTGGGTTGCGGTAAACAGCCCGGACGTTTTCTCCATTTTCAATTAAATGAAGCAATAAATGCGAGCCGACTAAACCTGTTCCTCCAGTTACTAATACCATTTTGTAAAGATAACTTTTTGCTTTTAAAGGTGCAAAGATACAAAGGCTCAAAGTTGCAAAGGTTTTTCTTGTCTTGAAATTGATTTTTTAAAGGTGAAATTGTTTTTTGGTGTTGTTGTTGGCACTGATATTACCATTGCTTTTTGATTTTGATATTGACATTGATTACATTTGCACAAATTATTTTAAAAATGAAGAACCTAGTTGAAGAATTAAAGTGGCGCGGGTTATACCATGACAGCATGCCAGGAACGGAAGAACAATTGCTGAAAGAAGTAACAACAGCGTATATAGGTTTTGATCCAACGGCAGATTCACTACATATTGGTAGTATGGTTCAGATTATTTTATTGGTTCATTTAAAGAATTTTGGTCATCAGCCTATCGCTTTGGTAGGGGGTGCAACCGGAATGATTGGTGATCCATCGGGGAAATCTGATGAAAGAAATCTGCTGAACGAAGAAACTTTGGCTAAAAACGTTGCAGGAATCAAAAGTGTTTTATCCCGTTTCTTAGATTTTAATTCAAAAGATGCAAATGCCCCGGTTATGGTAAATAACTATGACTGGATGAAAGAATTTTCGTTTATTGATTTTGCACGTGAAGTTGGAAAACGTATCACCGTAAATTACATGATGGCGAAGGATTCTGTTAAAAAGAGATTTGCCGGAGAAGGCGAAGGAATGTCTTTTACAGAGTTTACGTATCAGTTAATTCAGGGTTACGATTTTTATCATTTATATAAAAATAACAATTGCGTTTTGCAAATGGGAGGTTCTGACCAATGGGGAAATATCACCACAGGTACAGAATTAGTACGCAGAATGGGAGGCGAAGGTGCTAAAGCTTTTGCCCTGACAACGCCATTAATTACAAAAGCAGACGGATCAAAATTCGGAAAATCTGAAGGAGGAAATGTCTGGCTGGATGCAGATAAGACTTCGGTATATAATTTTTACCAATTTTGGGTAAGAACAACTGATGTTGATGCTGAAAAATATATTAAGATTTTTACTTTTCTGGATAAAGAAATTATTGAGGCATTGATTGTAGAGCATAAAGAGGCTCCTCATGTGCGAATTTTGCAAAAAAAGTTAGCAGAACAAATTACAATTTTTGTTCATGGAGAAGAGGCGCTTGAAGATGCCATTAGAAAGTCTGAGTTTGTTTTTTCAAATTTTACTATTGAAAGTTTAAAAAATGAAGGAGAAGCGTTTTTCTTAGACATTTTTTCTGAATTCGATCAGCCGGTAATTAAAAAATCTGATGTAATGAATGGTTTGGATATTGTAGTTGCATTGTCAGACATGACCGGTGTTTTTACCTCGCGAGGCGAGGCCAGAAAAGCGCTTTCAAGTAATGCGGTTTCTATTAATAAAGAAAAAGTTCAGGTTGAGACCTTGTTGACTTTAAAGGATGTATTTTTTGATAAGTATATTTTAGTTCAATTTGGTAAAAAGAAAAAATATTTTGTGATCAATGTAGAGAATGACTAAGTAATTTTTTGTGATTATAACACCATTAAGTTACAACCGCGAATATCAGAATTATCAAAACGTCCCAATACCTCGAAAGAGTTGTTGGGATTTTTTTTGCCTAAATCCTGCGTAGCGATAAATGAACATGAATTGATGTTGGCTAAATCTATAACATTGATTCCGCCTGTTTTTCCATTTTTTACATACGTTAATGCATCCTCCGGATCGCGCACTAAAATGTGCATCCAGGACGGACATTCAAAAACACCTTCGCCTAAAGAATATGCTTGTCCCAGAAGTTCGGTCATGCCATATTCAGAGTGAACGGCATTTACGCCAAAACCTTTGCAAAGCTGGTCATGCAATTCTTCACGAATCATTTCTTTACGTCGGCCTTTCATTCCGCCGGTTTCCATAATAATAGTATGCTGAAGATTGAATTGATGTTTTTCAATCAAATCTAGTAAGGCATAAGTAACTCCGATTAAAATGACATTTTGCCCGGATTCATCTAAAGCTGTTAACTTTTTTATTAAGTCGTCGTGATTGTGTAAATAAAAGCCGCTCTCAGGCTGATTGGATAGTTTTATCAGGTCTTCGACCATATAGATTAATGAAGAGCCATTACGTTCCAGATAAGACGGCAAAAGAGCTAAAACAACATAATCTTCTATATTGCCATAAAACTGAGAAAATCCTTTGCGATAACTTTCTTCATATAGGGAAACATCGGTTACAATATGTCTGCTGGTAATCATTCCGGTAGTTCCGCTGCTGGTAAAAGTAACCTGTGCAGGATCGTTATTGGAAACTACATTATGGCTTTTAAAAAACTGAATAGGCAAGAAAGGAATTTGTGCCAGTGATTTTACCTGTTGCGGATTTACTTTTAAAAAATCACAGAAGTCACGGTAAACAGAATTATTCTCATGCTGAAAACGAAAGACTTTTAAAGCTGTTTTTTCAAATTGTTTCTGACTCGAAATCGTAAATATATCGTTGGCTGTAATCAAAACTTTTTTTGTGCAAAGGTAAGTATAATTGTAAATAGTTTTTAGTCTGAGCACCGGTTTTCAGTATGCTTAATCTGGGCTAAGTTTTTTAGAAGTTTCTTTTGGTTTTTAATGTTTTAAAAGTACACGGTAGGCCCTGATTTTGCTGAAAACGAAAAAGCTCCATGTGGAGCTTTTGATTTTATCTTGTAAATGATTTTATTTTTAATCTGAATAGGAATAATTTATGCAATTGCCCAACGATACATTGTAAGTTGTAATGCAGCCTGCCGCGCCAGATGTTTTCGTAATAATTCCTGTGGCTGGCCATGTGGTGTTATTGGCTTTTACTCTTACTTCGCAGGCGCTGCTGGAGGTATAAACTATTTCTAACGAATTGCCTGAAACTTGCCAGCTTGTATTGCTTTCATCAAAAACAGTCTGTTTTGTTCCTATTGTATATACGTTATATCGTATTGGGTCATTGTATCTGTCATAGGCACAGGTGCCTTCTGCTGGTCCGCTAAGGCGACTGTTGCAAGCTAAGCCAGGGTATAAATAATTAACAGCTGTTACATCATAAGACGAAAAACCATTCCATGAGTTCAGGGCTGTTCCTCCATTCATAACAGAATTTGCGTCTTGTGAAGGGGTATTCGGGATATAGTTTGCTCCAATAAGATTTCCGTATTGATCGTAAAGACCTTCTCCTTCCCAGTTTGTATGTCTAAAACCAATACAATGGCCAAGTTCATGAACCATATTGTATATTTTAGAGTTTTCTGATACCGTTAGATTGTTGTAAAAATCAAAATTAATCAAAATTTCATTGAACGCTTTTCCATTTGAAAGCGGGAATCCAGCCGCAGCGATAACATTAGAACCTAACGCATTGTTATCGCTTTTGATTAAAATGTCCGGATTTGGATCGTAAGAACGGACAAATGCTATTGAATTTCCTGATAAATCAGACCACTTACTCATTGCTGATGTAATAGCACTACGCCAATCATTTTTCCCGCTTTGAGGAATAGAACTATCAATTCCAACAGTAATTACACGATATTGTTGTGATACCAAATTATTTGATGAGGCATGCCTGTTGGTTTCGCCTTTTTTATAATCATTTAAATTTTTAGAAAAAATTAAATCTCCCTGTACTAAATAGAAATCTTCAGTTTCTTTAATATCTTCAATTTTGTAGCCTAATTTGAGTAGGTTTTGTACAACCGGTGAATCATGAATGGCCGATTTTGAGCTAAGGTTTGAGTCGGTTTCACTGTCTTCACAGGAAAATACCATGCACAATGTCAGCAAGCTTAGAATAATTTTTTTGATTTTCATTTTAAGGGTTTTTTAAGGTTTATAAAAAAATTCTTATATAAAAATAAAAAAACCTGTATTTTTAAGTCAATCTTTAAGTTAAGTAATAGTTAATATTAATCTTGTTAAAAAAAAATAAATTGAAGCAAAAAAAAGCCTCAGGGGTTTTCCTGAGGCTTTTTTTTATATTCTTAATGTTTATCGAATAATGAGCTTTCGTGTTGCGGAAGCATTTTCTTCACTTATTTTGATGATATAAACGCCGGGAACTAAATCTGAGACGTTTAATTCTCTTGAACTGATATGTGTTTGAAGTACTTTTTTACCTAAAACGTCAAAAATAATAATCTCTTTCTCTAAATCATTTTTAGATGAGATAAATACTTTTCCGTTCGTAACCGGATTAGGGTACAAGCTTAGACCCTCAATAGTAGTAGACTCCTGAGGTTTTGGTAATTGCTTACTGTCTTGTGCTGAAACACTTACAGTAAAGAAAAAAGCCAATAAGAATGTAATATAAAAGTAGTTTTTTGCCATCGCGTTATTTTGATTACCGTAAATATACAAAAAAAATTACAAAAATTACGCCAAAAAAAAACATCCTAAAATTTTAGGATGTTTTTAACATTTATATGTGGTATTCTTATTTAATTAAGCTAACACCATCAACTGTAGACCATGCACCAGGAGTTAAAACAGCTCCGGTAGCAGTAGTACTGATTGTCCAGTTTGAAGCAGGAACAAAACTAGCTGCAGTTACTGTGAATGAAGCAGGAACTCCTGAAATGAAAGTAATAGGAGAGTTAGTGATTCTTACATTGTTTAATTTGATTTTTCCTCCGGCAACCTGGTGATCATAAGTAGCTTTGTCTAATATTTGAATCACACCACCATTGTAAGCAGTTGGAGTAGTTTGGCTACCGTAACCATCAATTACGATGTTGCTGTAATCACCATTTCCTTCTTTTTTAAATTGGATAGCATCCAATTGAATTTCACTTTGTGCTTCTGTAGTTGTACCAGCAGCTCTTTTAAGAGTGATGTTAGTAACTTTTGGCCAGAATGCATTGTCAACACTTTTAGATTCTACTTCTAAACCGTAGTTAGCAACTCCTGTTTGGTATGCATACCAGTTTGTGTTGTCTTGACCTCTCCATCCATCTTGCCAGTCAAAAGAGTCATCACTGTTACCGTAAGAGATTGAGTTTTTCAAACTTACTGTTCCTCCGTAAAATTCAAAACCATCATCGTTACCTTTGTAAGCAACCAGGTTTTCTAATACAGTTCCTGATCCAACAGAATAGAATGAAAATCCGTTATTTTCTTTACTGTTAGTTGTGATTACTTGTCCGGCATATTCAACTCTTACATATTTCAATGAACCTCCATTGTGTGCTGCATTTGAACCTCCGTAAGTTAAATTTAAACCATCTTCTGACACTGCTGTTTGTGGAGCAGGAGCAGTTGCTGAATTTACAATTGGAGCATCTCCGTACATGATAATACCAGCCCAAGAACCTCCGATTTTTGATTTTTCAGTGAAAACGATTGGAGAATCTGCTGTACCGTTAGCAATTAGTTTTCCTCCGTTTAATATAATAAGACCATTTTCTCCTGTAGATTTATCACAAGTAATTGTACAACCAGGCTCAAAAGTAAGCGTTACGCCACTGTTAACTTTGATCATCCCTTTTAATGTATAGTTACCGTAAGCATAAGTTTTATTTGCTGTAATATTTGAAGATATTTCTCCGGTTACTGGTTGTTTTACCGGCGTATCATCTCCACTGTCACTTGAACATCCTGTAAAGATACTTCCTAAAACTGCTAAGCAGAATACTAATTTTTTCATAAGTTTTATTTTTTGTGTTTTATTTTTATTCTCCAACAAATTTAATCCGAGTCTCTTCTAATCTATTTAAGAGAATGTTATCAAATCATCACTCGTTCTTTAAGCTTGTGTTTTGTAATTGTTAAGTTTTTTTTAAAATGTATAAGATACATTCATAGAGAAACCAACTCCTTTTTTGTATTCTCTTACCGTTAAATCACTTTCGGTTATTGGAATTCTGCTATTGGCACCCATTTCTATTTTATAAGATGGGTTTAATAGGTTGTCTACAGAAAGTTTAACATCAAATTTGTCTGAAATTTTGTTTTGCCAGATAAAGTCAAGTTTACCAAACGGCATTTCGTAATAATTATCCAGACCATTTGTACCTACGGCATAGATTCGTTTGCTGTAAACATTGTATACCATAGTCATAGAGCTTTTCCATTTTTCACTAAATTCAGAATCGTATCTAAGATCAGCATTTAATATCCAAGGAGACGCTCCTTGTAGTTTTCGGGATGGATTATCATCAACGGCAATCGTTTCAGGATTATTAACTCCGTTTTCAAAAGTTTTTTCAATAGTTACTTTTGTATCCATTAATGCTGCATTAGCACCTAGAGAGAAATTAGATAATGATTTTGAAATTCTTTCTAATTGAAATAAGAACTCAAATTCAGCACCATACAATAAAGCTTTATTAGAATTACCGTATGTTATAATTTGTCCACCACTTCCTGCTGAGTTTGTGAATAATCTTTCGATAGGGTTATCTATCATTTTAGTGAAAATTGTAGCAGAAATTAATTCCTTATTCGTTGGGAACAATTCGTATTTCAAATCAAAGTTATAATTAGCACTATTAGTCAAAAATTCATTACCTCTTTCTATAGTACCATCCGGATTTACAAATTCTAGAGGATAAGACTCCATGATTACAGGTCTTGTAATTGTTTTTGAGGCTGCAAAACGTAAGTTTGAATTCTCATTTAAAATATATTTTGTGTTTAAAGACGGCAAAATATCTGTCTTGTCATTAATGATTTTTTGATATGGATCTTCAAAACTTCCTGTTGACTTGTATTTTGTTTCTCTGTGGGTCTGTTCAACTCTTGCGCCTACATTTAATTCGATTTTTTCTGAGAATTTTAAGGCTAAGTCTAAGTATCCGGCGTTAATAAACTCTTCCAACATTGCTTTGTAAGTTGAGTTTGTTCCTTCTCTGTAAGTGAAATTGTTGTTTGAAATTTCGTTATTTAAAGTAGCATCAGGGGTATTGGTTGGGAAAGTAGCACTGTTTGAGTTTAGATTTTGTGATACTAAAAATCTAAATTCAGATCCCATTTTGTTCATATAACCGCTATATCCTGCTGTAAGCTTATGCGATTTGCTTAGGTCTTCATTTCCAAATTTCCAACCGTATTCCAGTAAACCAGAGATATGTTGATCGCCTTTAAAATCAAGATATTGTCTAGTTAAACTATTCCCCGTATATGATATTGAAGTTGTATTGTCATCCATCTTAATACCTTTGAAAGATTTTCTGTCTGGAAGTTCGTATTGTGTTGTAGAGAATGAGATACCAGATTTTATAGTGTGTCTTTCATCTTCAGTTATTTTATAATTACCAAACAATTGTGTGTTTAAAAAAGTCGATTCCTGCAATTGGTTCATTCTGATAAAACCATTTGTCTGGGCTGCATTAGAATTCGTATAACCTAACTGATCTTGTATTAAATTTTCAGTCGATTTTAGATAGGTAGTGTTTGATGTAAGAGAAAGTCTTTTTGTTTTATAAGTCAAACCTAGTAATGCAGATGAGTTTGTGATAAATTTATATTGTGTTGTCACTAAATCATTGTCATAGTTTCCTTGTGCAGTATTGAAAATTCTATCGGCCCCACTTCTAATTTGAAATTTATTATCATAGTTAAGTGATATCAAATATTGAAATACATTATCTTTTTTGCCTACATTGAATTTTTCTGAATGAGTAATTCCAAAACTTGTATTTAAAGGCGATACATCGCTTTTAACGTCAAACCCTGAACCAAATCCGTTTGCCGCCTGGTCTGCAGTTAATGTTTGGTTACTTGGAGTTTTAGTCAATGCAGATGGTAAATCCCTTTCGTTACCTGAAAATCCGAAAAAATCAGATGTTGAAGTCGCGTCTTGAGAAATAAGGAACTTTTTTAGGTTGTTATTGATTGTATAACCAGCTCCAAAATTAATTTTCGTTTGACTTTTTCCAGTGGCAGTTGTTACTATGTTAAAAGTAGCTCCGGCAAAATCGCCGTATAAATTGGTATTGAAAGTCTTGTATGTTTCTAAAACACTTACAATATCGGTTGGAAAAATATCTAAAGGAATGATTTTCTTAAATGGATTGTTCGATGGAACAGCCAGGTCATTCAGTAAAAGACTGTTGTAACGATCTTCTAACCCTCTTACGAATAATCCTCTTCCTTCTACTTTTGTGATTCCTGTTATCTTTGTCAAACCTTCTTCGACATCGCTAACTCCTTTTCGGGACATTTCCTGTGCACCAATACTTTGTTTGATTACCACAGCATTTTTTTGATCTAATAATAATGCGGTTTCTTTTTCTTTGTTTGCAGTAGATTTTACCACAACATCTTTTAAAGTAAAACTTCCTGATGAAAGTACCTTGTTAACAGTAATTGTTTCGTTTGCTTTAACCGTTACAGGTTGTTCTACAGATTCATATCCAACGAAACTAAAAATAATAATATAATTTCCCGGATTTATACTCAATGAATATTTTCCGTCAATGTCAGTGTTCGCGCTTGTGTTAGTCCCTTTTACTAAAACATTTGCGAAAGGTAAAGGCTGATTGTTGGTTTCTTTGTCGGTTAATACACCAGAAATCGTACCTTTGTTTTGCGCGACCGAAATCGTACAAATAAATAGTGTGATAAGTAGAAATTTTAAATTGAATTTCATTTGTGTGTTGTGTTTGATTTATTTTTGTGCAAAGAAAGAAACGCCGTGTAAAGTCCATGTTAGGTACTTGTTATGTTTTTGTGTCTTGTAGATTATCAAATTGTTACCAGATTAAATTACCGTTAACCGCAATTTTTAACGGTTATTTTGTTAGTATATTTACGCTGTGAAATAAAAAACATCGAATGTATAATAAAGAAAATTTGATGTAAAAATCTCAATTTTTGCTATTTATGAAAAAAACACAAACCAAGATTTTATTAGTTGACGATGAACCAGATATCTTAGAAATCGTTGGCTATAACCTTGCTCAGGAAGGCTATCAAATTGTAACGGCTTCTAATGGAAAAGAAGCAATAGCAAAGGCTCAGAAAGAATTACCGGACCTAATTATTATGGATGTAATGATGGCAGAAATGGATGGAATGGAAGCCTGCGAACACATCAGAAAAATTCCTGAATTAAATAATGTTATCATAACATTCTTAACGGCCAGAAGCGAAGATTACTCACAAGTTGCTGGTTTTGATGCAGGTGCAGATGATTATATTACCAAACCAATAAAACCAAAATTATTGGTTAGCAAAGTAAAGGCTTTGTTAAGAAGGTTAAAAGAACAAGAAGTGGTTAGTGATACCTTAAATGTAGGTGGAATCGAGATTAACCGCGAGGAATATAAGATCATTAAAGGCAATGTTGAAATTGCTTTGCCAAGAAAAGAATTCGAATTATTTTATTTATTAGCTTCGAAACCAGGTAAAGTTTTTAAAAGAGACGAAATCCTGGATAAAGTCTGGGGCAATGAAGTGGTAGTAGGAGGCAGAACAATCGATGTTCATATCAGAAAACTACGCGAAAAAATAGGAGAAGACCTTTTTAAAACCATCAAAGGAGTTGGTTATAAATTTGAAGTTTAATTTTTTAAGATACTAAGTTGCTAAGGGACTAAGATCCTAAGCAATTTTTTAGATTAAAACGGATTCAATTTTTTTAAAATATTAAAAAAAAACAGACCATATAAGTAGTTAAAGATCGTATGAGCTTTAATTGCTTATATGGTTTTTGAATTAACTTTGCTTTGGGTTCAAATGTTAATTTAAGAGAAATTCATTAACTCAAAAGAGAAACTTAATTTTTCTTAATCTCTTAATGGTTCAATACTATCAATGAAAATTAATTTTAAAAAAACATACAAATTTGCTGTAAAGTCGGCATTATACATCAGTCTTTTTGCGACTGGATTTGTACTGATATTGATGCACTTATTCTATAAAAATCAATTAAATCATCAAATCGCATTTGGGATAATCTTTCTTATATCCATTTATATTTTTTCTTTTTTAGTTCTGCAATACCGTGTAGAGCGTTTTATTTACAGAAGGGTGAAGAAAATCTACGATGAGGTTTCGTTACTGGAATCTACTACCCTGATCAATCAGCCTATAACCACAGACATGGAAACACTTTCACGCGAAGTGAAGAAGTTTGCTACGGATAAAAAACTGGAGATTGAAATGCTTGAAATCCGAGAACAGTACCGAAGAGAGTTTTTAGGAAACGTTTCACATGAACTTAAAACGCCTTTGTTTACTGTTCAGGGCTATGTTTCGACTTTGCTGGACGGTGCAATGGACGATAAAACGATTCGAAAAAAATACCTGAAGCGTGCCGAAAAAGGAGTAGAACGATTAATTTACATTGTGGAAGATTTAGATATGATCACCAAATTAGAATCGGGGGATCTGGATTTGAATATGACTGATTTTAATATTGTTGAGCTTATTCAGAATGTATTTGATTTATTAGAAATGAAAGCTGATAAAAAGAAGATCAAACTGGCTTTTGAAAGCAAAAATGTGCAGTCGGTTATCATTCGCGGAGATCAGGACAGAATTCAGCAAGTACTGGAAAACCTGATTGTGAACTCTATTAAATATGGTAAAGAAGGTGGTTTAACCGAAGTTGGCGTAGTTAATTTAACCAAGAAAAAAGTCTTAATCCGTATTAGTGATAACGGAGAAGGTGTTGAAAAACAAAATATTCCAAGACTTTTTGAACGTTTTTACCGTGTAGACAAAAGCGGAACCCGTTCTGAAGGAGGTTCCGGTTTAGGTTTGGCAATCGTAAAACATATTATTGAAGCTCATAAAGAAAAAGTATATGTAGAAAGTGAGTTCGGAATTGGTTCTGAATTCTCCTTTACACTCGAAAAAGCACATAAAGCCATAAAAGCAGACGTTAAGTAATTGTAAGTTGATTTACGTAAAAGGCCTTAAAACAGAGCGTTTTAACAATTAATCAACTTTAATGAAAAGTGCATAACAATAAATTTTTATTATAGTAACATCTTGTTAATGATTTCTTAACATTGGTGATACATCTTTGTACCCTGAAATTAAGGGAATTAGAGAAAGGATGATAAAAAGAAAATTAGTTGCCGCTTTATTGCTGATCAATTTTGCAGCAAATGCTCAGGATTTAAATAAACAGGATGTAAAAAACGAAGTAATGCGTATTTTAGATTCGATCAACAAGGCGAAACTGCCGGATACTAAATCTGGTGTTAGTGGTGAAGAACACTGGTACGACAGAATCTCTTTAAGGGGTTATGCACAAATACGATACAACGGTTTGTTTTCTACAAATGATAAAGTTTCGTGCGAACAATGTGATAAATCCTGGGGAACAACTTCTACAGATCCGGATGCTAAATCCAACAACGGACTTTTTATTCGTCGTGCACGTTTAGTCTTTTCCGGACAGGTCCATCCCAATGTGTTTTTCTATTTTCAACCCGATTTTGCCAGTTCACCAAGTACCGGAATCCAGAATTTTGTTCAGATCCGGGATTTGTATTTTGATCTTTCTTTTGATAAGAAAAAGGAATATCGCGTTCGTGTAGGGCAAAGTAAAATTCCGTACGGTTTTGAAAACATGCAGTCCAGTTCTCAGCGACTGGCCTTAGATCGTAACGATGCCATGAATAGTGCCATATTAAACGAACGTGATTTAGGATTGTTTTTTTATTGGGCACCGGCCGAAATCAGAGAACGTTTTGCGATGTTGGTTAAAGACGGTTATAAAGGTTCAGGCGATTTTGGGGTTTTTGCTTTTGGAGTTTACAATGGACAAATCGCCAATAAATTAGATGGCAACAGAGATTTAAATGTGGTTGCCAGAGTAACCTATCCTTTTGTAATTGGAAGTCAGATTATCGAACCTGGAATTCAGGCTTATACCGGAAAATGGGCTTTTACGGGTGAAATTTCACCGGGAGTAAAAGTAGATGATCCGCAATATGTGAAAGACCAGAGAGTAGGGGCAACTTTTGTTTTGTATCCAAGACCTTTCGGGATTCAAACCGAATATAATGTGGGTAGAGGACCCCGTTACAATACACTTACCAATACAGTTGATGAAACTGATTTAAATGGTGGTTATGTATTACTGAACTATAAATTAGATATCAAAAAGCAGCATATATATCCTTTTGCTAAATTTCAATATTATGACGGAGGTAAAAAATATGAAAAAGATGCCAGAAGTTATGTTGTGAGAGATTATGAAATTGGTATAGAATGGCAACCGTTTAAAGCGTTTGAATTTACAGCCGAATATGTAATTGCCGACCGTACTTTTGAGGACAGTGCGCTTCCTGTCAACCGTCAGCAAGGAAATTTGCTGAGGTTACAGGCACAGTTTAATTTTTAAGGCTAATCTTCAAAAACGGTAAACAGAGCATCCCAGTCTATAGTATCGTTAAATTGAGTCAGACCTTTAAACGACTTTACTTTTGAAAGATCTTCAATGGTAAAGTCGTCTTGCAGGGCATACGGTACCAAATTTTCTTCCTGAAGTTTTATGGCTAAGTATTCCTGCTCGTATTGCCCCGGAGTTGGAATAAAAAAAGCTTTTTTACCCAGTTTTGCTAAGTCCATTACAGTTGTATAACCGGAACGACACAAAACAAAATCACTTTCATTAAAAGTTTGTTCTAATTGTTTTGAGTTCATAAAGTTGTAATAGGTAACATTTCCGGCCTGCCACTTGGTTTGTGTTTTCTCTACAATACCCTGTACAAAAACAACTTTACCTTTATAATGAGCCACCTCTTTTTGTAATTTTTCATCCAGATAGGTACGCTGCGGTTCAGGACCGGATAAAATAATCATCAAATCATATAATTTAGGAGTCTCTTTTTTGCGCATTCTGCTCAAAGGACCAATGTATTTTAAATTAAGATGATCCGTTTTAAGATGTCCGAGTTCACCCGTTAGATTTGTTTTTTCATTGGTATCCGGAACCCAGCATTCGGTATATTTTTTTATAATATGCTGATGACATTTACTGGTAAACCAGGTTGTATTTCCGGTCATCACGTTCAATTGATGTGTCATAAACACAGAGGGAACTTTTTTGCTGAAAACACCCAGTCGGTTATCTGAAATGATTCCATCAATACCATGTTTTTTGATCCAGCTTTTCACTATTTTTTTTTCGTCTAAAATAGCCACGATCATTTTAGGCAGATTCTTAATCAGTTTCCACTTAAAATTTTTGCCATTCTTCGCGTATTCAATATGATACGAAGGCAGTTCCAGACATTGAATATAAGGGAATTCTTTTCGCAATAATGCCAATGCAACACCATCAGAAGCTATTATCGGAATATAATTGTTTTCCTGAAGCGCTTTTATAATCGGGATACATCTTGTGGCATGGCCTAACCCCCAGTTTAATGGAGCAACTAAAATTGTTTTGTTCGCAGAATAGTCAATGCTCATAGTTTAACGCTTTTTGAAAACGAAGATAAAGAAATATGTTTTTTATGTTATTTCGCACATATTACTAAATTATTAACTCTATATTGGGGTTCAGGCCAGATAATCCGTTAAAAGAGTTGGATAAAAATAAGGATTGGTGTGTAAGGTTACTTATATGTTAACTGATAATCGGTTGTTTTAAAGATGTGGCAAAAAAAAAGGAACTATTGGAGTAGTTCCTTTTCTATCACATTCGATTCGTTTTAATCCTGAATGTATGTTTTGTTTCCGTTTTTATTGATGTAGTATTTTCCGCCTTTTGGTCCGGTATATACTTTTTTTCCGTTGTATTCTCCGGTAACTTTATCGGCTACTTTTGGCGCTTTTTCATTGGTTTCTTTTACAGTTTTAGTAGCTGACTTTTTAGTTGCCGTTGCCTCTTTTGTCACGCTTTTTGCAGTTTCATCAGCTTTGGCTGCTGTTTTTTTTGCTTTGGCAGCATCGCTTTTTGCCTTAGTAGCTTCTTTGTCTGCTGTTTTTTTGGCAGCATCTGACGTTTCTTTTTTGGCTTTTGCTGATGCTTCGGTAGCTTTATCTGCCGCTTTTTTAGATTTTGCCGCTTCTTTTTTTGCATCAGCTTTTGCCTTGTCGGCGTCAGCTTTTGCTTTTTTCGCAGTAGCTTCGGTTTTGCTCTTAGCTGCTTTTGCAGTTGTTTCCTGAGCATAGAAATTAGATGAGAAAACAACTAGAAAACTAAGTAATAATAATTTTTTCATAAGGTTACGGGTTTAAATTTCAATTAAAATTAATCAATTTATTGGTAGGTTTTTCGTAAAGTGTTAAAAATAAGCGCGAAGTTGGACATTTCCTGTATGAACCACGGATCCGGTCTCGCTTTTTCGACCCTGATAATTCAAATTAACATCCAAAAACTGTGTTATGTTTTTCTGTAAAAGCAATTTCCAAACTAAATTTTGCCCGGCCTGAAGCCCTTCAAGCATTTGAAAACCAACAGATGAAAACTCATTACCGTTAAATTTGTTCTGATAAAAAGAAAATTCACCATTTAAGGTTATCTTTTTCTCGCCTGCAAACGAAAACGAAGTTCCAAGCCGGTTTTGCACCAGAGTTTCAAAATTTCCAATCTGGTTTTCCTTATTCAGAAATTCATAAAAGAAATCCAGGCTGGTATTTTTCGAAAATAAATAACTCACTTTTGGTGCCAGCTGGTATCCTTTGAGATCATAATTCTTCTCGACAAAATCTTCAGAAACTAAATTGGTTTTGATGGTTTTGGTAAAGAAATTAAACAACCAGCTTTTTTGGTACAAATGGGTGTATTGCAATTGATTTGAACTGTTTCTG
Source organism: Flavobacterium sp. FlaQc-48 (assembly GCF_044007335.1). Classification (NCBI taxonomy): domain Bacteria; kingdom Pseudomonadati; phylum Bacteroidota; class Flavobacteriia; order Flavobacteriales; family Flavobacteriaceae; genus Flavobacterium; species Flavobacterium sp. FlaQc-48. The sequence continues at coordinate 77,807 of NZ_JBIPCR010000006.1, read as the reverse complement.
ACATCCTGCGATCCTATAGAAAGTAAATTTTTCCCCTTATTAACGAGATAGGTATACGTAACCGAATGTTTTTGTTTTCCTCTGTTGTAATACAAACTATTTCTGAAACTTGAATTTAATCCTAAGATGTTTTCTTCAGAAGAATCAAAAGGGTTCAGCTCTAAACGTTCGCCCTGACTTTTTACTTTCCGGTCCATAATAAAAGAGGTCTGATTGTAAAAATAAGAAGCGAGTTTTTTAAAGCCTTTCTCGTTTTGCCATTGCAATGGATTTAAAATAACAGATTGTGAAAATTTATTCTGATTGGTTTTAATGTAAATCTGATTGGGTAAAAAGATCCGGACATATCGTGCCTGATCCGGAAATGCCGCTATTTCAAATTCTTCCAATTCCTGTATTCCATTACCATTATAATCATTCCAGGTATAAACCCCCTGACCGGTTGGAACTTCGACATACGTAAATTCCTGTTGTGCAATCGTTCCGGAACTGGTTTCATAAGTGGTTCCAATTTGCATGAACTGATTAAAAAAACGATCATTATACAATATTCGGGAATTTAGCGAAGGCTCATTTTTTCGGGCAGAATCGGTAAAATCTAAATTACGGTAACTGGCGTAAACTGCTAAATCTGTCTTTTTGTTCTGAATTAATTTTGACTTTAGGTAATAGGTTTGCGAATTGTTTACATGCTGTAATAATCCGTTTTGTAAACTGTCGTTTCGACGTTGCAGATATCCAATTTCAACAAAAACTTTTGTGCTGTCGCCGCGACCAATAAAAGCCCCATATTCTGAAAATCTTTGGCTTAAAGCCGAAAACTGATTCGTGACTTTATCTTTTTGCTGATTGTTTTCAAGTTGCATACTGGCGCCAATCCAATTGTTGCCAAAATGATATTTTGTTCTGGTTTGATTGCGAATAAATTTTGAAGTCGAAGTGGTGGCATCGCTATTTAAAAAACTGCCCTGATTCTCGATCGTCCAGTGTTGCAATTTAAACAAGGCAGTTGTCGTATGTCGGGCACCGGAATAACTTTCTGTATAATCCAGTTTCTCAAATTGATAGGTGAATAAACCAATATTTGAGGTCTTCTTTTGAGCAAATAAATCAAAATTTAAACCCGTTACAATTAAACTTTGATTTCCTAAAAGAGTGGTATTTAAATTCCAGTCACGATTAAATTCAATATTATACAGCCGCTCAACAGATCTGAAATCTTCCTGAACAAATTGATAATTTGCAAAAGCATCCAGAGTCCAGTCCCGCGTAAAGAGGCGTTTTTTGATATTGGTTTTAAGCGCGATTCCGCTATTGTCGCCATCATCAATCTTCGAGAATAAATTTTTATCGTTGTTGCTTATGGCAATTTCAAAATCGACCAGTGTTTTTTCATTTGGATTATATTTTCCTAAAAAAGTGGCCACCTGTAATTTTATGGGCGCAACAAGATTTACAATAGGTTCATAATTTCCTTGTAAAATGCCGTTAACTGGCGGGGCATACTGATAAATGCGTTCAACTGAATTGCTGTTCTGAATTATATAATTTCCCGCATTGTTCCCCACGAGACTAAATTTTACATTGTACAAAACATTGGTTGCATCTTTTGAATACTCGTAAACTTCAACGGAATTGAGCATTGTTTTTTTATACAGGATTTTATTATCTGCATAAGTATCTTCGTAAGCCGATGGGGCTTTCATTAAATTAGGATCATCACCTGCCTGGCTCAAAATACCCACTTGTTCTTTAGACAGATTTTGTTGCAGGGGTTGATTTTTCATGTCATTTTCAGAATAAACATAACCACCAAAACTCCAGTTTTTATTCTCATGAGTCGCGCCGGCGTAAGTGACAAGCCGATTATAATTTCTTTCGGAATATTGATATTCTACATTAATTCTCATTTCGGAAGTAATCGTAAAAAGCGAAGTAAACGTGATTTCTCCGGCATTATAGTCGATCACATAATCGTTGTTTTCGCCCCGTTTTAGCAAAACACCATTTACATAAACCCGCTCTGATCCTGAAATAACCAAAACATACAATTCGCCATTTTGGCCTTTTAGTTTATAAGGTCCCTGATTGCCTTCCTGACCTGTAAAAGTACTTTTGGCATATTGCCCCTTTACAAAAGCAACCGAGGCAAAAATGTTGGTTTTGCTTTCTTCTGTACCAAAATTAAAACTGGTCGAGAGGCCCTGGACCTTTTTATTGAAATTCAAAAATTGGGTTTTTCTGTTTTCTAAAAAAACATCCCCGGCACGAATGTTCCAGTCATCGCTGAAAAGTTCCATAAAAATATTGTCAAACTGATCCAGCTTTTGCGAATAACCGCCATCCTGCAACGGAATATTACTATCCTGAAGTGAAGCCCGCAGGCTAACTTTATCGGATATTTTTCCGGTAATCTGAAGATCTAAATTGGAGTTTAAAACCGTGTTTTGATTGTTTCCTACCGTAACGCCCCGCGTGATGCTTCCGGAAGTATTCAGCCCGTCAAAAGGAGTAACTTTTTTAGTATTTGAGTTGTCAATTTTATATAATCTTTCAGTACCAATGTCGTTGGTTACCACCTGGTTTGATTTGTAAAGACTGTATTCCCGGGTAATGAAATCAGGGTATTTAAGGTAGTTTACAATTAAAGTATCAGAAGTTGAACCTAGCTTTTCGTTTAAAATCAAAGTTCCTTTTTGAAAATTAATGGTATAAAAACTGGAATCTATTGGTTCATTTTTAGTGTTTAAAAGCTGAAAAAAACCGGAGTTGATACTAAATGGTTCTAAATGGATTGTATCCCGTGTTACGATTACTTTTTTGGTTTTGTACGATGATTCCGTTTCCTGTGCCTGAAGCCCGGAATACCAAATCAAAACCGTTAGTAACAGTAATTTTTTCAACATAAATACTTTAACTCTAAAAGATCAAAAGTAGTATTTATAATTGGGAAATGTTATGGAGGATATTTTAGTTTTATGGTTCGGAATAGATGATTAATGAATTTTTCTTCCTAAAATGATAAGGACTAACCGTAAAATAATTAATACAAAAACCGAATTAGGATTTGCAAATTGAGTTGTACAGTCCAACTGTTTTATTTTCTTTAGAGAAAACCGTCTCTTGTCTTTTGGATTATAATAGAAAATTCCCCCAGCCCAATTGTTCGGTCGTTAATCTATTTTTCTTTGGTTGCTTTGCCTGGAGCGTTTTCATTTTCCATAATTCCCGACTATTGCTAGTAGTAAAATTAGCTAATTACTTGTAAATAAGAAGATTTGGATTTTTTGAGTTGAGATTAATCCGTTGATTATAAAGTGATAAAATAAAAGGCTTCATTGCTAAACGGAAGCCTTTTATAAGATGGATTTATGTAATTAACGAATTGCTATGGGTTATCTTCTGTTTTTTATTTGAGACAGCATAGAGACAGAAATAAAAAAGGCTAAAGCAATAGAAGTCCCCATTTTTATCATATTGTCTGCACGGGTGGAATTGTAAAAAAAATAAGCCAGATAAAGACAACTCATAATGGCGACACTATACTTGAATATAAAAAGTTTCATGATATACCTGATTTAGTCAAAAGCAGTGATTTGTTTTTGAGTTAAATTATTTGGCATATTCGCTTATGATCATCAGGATTCCAATTAGAATGATGACCAGAAATACAGAATTAGGATTGGCAAAATTAATCGTCCATCCCATTTCTTTAATTCTTTTGGGAGGAAACAGCCTATTGTCTTTTGGATTATAATAGAAAATTCCCCAGACCCAATTGTCGGGGTCGTTGTTCCATTCGTTTTGGGGTTGTTCATTAGGATTATGGTTTGAATTCATGAGGGGCAGGTTAAAATAATTTGAGGGTTGCAGATAGAAACTAATCAGGGGTGTTTTTTACTAAATCGGTAACCTAATGCTACTATAATTACAAGAAGGCATAGAAGTAATGCTGAATCGGTCATATGTTTTTGGGGTTAATGGCTCCTTTTTTTCAGATTTGGATGCTGATGGTGAGGAATTATTTATTTTTTTTTGTAAGGCTAAAGTTACTGTTTTGCCAGTGTATGTATTATTCGATTATCGGGTAATTTTAAAAAATTATAGAGGGAATAATTTTTATCAAAAAATAATGTGGTTTTTATGAGTATATATTTACAAAACTGTCCTCTATTGTTTTTGTATGGAAAATCCGATTTATTATGAATATTGTTGTAGCAAATAAAATTAAGGCACTTCGTAAAAACAAGAATATGTCGCAGGAAGAAATGGCCGATTATCTTGAGATATCGCAATCGGCTTACGCCAGAATGGAAACGGGTGAAAGTCATTCATGGGCTATTCATATTTTAAAAATCTGCAAAATCTTTGAAATAACTCCTGATGAATTATTGAGAACAGATTATAAAAAGTCAAAACCGAATCAAAAGCAAATGAAGACTACAGCTGTTCTTATCGAATTATCAGATAAGGTCATCCAACAATATGAAGAGAGGATAAAGGAATTGAAAAAGGTTATTAAAGATTTGAAGAAGGAAAGGAAAGCATAAAAAAGCTTCACTAAGTACGTATAAAAGAAACAAAAAGTGACGAAAGATTTGAAAAGGAATAAAATATCCTAAAAGCCGTAATTTTTTTTAGCTTTGTTTCGATATAATAAATTCAAATCATGGATACTAGTAAGGAACTTTTATTCTTTTTTAGTGCTTTAGGAGCTTTCAACGGAATCATTTTGGGGATATATTTCTTTTTCTTTACCAGGAAAAAATACCTGACCAATTATTTCTTAGGCGCCCTTTTATTTGCATTGAGCATAAGAATCGGAAAATCTGTATTTGTTTATTTTGATCCGGCCTTACCCAAAATGTATTTACAGTTTGGGCTCACAGCTTGTTTTTTTATAGGCCCGTGTTTGTATTATTTTCTAAAATCAGCTGTTGAAGAAGTTGATGTTATGCCAAAGTCCTGGAAACTTACGCTTCTGTTTTTTGGGTTGGTTATTATTTCCGTCGGTATCATATTTCCATACGAGTACTATCCAAAACTTTGGAGATTTTATCTGATTAGAATAATTTATTTTCAATGGTTCTTTTATATAATTCTCTCCGGTTTTGCGATCAAAAAAATATTGACGAAAATCCTCAACAGAAAACACCAAACAACTCCGTCTGAAATGTGGTTTGGGATGCTTTTTTTGGGGAATTTCCTGCTGTTCCTTTTTTATTTTCTTTCTATAATGGGCGCTTCTGCGGCAACTTATATAAGCGGCGCGGTTGTTTTTTCTTTTATTCTGTATTTAATTATTTCCATCCTTTTATACCGAAAAAGAACCGATGATTTGTTTTTGCTAAATGGCCCTAAGAATGCCGGCAAAAAAATAGATTCGGCCGAAGCAGCGATTTTATCTCAAAAACTGGAAAGGATCATGACTGAAAAAGAATGGTATAAAAACTCCAATTTGACTTTACCGGATCTGGCAAAAGAAATAAACATTTCAAGCCATCAGTTATCACAGTTTTTAAACAACAATCTGAACAAGAATTTTACCAGTTTTGTCAATGAGTTCCGGATCAATGAAGCGTGTAAAATCATAACTTCAAACGATAAACTGACTTTGGAATCCATAGGTTATGATGTAGGTTTTAATTCCAAATCAACTTTTTTTGCAGCCTTTAAAAAACAAACCGGAACGACACCTTTAAATTACCAGAATCAGGCTTTACAGGCCTGAAACGAAGTGTGAATTTATAAATTCGTACTCCTGATTTCTGTTTCGATTACCTCATTTGGCCATTTAGAATAGACTTTTGTCTCCAACAAAATCAAATTTTAAATGGTCAAATCTATGAGATTCCTAGTTTATGTTTTCATTTTTATATACAGTCTGATACTGCATTCTGTTTCAGCAAACGGTCAGTCCAAACAAACAATTCCGGAGAAAGCTGTAGATCAGCATAATGAGTTAAATGAAGTTGTCATTAAAAGGCAGGCTGCGTTACTGAAATACTCGTCAGATGGGAATATAGATGTGAATGTTGCCAATACGTTACTTTCGACCAGTAGTTCTGTAAACGAGTTATTGGGCCGGGTTCCCAATGTTATCGTAGCCGAAGGACAAATAAGCGTCCTCGGAAAAGGGGAAGCGATTATTTACCTGAACGGAATACTGATTAATTACGAACGTTTCGCGGCAATTCCGGTGTCGCAAATTTCAAAAATAGAAGTCATCTCAAATCCATCCTCAAAATATGATGCCGAAGGAAAAGCGGTGATCAATATTATTACCAAAAAAAATATCGAAAACGGTATGATAGGAACAGCGAGCCAGCAAGTTACAGTTTCAGAATTTGCCGGAATAAGCACCAATACACTGCTGGATTTTAATTATACAAAAGGCCAATTTTCATTTATAACCAATTACGGGCTACAATTGGGCAAAGGCCGGGAATTGTTATATACAACCAGAACAAGACCCAATCCTGATGAATATATGCAATCTGTATTAACAACAGACTGGCAAAGACAATTTAATAATTATTCCAATTTTGGATTTGGATTACAATATGCTTTTTCTGAAAAGAATTATATCTCATTAGCTTATAGCGGTAATATTGAAGATTTGGGTGGAGTAGTAGAAAGCCGAAATTCAATAACAAACAATATGGGAAATAGTTTTTACGCCACTGATATTGATAAAAATGATGTGCTCCTCAATCAGTTTATTAATCTAAATTATAATGCCATAACAGATAGTAAGGGGTCTTCTTTATTTATAGGAACGCAGTATTCTAATTATAACGGAACGATAAAGGATTTTATTGATGAAAATAGTTTGGTTGACGAACGAAATGCTGAAAAGTATTTGAAGAATAATGTTGACAATACAATTGATATTATAAGCATTCAGGCAGATTATTCTAAAAAGATAAATGAAAATACAAAGCTTGAAACCGGAGCAAAATTTAGCAATGCAAAAGTGCAATCAGGAACAGATTTCCTGATTTCTGATGCAGAAAATGACGGCTTTGAACTTGATGATCAACTTTCGAGTGATTTTAAATACGTTGAAAAAATCAGTGCTGCTTATTTTAATTATGGAAGTTCATTAGGAAAGAAGTTTAATTTTTCTTTTGGCGTCCGAGGCGAATGGACGAGCTATAATTTGTATAGTACAGCAGACGGAATTCAGGAATTCAAAAAAAATTATGGCAATTTTTTTCCTAATGTGTTGCTGAATATTGATGTTTCGGATGATTTGAAAGCGCATGTATCGTATGTTTCCAGAATAACAAGACCAAGATATCAGGCTTTGAATCCGTATGTTATTTATCAGGATCCGTTTACCACTATAGAAGGAAACCCGAATTTGTTTCCTGAGAAAACACATGCTTTTGAAATTGGTACAATGTATAAAAAGTTTGATTTTAAAATAGGGTATACTTATAAAATTGATCCCATTTCGGGTGCTGCTTTGCGAGGAGATACGCCAAACAGTTATATTTTAAAGGCCATAAATCTTGAAGCCGGACATGTGTTTTTTAGTTCACTTTCAAGGTCTTTTAATGTCAAATGGTGGAACTCAACAAACACGGTAAGTGTTAACTTAACAAAATCAATAGACCATTATTATTCGTATGTTTTTAGTCCGGTAAAACCTCAATTTTACTTTTATTCTAATAATACATTTACAATTCCTAATGTTTTTAAAATCCAACTTCTTGCCTGGTATTTGGGAGACAGAGGCTATGGATTGGGAAGTGATAACAGCCGTTCAACGGTAACAGTAGGAATCGAAAGAAACTTTTTTAAAGAGGCGCTAAAACTCAATTTTACAGCAAATGATATCTTTCATGACTTTATGGTTTCCGGTAATTATGACGTAGGACAAACTGAAATCTATTATCACAGAACGTATACAACCAATTATTTTAAACTGATAGCAACCTATAGTTTTGGAAATTCAAAGAAACAGACTTTTAAGAAAGCTGAAATTGAACAGACGGAGAATAATAGGGCGAGGTAGATTTATTAATGTTATAGATCGTCTTGCTTTGTAGTGTTTTTCTTTTTTTTAATTTCTTCTTTATAGCTTAAAAAGACAGCAATAAATGTCAAAAAAGGTCCAATAGAAAATCTAAAATCTAAAAATGAAATGTCTTTTATACTTTCTTTTTGAAGAATTTGATTTAGATCATAACCAATAAATAATAGAGTAAGAATTAAAAAAATGAGTAATTTTTTTTTTTGAGTTGACATATAATTATAAAAAATGGATTAGATTATCTTTTTACAGCCTCACATAAAATCATTAAAATCAGAATCATAATAACGCAAAGAAAAACCGAATTTGGATTAGCAAAGTTAATTGTCCATCCCATCTGCTTTATTCTTTTAGGAGGAAACATTCTTTTGTCTTTTGTATTATAATAGAAAAGGCCCCAAACCCAATTATTAGGATCCTGGCTCCAATTGTTTTTTTCTTCTTCTGAGGGTTCGTTGTTGTATTGCATTTAAAATTTAGATTTTAAAAAAAAAATTGCTAAATCGATATCTTGATGAAATCCTGAGTTATTCATGGTTTTTAGATTTCTTTGTTACTTTTTGGAAATTTCATTCCCCACCGTATGAAAATCCAGCTAATGATTGCAAGTATAAATGCGAGGTACATCATAAGATCGTTTTTATATGCAATAATTTTTTCCGTAAAAGATTCATAGCCTTCAAAAAAAGTAATCCTAAAAATTACTAGTATATAGACAGGGCCTAAAATATAATTGATAAAAAAACGTGTTTTTTTAGTTTTGGGTTTCATGTTTATTTTTTTTCGGGCGTTATTTGTTTTAATTTTTTTTCGGTTTTATATATAACAATCCCAAAAGATAATAGCCAACATGTAATTATTGATAAGTCAATTAATGCAGTACTGCTGTAGATAGCGTATAATAAGATTTGAAATAGCAATAAAGGAAATAGTAATATTAAAGAAAGGTTTGCACTATATCCTTGAGCAAAATCCCAGTTTGGTTTGCTTGTTCTTGATTTAGCGGTACGATATCCATACCAGGAATTTATACTCTTGGGTGGGAATGATTTGAAAATTGTCATTATAAGTAATGAAATAAGAACTACAGGGTTCTTAATGATAAGAATTATTGTTTCCATATTTTTAGTTTTAAATCTTTGTTTTTTGGAATTAAATATAAGATTAATGCTCCTATCATTGTAAGCATAAAGCTTATTAGCCCATGTATGAAGGCAATTGAAAAATGAAATAATACTCCTAGTAAAAATAATAATTTCCAATTCCAAAGATTTCGTTTCATAAATAACCAACCAAATAAAATTATTTCAAAAATAATAGTTCCCCATGTTAGTGAAACAACAATAAAGGAATTTGATAAAAATGGTTGAATTAAAAATTTAAGATATTCTGAAACACCAAATATATTATGTGTGAACCAATAGTAAGTTGCTGTCCCGTTTAACCATTCTTTTGAAAAAAGTTTCGCAATTGCAGCATGAAAATATATTATTGAAATTTGCAATGTAATTATAAAATAAATGCTCCAAATAAGCATTTTTGTCTTTTTTCTATCGGAGTTTCTTTGCTTATGCCAATGATTAATTCGATTATCTGTTAGTGTAACAGGAATCAATAAAAGAGTCAGTATTGCAGCAATTTGATCACCACCTTCTATCAGTATTGATGATGTCATATAACTGTAAGTAATGTACCAATGTAGTATGCCAGTAATTTGTGGTAAATAGCCCGTTATTGTCATTAGCAGGATTATGATACTAATTATGCATGCTAAATGAATATTTTTATCTAAGACTGAAAATATACTTACTTTTTCAAAATCAAATATCAGTTGTCTTAATTGAATGTTATTATTTGTAGGAAATAAATATGTATGTCCAGTAAATATTAGATTAACTAATAAACTTAAAGCTAAAAAGGTTCGGGATAATCCATAAACATTAGTCCAAGGGTTAACTGTATAAGTTTGGTTTATAGTATTGTCTATAGAATTTTTAATTTGTTTTAACATAAACTTTAGCATATTTATAAGGCATAACGATAGTATGCAAATTTTTTGACCAAGCCCATGGAACTCTTTCTTGTTCAACTATAAAAAGATTCCCTTTTATATTACATGGATTAAGTGAATTTAATATTGTATCTGTATGGATTTTTTTATCTAAAATTAATTTACCACCTTTCATATTTATCCACGATGAAGTATGTATTTGAGAAACTAATAGGCCTAACTCTATACTAATAAGTCTGTTTTTTCTTGAAGCTCCATAGAAATTATTTAGATTTCCATTTGTTTGTGTAACTTTTATAGCTGTGTTATTTAAGATTTGATAGGTCCATATTTCATTTTCCCTCGGATCCCTTGTGAAAAATCCCCAACCCTGTGGAATAATATTAAAAAAAGTTGCCTTACGTTTGAAAGTTTCATTGCTAGGTATGGGAATGCTAGCCTCAAAAATATAGCTAAGGAAGATAATCCAGAAACCAACTATTAGTGTTGGGTAAAGATACTTTTTCATGGAGATAAATTTTATTTCATATGTATACTTAAGGAATATCTACTATAGCCTCAATTAATAGTTCTTCTTGGATATCATATATGGTAATTATTTCATGAGATGGATTTGGATCTGGCATGTCACTATATCTGGTTATAGTCTTTGCTCTATCTACTGCGGCATATGCTTCTGCAACCCATGCAACTGCAACGTATGTCATTGCGGCTGCTGCATGTACAACTAATACATATGCTGCAGCAACGAGTACTACACCTGCAAACCAACATGATCCTTTTCCTGTTTGATTTAAAGAAAAATTATTACTATGAGTTATTGCCTTCTTTAATTTTTCTTTATCAATTATCCCATTCTCATTCGTGTACGTATTTATATCTATTTGGGATAATAGATTTTTTAAGTCAGTTTTTTCAGTTTTTGACAAGTATAGATCTAACGCGGTATTATATATTAGTTGCGAGGTACTTGTTAAGGTTTCTCGAATTTTAATATGATTCTTACTAGTTATGTTTTTTTTGAAGTCGTCGAAATAATGTGGATTTTCGTTTTCAATAAAATTTAATAGATCATTCGTTTTATTGTCAAATTCTTTCTTGGAATCGTCATCAATACTATTAATCTCATAGTAACTATATGATTGTCTAATGGGCTGAAGAAGATTAGCAACTTCTCCTTTAGCGAAGAGAATACCTTCAAATAGTTCTCGCCCATTGTAATTTTTTAAGGATACTTCTGTTCCTTTTTTATTATATTGATCTTCTTCACAACTTGTGAATACTATAAAGATGAAAAGTACAAAGAATATTTTTTTCATAATTATATTAAATTATTGGTTACTATTTGATTTATTATCCTTACAAATATATATGGGTTTAAAAAAAAGTCTTATTCGATAATAGGGTATTTTAAACCGAAATTCGCATAAAAATAAAACCTTTCTTACTTTTGATGCAATAAAGGCTTGATAAGTGAATATAATAGTAGGAAATAGACTGGTTAAATTGCGTAAGACAAAAAAATGGTCCCAAGAACAGGTTGCAGTTTCTTTGCACATATCTCAATCGGCATATGGGCGAATGGAACGTGGAGAAAGCGCTTCCTGGGCAATTCATTTAATTAGAATTTGCCAGATTTTTGAAATTAGCCCGGAAGATTTAGTCAGCAAAGACAGTGATTATATGATGAACAAAAAACGTTTAACTGAAACCGGATTGTTTGCTGTTTACAGAAAAATAATAAAACGATATGAACTACAGATAAAAGAGATGGAAGAGATTATTAAGGACTTGAAGAAAGAATAGAAATTAAAAAGGCTTCACCATCCAGTGAAGCCTTTTTAAATATATTTGAATTGTATAATTAACGAATAAAAAAGATCTAGTTTAATTCTTTCGTCACGATTTGCATCGTTTCTCTACTGACTTGTTTCAGTAGAACTTCTTTGTTGTCTTCGACTGTTTGTGCTGCTTGTTCTGTAAAGTGACGGATAGTATAGAGAGTTACATTTTCGCTATAATCGACTTTGAATTTTTTAGATAAAATCGCGTTCAGTTCATTGAAATTTCCAAATTTATCTTCGACGCAAACAGAAAAACTAATAGCCGAATTCTGAATCAGGTTTACTTTTATCTTGAATTCATGAAACAAAGCAAAAATCTCGCTGATGTTTTCTTCCATTATAAAAGAGAAATCTATTGATGAAAGTGAAATCAAAAGCTGTTCTCTTTTTACGATAAAACAAGGATATTGTGGTTCCAGATCTACACCTTTAGATACACAGGTTCCTTTTAATAAAGGGTTGATAAAAGATTTTACGTATAATGGAATCTCTTTTTTCTGTAACGGTTGTAACGTCTTTGGGTGAATTACCGTTGCGCCGTAAAACGCTAATTCAATAGCTTCACGATACGAAATCTGGTTTAATAAACTTGCGTTTTCAAAATAACGGGGATCGGCATTCATAACTCCAGGAACATCTTTCCAGATCGTTACACTTTCGGCATTTAGGCAATAAGCAAAAATTCCGGCAGTATAATCAGACCCTTCACGACCTAAAGTGGTTGTAAAGTTATTCTCGTCAGCACCTAAAAATCCCTGTGTAATGTTTAATATTTTTCTCGGTACATTTTTGCTGATCAGTTGTTGGGTTGTTTCCCAGTCTACTTCGGCATCTCTGTAATTGGCATTGGTTTTGATAAAATTACGAACATCAAGCCATTGTGTCTGAATTCCTCTGAAATTCATATAATAACTTAGGATCGTAGTCGAAATTAACTCTCCAAAACTCACAATCTGATCATAAACAAAGTTGTAATTTGGTGATTTGTTATGCGCCAGAAAATACTCCAATTCAGAAAACTGCGCTTTTACAGCAGTAAAAACAGCATGTTTTTCATCTTCAAATAAATCCAGTAAGATTTGATTGTGGTATTTTTTTATTTCCTGTACAGATGAATTCAACTCTGACGATTTATCAAAATAATTCTTGATGACAACTTCAAGAGCATTTGTAGTTTTTCCCATCGCCGAAACGACCAAAATCACATCTTCGTAACCTACTTTTTGTAAAACGTCGTATACGTTTTTAATTCCATCGGCATCTTTAACTGATGCTCCACCAAATTTAAATACTCTCATTTTTATATATGCTGTTTTTTTATAAATACCAATTTTTCAAATTGCAATTGCATTGGATTGTACAGGCGCACCACAGTGCCTCTTTTTTATGCCACAGATTAAACGGATTTTAAAAACCTATGTCTTTTAGCCACGAATTATGACAAATATAATTAGTGAAATTTGGGACTAAAAAATCAGTAAGAATCATTTTAATCTGTGCCGGAATATTTTTTATTTTTCTAAAAACGAATTGATTCCATTTTCGTCCATTTGAACTACTTGCCATCCGTCCAGGATTTTTGCTCCGGAATTTTTGTAAAAATTCACAGCAGGAGTATTCCAGTCCAGGACATTCCATTCTACTCTTCGCACGTTGTCTTTTTTTCCCTGTTTCATGATTTCGGCATAAAGGGCAGATCCTAATCCGGTACCACGCATTTTTTCTTTTACAATCAAATCCTCAAGATGTATTGTTTTTCCTTTCCAGGTAGAATATCTGTAATAGTATAATGCGATTCCAACTATTTCTTTGTTACTGGATTCGTCCTGAATTTCTGCTACAAAAACATGAAAGAGTGGTTTTTCACCAAAACCATCACGTATCAAATCATCAACAGTTATTACAACAGCTTCCGGTTCTTTTTCGAATATTGCCAGCTCCTGTATTAATCCTAAAACCGACTTCATGTCTTCTGGATTTCCTTTTCTAATATTCATAATTCCTATTATTAATCACTTATTAGCTAAAAAAGCATTTATTTATCAGATACTTTTTGCCTTTAATTAGCAAATATACAATAGTAGCAAACTAACAAAATAATTTTTAAATCATTCTCACAAAATAAGCGATATTTGTGACTTAAAATTAAAACTATAACGATATAGCAATGGAAGAACGCAATAAAACACTGGGAGAGTTTATTATTGAGAACCAAAAAGCATTTCAGTATTCGTCGGGGGAGCTTTCCCGAATTATCAACTCTATACGTTTGGCGGCAAAGGTCGTGAACTATAAAGTCAACAAAGCGGGTTTAGTGGATATCATTGGCGCTGCCGGTGAACAAAATATTCAGGGCGAAGACCAGCAAAAATTAGATGTGTATGCAAACGAAGTATTTATCCAGACGTTAATAAACCGTGAGATTGTCTGTGGAATTGCTTCAGAAGAAAACGACGATTTTATAACTGTTCAGGGGAGCGACAACAGTCATAATAATAAATACGTGATCTTAATGGATCCGCTTGACGGATCTTCAAACATTGATGTGAATGTTTCTGTAGGGACCATTTTTTCGGTTTTTAGAAGAATTACACCAATTGGTACCCCGGTAACCAGCGAGGATTTTTTACAACCGGGAGTAAACCAGGTCGCAGCAGGATATGTAATCTACGGAACATCGACCATGTTAGTGTATACAACAGGTCATGGTGTAAATGGATTTACACTGAACCCGGCGATCGGAACCTTTTATTTATCACATCCAAATATGAAATTCCCTCAAAACGGAAATATCTATTCGGTAAACGAAGGAAATTATGTTCATTTTCCGCAAGGGGTAAAAAATTACATTAAATATTGTCAGAGAGAAGAAGAGGACCGGCCTTATACTTCAAGATATATTGGAAGTTTAGTTTCTGATTTTCATCGAAACATGATCAAAGGCGGCATTTACATATATCCTACCAGTTCAAAAGCGCCAAAAGGAAAATTACGTTTATTATACGAATGTAATCCAATGGCATTTATAGCAGAACAGGCAGGAGGTAAAGCAACAGATGGTTTTGGAAGAATTATGGAAATCCAGCCAACAGAACTGCATCAAAGAGTTCCTTTTTTCTGCGGAAGTTATAATATGGTAGAAAAAGCCGAGCAGTTTATGGCGGCTGAATAAGTAGTCAGTTTTTTACTTTTCAGTCATAGTCACAATGAACCTAACAGGTTTTTAAAACCTGTTAGGTTTTTTTATTATTTCAGGTTTCAGTTTAATATAAAAAGTAAACCCGACAGATTTTTAAAATCTGTCGGGTTTATTTATTAAGTTAGTAAACGGTCTGCTGTGACTGAGACTGTAAACTATTTGTTCATATTTTCCATTTCGAAAAGGAAAGTATCTAAATCTACTTTTTTATCAATTAAAGACAATGCTTTTGAAATGATATAATTTACGTTTCCCGGGGTAAATCCTAATGCCAGGCCCATACGGGTTAACATAACTTCTTGTTGGTCCCCTAAATGATGGTCAACATGAATCATTCTTCCTAAATCATACAAACGCTCTAATCGCTGAGAGTATAAGTAAGGAGGGTTTATTGGATATTTTAAAGGATTTTTAAGAATTTCAGTGTATTCATCTTCAGATATTTCTAATCTTGAAGCTAATTTGTCTAAAAAGTCTTTTTCTTCCGAACTGATATGTCCGTCAGCAAAAGCTACACGCACAATTGCAGAGAAATGACCTCTGTTTCTTTGTTTGAATTCGTTATCAAATAATTCTGAAAATGGCATAATTAATACGGTTTTTATTGCGCAAAGATAAATCTTATTTTAATTTAACAAATTTAAATTTCTCATAAAATTTAACTTATTTTTATTCGTTGATTTAAACAGGGACTTCCGTAATTTTTCAAAATAAATCGTAAGTTTACAACCCCTAATCATTTAATAGTATTACCCGTATGTCAGAATTTTGGATTTATTTTCAAATAGGATTAAAGCACGTTTTAGATATTCACGCTTATGATCACGTTCTTTTTTTAATTGCATTAACAACCCCTTATTTGTTTAAAGACTGGAAACGCATTTTGTTATTGGTTTCTGTTTTTACCATTGGTCACACATTGGCATTATTGCTTTCAGTGTATGGGATTATTGCCATAAAAGTGAACACAGTTGAATTTCTAATTCCGATTACAATTTTAATAACAGCGACTTTTAATCTTTTTACAGCAGGGAAAACAGCTAAAAATGATGGTTTGAATTTAGTGTTCTTTGTCACCTTGTTTTTTGGGATCATACACGGACTTGGATTTTCTAATTATTTCAAAACCATTTTAGGAGGGTCACCTAATTCAAAATTACTACCTTTAGGCGAGTTTGCATTAGGGATCGAAGCGGCTCAGCTGGTTGTGGTGTTTGTAGTATTGGTATTATCCTATATTGTACAAACCGTATTTCGTTTTTCAAAACGGGATTGGGCGCTTGTAATGTCGGCTTTCATTATTGGAGTTGTTGTTCCAATGATTATCGAAAGCCCAATTTGGAACAGATAAATAAATGAAAACAGAAAAGTTAAATAAATACGATAAAGCTTATTTGAGAATTGCGACGGAGTGGGGAGCACTTTCGTATTGCAAACGAAAAAAAGTAGGTGCCATTATCGTAAAAGACCGGATGATCATTTCTGATGGATACAATGGTACGCCATCAGGATTTGAAAATTGCTGTGAAGACGAAGACGGATTAACACGATGGGACGTTTTGCATGCCGAGGCAAATGCAATTCTTAAAGTGGCAAGATCGACGCAATCCTGTGAAGGCGCAACGTTATATATAACACTTTCGCCTTGCAAAGAATGCAGTAAATTAATACATCAGTCGGGTATAAAAAGAGTGGTATATCACAACGGATATCGTGACGATTCCGGAATTCAGTTTTTAATAAAAGCAGGTGTCGAAGTCGAACATATTCCTGTTTTAGAAGAGTAAATGAAATTTAATCCTAAATATCTGCCCATAGTGATCGGAGCAACCTTTGCTCTTGGAACCGTAGCCGGAAGCTTAATGAATGCTCCCGTCGATGATCAGTTTTTGGCTAAAAATTACTCCAAAACCAAACTCAATAAGTTAATTGATTTTATCAACAATGAATATGTTGACAGCATCAATACTGATTCTATTGTAAACCTTACCGTAGATAATATTCTGTCAAAATTAGATCCGCATTCTGTTTATATTCCGCCAAGCGAACAAGCAGAAGTGGCCGAAAGTATGAAAGGCGATTTTGTGGGAATTGGAATTAATTTTTACATGTACAAAGATTCTGTTGCGATTATAAAACCAGTCGAAAACGGACCTTCAGCAAAAGCGGGATTAAAATCAGGAGACCGGATCCTGTTTGCAGGAAAAACCAAATTGTACGGCAGAAAGCTGCCTTCAGACAGTTTATTTTCTAAATTAAAAGGAATTAAAGGTTCCGAAATTGAACTCACCGTCTTTAGAAAATCTGAACAAAAGAAATTAACGTTTAAAATCAAAAGAGATATTATTCCAATTAAAAGCGTTGATGCTGCTTTGCTAATTGGAAATAATACGGGATACATTAAAATCAATCGTTTTGCTGAAACCACTTTTAATGAATTTAAAACAGGTTTAGAGCGGTTAAAACAAAAAGGCATTCAGTCGCTTGTAATTGATCTTCGCGATAATGGCGGGGGCTATATGGAAGAAGCGATCGCTATTGCAGATGAATTTTTAAAAGACAAACAACTGATTGTTTTTACAAAAAATAAAAACGGAACAACAGAGAAAACATTTGCCACAAAAGCAGGAAGTTTTGAAACCGGAAAAGTCTATGTTTTAATCAATGAAAACAGTGCTTCGGCAAGTGAAATTCTGGCTGGGGCGATTCAGGATAGTGATCGGGGAACTATTGTTGGACGCCGTTCTTTTGGAAAAGGTCTCGTACAGCGCGAAATGGATTTCAACGACGGATCGGCAGTACGATTAACAGTGGCCCGATATTATACGCCAACCGGTAGATCAATTCAGAAGCCCTACAAAAAAGGAAACGAAGAATATTATAAAGAATCAGAATTGCGTATAAAATCAGGTGAGCTTTATGCAAAAGACAGTATTAAGGTAGCCGATTCGTTAAAATTTAAAACACCAAAAGGTAAAATCGTTTATGGCGGTGGCGGAATAGTTCCGGATGTTTTTGTTCCTATGGAAGCAGAACACGGAAATGAAAATGTCGCTTACTTACTTCAAACCGGAATTGTAGGCCATTTTGTTTTTGAAGAACTGGATAAAAACAGAGAAGCATTTACGGGTCTTCATTTTAATGATTTTATGACTAAAATGACGAATTCAGATGTTTATTTTAAAAAGTTCCGAAACTATATTCTGATGACCGGTTTAGATTTAAAACTGGATAAAACCAAAGCTTTGGTCAATCGTTATATTACTGCAGAATTTGCCAGACAATTGTATGGCGAAATATATTATTATGATGTCATTTTAAAAGAGGACGCCATGATTAAAGCTATTTTGAATCCGAAAAAATAATCCTTAATTTTTGTGTCAGATGAAAGTAGAAACTATAGTAAATGCTGAAATCGAGCTGTTAACCGCAATTAAAAACGCAGACATTTCAACTTTGGAAAAAATGCTGCATGATGATTTGCTTTTTAATTTACCGGACGGACAAACCATTACCAAAGAACTCGATTTAGAGTCGTATCGCTCCGGAAAAATGAAAATCGAAACATTGGAAGCTTTTGATCAGATTATTAATGTGATAGAGGATACCGCGGTTGTGA
This sequence comes from Flavobacterium sp. FlaQc-48, assembly GCF_044007335.1. NCBI lineage: Bacteria > Pseudomonadati > Bacteroidota > Flavobacteriia > Flavobacteriales > Flavobacteriaceae > Flavobacterium > Flavobacterium sp. FlaQc-48. The sequence goes on along the minus strand of NZ_JBIPCR010000006.1, from coordinate 59,093 downwards.
GTGTGGTCGTTTTGTTAAAAGGAGTTTATGATAATAATCTCATTGCCAATTCGTTTCGTTATATAAGAGTTTGGAAACAATTTGAGGAAAACCTGAAGGTAATTGCCGGAAGCTGTATTGCTCTGCAATAAAATAATACTAATTTAAAACAGAACTTAGCAAATTTAGCCCGGATCTTAGGGAACTTTGCAGTTGATAAAAAAAAATATGAAAAATCTAAAAAAAATAAGTTTGTTAGTGCTGTTAATGGCTTTTGTGATTTCTTGCGCAACTATGAAAAAGGATAATACAGTAACAGGAAAAGTAGATTCGATAGAATCCGGAAAAGACGGTTATACGGCAAAAATTACAACTGCTGAAAAGGAAGTTTATTTTGCAACCATTAGCATTGTAAATGTGGGCGGACCCCAAAATTACAAACAATTAAAAATTGGAGATCAGGTTTCGGTAAAAGGGGAAATCTGGAAAACGGATGACGAAAAACATATTAAAGTACAACAGATTGTTTCGGTTAAATAAGAAGTAAACCATTAAAATTTTTAAAACCATTAAGAGATTAAGTTTAGCGAGCTTTGCGGCTAATTTCCTTAATCTCTTAATGGTTTAATTTTTTTATATAATGCTGTCTTTTGCATTTAGTGGGTTAAGTTTAGTTTGCGTCATCTGCTTAATAAACTTAATATCTTACGGAGAAAAAAACTATGTTTTATCGAATGCTGTCGTGCGCATGAGTTTGCACGCCGTTATTCCATAAAGTAAGAATATCGGTAGCGACAGCAGCTCCGCTTCCGGCGGCAATTGCCAATTGACTTCTCCAGCCGGCTAAAGTTCCGGTCACATAAATACCGTCGGCTACTTTATGATCGTCGTTTTTAAGCTGGATACGTTGTTTCTCGGGCAGGGCTTTTTTATGGGGCTCGATATATTGTGTCAAACCTTCAATATCAAAAGTATTGGCAGAACCAATCCCAACCACAATATTTTGGGTTGTATAAGAGTCTTTGTTTGTTATAACGGTAAATTCAGGATAAGAGCCTTCAACTTTAATTACCTTCTCATTTGGGATCTGGGTAATATGCGGATAAGTCGTAGCCAGATCCTGTATACTTTCTTCAAGTAATTCAGAACCTAATTTGCCTGGGCTGATGCCATAAGCATTGTAGAAAATAGCTTCTTGTAAAGAAGAACTTTTCTGATGTGTAAAAATTCCGATCTTTTTATCGGTAACAAAAGCTTTGTTTTTGGCTGATCCCAGAACGAGAGCGCAAGACATTCCCGAAACACCTCCGCCAATAATTAAAACGTCGAACATATTAACGACCGTTTGTTTTTTCTTCAATTCTTTTTGAAATTCTAAAAATCAAAAGAATTAAAACGGCACAAAATGAAGCTGCAATTCCAATAAAAGCAACTACACTGTCTCCCTGAAAAGGATTTTTGAAGTCTAGCAACGTAATATTAAAAACAATTAAAGCTAATGCCAGAAGCACTAAGATTGAAGTAAAGATTTTCATAATGGTTGTTTGTTTGCCTAAAATAATAAAGTAAAACTCTTAGACGTAAAAAAAATGTCTTTAAAATAGTATTTAGAAATTTTGTGGGGTAAATTTATAAAAATAATTGTTAGACAAACAAACCTTTAACATTAGCAGCAAATAATTTAACAGCAATGGCTAAAAGTATGACTCCAAATGTCTTGCGAACTACACCAAGTCCGTTTTCTCCTAATAAATTTTCGATTTTCTTAGAAGATTTCAGTACGATATAAACCAGTATAATGTTTAATAGAATGGCAATAACGATATTGATGGTGTGAAATTGAGATCGCAATGAAAGTAAAGTGGTCATAGTTCCTGCTCCTGCAATTAACGGAAATGCCAGAGGGACTATAGAAGCTGACCCCGGTTCTTCGTCGCGATAGATTCTGATTCCTAAAATCATTTCCAAAGCAAGGAAAAATAAAACAAAAGATCCCGCAACAGCAAATGAATGTACATCAATACCAATAAGGCTTAAAAAGCCTTCTCCCACAAAAAGAAAAACGATCATAATAAGTCCCGCAACTATCGAGGCTTTCTCAGATTCAATATGTCCCACTTTTGATCTTAAATTCACAATGATCGGAATAGATCCTACGATGTCAATTACTGCAAAAAGTACCATCCCGACAGTTATAATTTCCTTAAAATCAATTTCTAACATAATTTTTTTATTTAGGGTTTAAAGATGTGCAAAAGTAGATAATAAAGTTAGGTGTTTTTTTAATACAATGTACTTTTGTTATAAAAACATGGTTTAGTGATTAAAAAAGTGATATTTATAACAAATGTTCTTTTTTACCGCAAAAATTCGCAAAGATTTACGCAAAGTTTGGAAAGTATAAAATGTGATCCGGCTTTGCGAATCTTTGCGTAAATCCCTGCGTGCTTTGCGGTTAATATTTTAGAGTGTTTTATCTGCTTTCTTTGTCTATCTTTGCACTTTATAAATTTCAGTACTTTATTATCATGTTTCAATTAGGGAAAACTATTATTTCAGAAGATATTCTGGAGAAAGAATTTGTGTGCAACTTGTCAGCTTGTAAAGGGGCTTGTTGTGTTGACGGAGATGCCGGAGCGCCATTAAGCGAAGCAGAAACTAAAATAATGGAAGAGATTTACCCAAAAGTCAAACCTTTTTTGCGAAAAGAAGGAATTGCAGCTATCGAAGCACAGGGAACCTGGGTAAAAGGAACCGATGGAGATCTTGAAACCCCTTTAATTGATGAAAAAGACTGTGCCTACGTAATTTTTGATGGTAAAACCGCACTTTGCGGAATTGAGCAAGCCTACAATCAGGGAATCGTAGACTGGAAAAAACCGGTTTCCTGTCATTTATACCCAATCCGTGTAAAAGACTTTACCGAATTTGCTGCGGTGAATTATGATAAATGGGATATTTGCGATGACGCCTGTTCTTTAGGTAAAGAACTTGAAGTTCCGGTTTATAAATTTGTCAAAGAAGCGTTAATTCGCCGTTTTGGTCAGGACTGGTATCTGGAACTTGAAAAAGTGGCCGAAGAACTCAAAAAATCTTAAAAATCCAGGCGCTTTAGTTACCGCTTTTTGAGGATATTTTTTAACTCAAAAAATAAAGTTTTAACTCAAAAAAAACTTTTTAAAAACAATTAAAAAATTCTTGCTTTTTATTACAAAAAGTCTATATTTTACGGGGATTTAGAGCTAAAGGGCAGTATTAAATGTCTCATTTACAAATATTTAATTATTGTCTGAAAAATATCTCATTTTCCCTGCGTTGTTAAAAACTACGCCGAATTGTGAATAAGTTTGGCTTTCATTTTTAGCGATAAATGACAATCTTTGTAGTCTATTGAATTAGCAAAAATTCGGTATAAAAATTTAACAAAAATTGTCATGTCACAAGTCGAACCAATATTACAAGAAAACAAGAATCGTTTCGTTATTTTTCCAATCAAACATCATGACATTTGGGAATGGTATAAGAAAATGGAGGCTAGTTTCTGGACAGCTGAAGAAATCGATTTGCACCAAGACCTGACAGACTGGAATAACAAATTAAGCGACGACGAAAGATATTTCATTAAACATATTTTAGCCTTTTTCGCGGCTTCTGACGGAATCGTAAATGAGAATCTGGCTGAGAACTTTGTAAACGAAGTACAATATGCCGAGGCGAAGTTTTTCTATGGTTTTCAAATCATGATGGAAAACATTCACAGTGAAACCTATTCTTTATTAATCGACACTTACGTGAAAGATGAAGCAGAGAAAGCGGAGTTGTTTAATGCTTTGGAAGTTTTTCCTGCCATTAAGAAAAAAGCAGACTGGGCTTTAAAGTGGATCGAATCTGATTCGTTTGCCGAAAGACTAATCGCTTTCGCTGCGGTTGAAGGGATTTTCTTCTCTGGTGCTTTCTGTTCTATTTATTGGTTGAAAAAACGTGGTTTAATGCCAGGCTTAACTTTTTCTAACGAATTGATTTCCCGTGACGAAGGTGTACATTGTGACTTTGCAGTACACTTGCACAATCACCACTTAATTAATAAAGTGCCAAAAGACAGAATTAAAGAAATCATAGTTGATGCCCTGGATATCGAAAGAGAATTCGTTACAGAATCCCTTCCGGTAAGTTTAATAGGAATGAATGCTGTTTTAATGACGCAATATTTAGAATTTGTTGCTGATAGATTATTAGTAGAACTAGGTTGCGAGCGTGTGTACGCATCAGCGAATCCGTTTGACTTCATGGACATGATCTCACTTCAGGGAAAAACCAATTTCTTTGAAAAACGTGTTGCCGAGTATCAAAAATCGGGTGTGATGAACACTGATAGTGATGCTCAGAAAATTTCATTTGATGCAGATTTTTAGCCAACAGAAATAGTTTAGCGTTCCCTAATAAACGCTAAAAAAGAATAAATTTTTAACAGTACAATTTTTTAAGATTGAATCTCTTCCCAAATCGCAGATTCAATAACAATTTTTAATGCCTTTTCGGTCTATTTTTCAGACTGGAAACAGATAACTATTGAGAATCCTGCAATTCTCAAAAAATAATTTAAAAACACGCAATGTTTAAGTACTAGGATTCGTTTTCTAGTGTCTTTCATTTTTTCAATAACTAAAATAGTAAGCTTATGTATGTAGTAAAAAGAGATGGCCACAAAGAGCCCGTAATGTTTGATAAGATTACAGAAAGAATCAAAAAATTGTGTTACGGCTTGAATGAGCTTGTAGATCCTGTTAAGGTAGCCATGAGGGTTATTGAAGGATTGTATGATGGGGTTTCAACTTCTGAACTGGATAATCTTGCGGCAGAAACGGCGGCTTCTATGACAATTGCGCATCCTGATTATGCACAGTTGGCAGCACGTGTGGCAATTTCAAACCTACATTCAAACACTAAAAAATCGTTCTCAGAAACGATGAAAGATATGTACCATTACGTAAATCCAAGAAATGGACAAGAAGCGCCATTGCTATCGGATGAAGTATTCAAAGTAATTCAGGAAAATTCTGCTTTCCTTGATTCTCATATCATTTACACAAGAGATTTTAATTACGATTACTTTGGCTTTAAAACCTTAGAGCGTTCGTATTTGCTAAAAATAAACGGTAAAATCGTCGAAAGACCGCAACACATGTTGATGCGTGTTTCGGTTGGGATTCACCTTGACGATTTAAAATCAGTAATTGAAACGTACGATTTAATGTCTAAAAAGTTCTTTACGCATGCAACGCCAACGTTGTTCAATGCCGGAACTCCAAAGCCTCAAATGTCTTCTTGTTTCCTTTTGGCTATGCAGGACGATAGTATTGATGGTATTTATGATACTTTAAAACAAACGGCTAAAATCTCGCAATCAGCGGGAGGAATTGGTCTTTCTATTCATAACGTTCGTGCAACAGGATCTTATATTCGTGGTACAAACGGAACGTCAAACGGAATCGTGCCAATGTTGAGAGTGTTCAACGATACGGCTCGTTACGTAGACCAGGGTGGTGGAAAACGTAAAGGAAGTTTTGCGATTTATATCGAAACCTGGCATGCGGATATCTTCGAATTTTTGGATTTAAAGAAAAATACAGGAAAAGAAGAAATGCGTGCAAGAGATTTGTTCTTCGCAATGTGGACTTCAGATTTATTCATGAAACGCGTTCAGGAAGATGCATCATGGACTTTAATGTGTCCTAACGAATGCCCTGGATTGTACGATGTTTACGGAGAAGAATTCGAAACCATGTATTTGGATTATGAATTTAGAGGAAAAGGTAGAAAAACCATTCGTGCACGTGAATTATGGGAGAAAATCTTGGAATCACAAATCGAAACAGGAACGCCTTATATGTTGTACAAAGATGCGGCAAACCGTAAATCAAACCACAAGAACTTAGGAACCATTCGTTCCTCTAACTTGTGTACAGAGATTATGGAGTTTACTTCTAAAGATGAAATTGCAGTTTGTAACTTAGCTTCGATCTCATTACCAATGTTTATTGAGAATGGTAAATTCGATCATCAGGCACTTTACAACGTTACAAAACGTGTAACCCGTAACCTGAACAAAGTAATCGACAGAAACTATTACCCGGTAAAAGAAGCTGAAAATTCTAACTTACGTCATCGTCCGGTAGGATTAGGTGTTCAGGGCTTAGCAGATGCTTTTATCATGTTGCGTATGCCGTTTACAAGCGATGAAGCAAAAGCATTGAACCAGGAAATTTTCGAAACTTTATACTTCGCAGCCGTAACCGCTTCTATGGAAATGGCAAAAGAAGAAGGACCATATTCTACATTTGCAGGTTCTCCAATGTCACAAGGAGAATTCCAATACAATATGTGGGGAATGAAAGATGAAGAATTATCTGGTCGTTGGGACTGGGCATCCTTAAGAAAAGAAGTAATGGAACACGGAGTTCGTAACTCATTATTAGTTGCGCCAATGCCAACAGCTTCGACTTCACAAATTTTAGGAAACAACGAAGCTTTCGAGCCTTATACATCAAATATCTACACACGTCGTGTATTGTCTGGAGAATTTATTGTCGTAAACAAACACTTACTTCATGATTTAGTTGACAGAGGTTTGTGGAACGAAACGTTGAAACAGGAAATCATGCGTCATAACGGATCAGTTCAGAATATTGATGTGATTCCGCAAGACCTGAAAGAATTATACAAAACAGTTTGGGAAATGTCAATGAAAGACATTATCGATATGTCACGTCAAAGAGGTTACTTTATTGACCAGTCGCAATCATTGAACTTGTTCATGCAGGATGCCAACTATTCTAAACTGACGTCAATGCACTTCTATGCTTGGCAATCAGGTTTAAAAACAGGAATGTATTACCTAAGAACAAAATCTGCAGTTGATGCGATTAAATTCACCCTGAACAACGATAAAAAAGAAGAAGATGCACCGGTAACGTTAGTTCCGGAAACAGAAGCAATCAGCGTTGAGGATTATAAAGCAATGCTTTTAAAAGCGCAAGCAGCAGAGCCTGATGATTGTGAAATGTGTGGGTCTTAAATTTTTTTAGAAGAAAGAAAATAGAATAAAGAGGAAAGGTTTTATTCTTAATTTAATAGAAAGCAGTTGTCGTAATGATAGCTGCTTTTTTGTTTTTTAGGAGCTATTTTCCGCTTTTCGTTTTAATTTTTTTGTTTTTTGGCAGCAAAAATAAAAAAGGATTTCCACTTCAATCGGATCTAGTGATTCTCCGGTTTTAACTTTTACGCGATAAAATGAATTTATTTAATTTGAATATTGAAAACAAAGATGAATACTATAATCATGCAATTGAGTATTTTAATAAAATAACTGTTGAAGATCATAACTGCGGGAATTTTGATAATATTGTTCCAAAATCTATCTCAATTTTAATACATCACGATTTTATTCCGGCTCCATGTGTAGAAATTAAATTGGATATTCTTCAAAACCAAAAAAAGATTGGGAACTATTTTTTATATATCAGCGAGCAAAAGGAATTTATCGATGAGTTTCTTATTTTTTAACAAATTTCTATTTGTTGTCAATTTGGAGAAAAAAGGAATCTTTAATCTTTCAGTATAGCCCAATGTTTCAATCTTGGGAATTCAATCCAGTGTATTATCCGATCTGATAAATATTCAAAAGGTTGAAATGTTCGGCTATTGTTATTATGATTGTTCGTATAAAAATTGAGCCTTATAAAGATACGTGTTTTGGTTTCTGGTTTAATTAGCTTCATCTGTTTCGTGGCATTCAAATGGAACAATATCTCCAAAAAATCCCCGTTTAGATATTAGTAAAGACTTTTAGTACTTAGCGTCTAAGAAACTCAGGGCATTCCTCAAATTAAACCTTTCATAAAAAACAAAGTCTTATTGCTAAACAAATTCCTGTGTTATGAAAAAAAGCAATCTTTGGTCGTTACGATTGGGTTTTTCCGGAAAAGAATCAGATAAAATTGAAAAACTAGGATTAGAAAAATTTCTAAAACATTCCTATGATTCAAAATTCGATACACAACTTCCTACTTTTTTAAACGATGATCCCAAAACACTTATTGAACTTAAGGAATTACGAGAATCTATAAAAACGGCAGATTCAGAAGCCAAAAAGAAAATTCTCAAACAGGAAATCTATTCTGCAACGGAATTAAAAAAATGGTGGATTGCGAAAATGCGAAACGATGAATTCCCGTTACGCGAAAACATGGTTTGTTTCTGGCACAATCATTTTGTTTCTACAACCCAAAAAGTAAAAGTAAATTACTGGATCTACCAGCACAATATGATTTTGCGCGAACATGCTTTTGGAAATTTCAAAGAACTCACCAAACAAATCGTAAGATCGAATGCAATGGTGAAGTACTTGGACAATGTCGATAACAAAAAAGGAAAATACAACGAAAACCTAAGCCGTGAATTACTCGAATTATTCACGATCGGGATTGGAAATTATACCGAAAGTGATATTAAAGAAGGAGCAAGAGCTCTCGCAGGATTAAATTACGGAGACGATGGCGCAATTTACAGAAGCCTTGCTCAGGATAATACCAATAAAACGTATTTTGGGAAAACCGGAAACTGGAATTCAGATGATTTGGTCGATATTATTTTTGAACAGAAAAATATTCCGTATCTCATTACCAGAAAAATTCTCAAATGGTTTGTTTATGATAATCCTTCCGAAGAATTAGTCACATATTATGGTGATTATTTCCGAAAAGTAAAATTTGAAATCCAGCCCTTATTGACTAAAATTTTTACCGAAGAATATAAGAAAGAGGTTTCGGGAACCAAAATCAAAGATCCGCTGGTTTATATTTTACAGCTTTTGGATGAATTGCATATCGACGATCTTGAGGATGGTATAGTGCTGTTTTTCCTGAAACAGCAAGGAATGGATTTATACAATCAGGTCAATGTAAAAGGCTGGGACGGTGGAAATTCGTGGCTGACTTCTCAGATCTATTTGCAGCGCAACAATACATCCGATTTGCTTTGCAGCGGAAGAAGTATTACCAGAAAAGTATTGAATACGATGACTGCTGATACTGATAAACCAAAGACAGAATTGGAGAAAATCGACGTAAAAATAGATTTTGATCCTGAGGGAAATAATAAAACCATAATTACCGAATTGTCTAACCGATTATTATTCAAAGTAAATGATTCGATGCAAAAAGACATGGAAAATTTGCTGAAATACGATTTTGACCCCAAAGAGGAACACGCCAATTTTGCCGTAATAAGACTCTTTGATTACATCACGAAACTACCCGAATATCAATTAATTTAGAAAGCTACAGCTATGAACAGAAGGAATTTTCTAACGCTTACAGGAACTTTTACCGGCGGAATGCTGGTGCTTCCTGATTTTTTACACGCTTTTGGTACGCAAAATAATTTGGTAATCGGGGAGCAGTGTATTGTATTTGTTCAATTGAATGGAGGAAACGATGGTTTGAATACTTTTATTCCGTATGATAATCCGTTGTATTATGATTTGAGAACTAAAATTGCTTTGAACAAAGATGTCGTTATCGGAAAAAATAACGGGATGGCCTTTCATCCCTCGTTAAAAGATTTTGCCCAAATGCAGCAAAACGGAGATTTAACCGTAATTCAGAATGTGGGATATCCGGAGCCTATTCGGTCTCATTTCAGAAGTCAGGAAATCTGGCAAACTGCAACAGATTCGAATAAATATATAAATGAAGGCTGGTTAGGACGTTATCTGGATTTACAATGCAACGGTCATCAGGCAACGGCAGGAATAAATCTGGATTCGATCGATAACCTCGCATTAAAAGGAATGGAGCCCAATTCGATAACCGTAAAAGACCCAAACCGATTTAAGGTGAAATCAGATAAAGAAGAAAATGTAACCTTGTCCGATAATCCGCAATTGGATTTTGTTCGAAAAATCGCCAACTCTGTTACAGAAGGATCTGATGAAATCCAGAAAGCATTGGCGAAATCAAAATCAGAAATCAGTTATCCTAAAACTGATTTGTCTAAAAACCTGGAATGGATCGGCAGATTAATTAAAGGAAATCTAAACTCGAAAGTATATTATACCTCATTGGGCGGATTTGATACGCATGATAACCAATTGGCAATTCATGAGAAAAAATTAGCCGATTTAAATGATGCCTTATATGCTTTTTATCAGGATTTAAAACAAGCGCAATTGCTTCAAAATGTTACCGTGGTGGTTTTTTCTGAATTCGGGCGACGGGTCAAAGACAATGGAAACGGAACCGATCACGGAACTGCAGCGCCCATGTTTATAATTGGAGGAAATAATAAAGGAACAATTTTAGGAAATAATCCCGATTTATCTAATTTGGATAATGGTGATTTAAAATATGAAATTGATTTCAGAAGTGTATATGCTTCATTATTACAGCAAAAAATGAATTTTGATTATGCTAAAATCGGGATTAGGAATAAACCGGTTTCGGGATTGTTTGCTTAAAATAATATAGATATAGTTTTTCTTATGGTTTGACTCATGCCATTTTTGAAATAAATAAATGGATTTCATAAGAAAACTTTAAAAATTGAAAAAAAACCAAAACATACAAAAACCAAAATAAAAATAATATGGCAACACAAAGTAAAAACATTATAAGGTTAGAGGATTTTAAAGAAAAAAAACACAAAAAAAAAGAAACACCCAAAGCAGGTGAATTAGCAAGCGGTCATAAGAATTTCAATATTGGAGCAATGATTCATAAAGCAAGACTTCAAAAAGGAATGACACAAGAGGAACTTGCAGAGAAAACAGGTACAACAAAATCTCATATTTCTAAGATTGAAAATAATTTAAAAGAAGCAAGGTTTTCGACACTTAAAAAAATTGTCGAACTGGGCTTAGGCGGGGATCTGGAGCTGTCAATTAAATTTTAGAGAATTAAACCTTTTCATTATAACGTTCAAAAATTGTAATTACGGACTAAAACACAATTACTTAAATCGCATTTTAAGGCTCATTTATTCAAATATCTTACAAAAGACAGGTAATTTGTTAAGAAATCCTTTTTTGTTTCATAAAATGCATTATTTTTTTTGGTGCAGTAGAAATAATTTATACATTCGCAGAGAATTTATTGAAAAACACAAACAAAATGTCTAATAACCGTTTTTATTTTAGCAACTCTTTTTATTTCTTCTTTAGTAGAAGTGAGGATTGTGCTATGGTTATTTGAGAAAATTAAAACGACAAATAAAACTAATATACAATCCTGATGAAAATCAGGATTTTTTTTTGAATATATGACAACTAAAATTGCAATACAAGGTATAAAAGGTTCTTTTCATCATCAGGTAGTGAAAGAGTATTTCTCTGAAAAAGTGGAAATTGATGAGTGCTTGTCTTTTGAAGAATTAATTGACAGCCTGCTTTCAGGAAAATCGGATCAGGCAGTGATGGCAATAGAAAATTCAATTGCAGGGCCAATTATTCCGAATTATGCTTTGATTGACAAGAATAATTTACACATAATTGGAGAGCATTATTTAAATATTAGTCAAAATTTAATGACTTTAAAAGGTCAGAAAATCGAGGATATAAAAGAAGTTCATTCGCACCCAATGGCAATTTTGCAATGCATGGATTTCTTAAAACAATATCCAAACATTAAGTTGGTTGAAGATAAAGATACAGCTGAAACGGCAAGGAGAATTCAGGAAAAACAATTAACCGGAATTGCAGCCATTGGAAGTAAAGTAGCTTCTGAAATGTATGATCTGGATATTATTGCACCGGAAATCCAAACGATCAAAAACAATATGACCCGTTTCGTGATAATCAAAAAGCAAAATTCATTTTTGCCGGAAAACGAAATCAACAGAGCGTCAATCAAATTTGAACTGGATCATAAAAGAGGAAGTTTAGCCGCAGTTTTGAATGTAATGAGTGATTGCAAACTGAATTTAACCAAAATTCAGTCGCTTCCAAAAATTGAAACGCCCTGGAAATATTCATTTTTCGTAGATGTAACATTTGAAAAATACGAAGATTTTGCAAAAGCCAAATCGTTATTGAATATTATGGCTGAGTATTTCAAAGTATTGGGAGAATACAAAAACACAAAACCTTTAAGTCATTCTTAAAGTTAGAAAGTCTTAAAGTCAAAAGAAAGAGTATAAAGCTTACGGCATAAAGCCTACAGCATTTTTTAATAAAAAATAGAAATGATTACAACAGCAAAAAGATTAGATACAGTTGAAGAATACTACTTCTCCTCAAAATTGAGAGAAGTTCGTCAACTACAATCTGAAGGAAAGTCTATCATCAATATGGGAATTGGAAGCCCTGATTTGAGTCCGTCGAAAGCAGTAATTGAGGCAGTCGCTGCTGCAATTCTGGATGAAAACGGGCATGGTTATCAAAGCTATCAGGGATTACCGGAATTAAGAAAAGGGATGGCAGATTTTTATCAGAATCAATTTGGTGTTGAGTTAAATCCGAATAATGAGATTTTGCCTTTGATGGGTTCAAAAGAAGGAATTATGCACATTTCGTTAGCCTTTTTAAATGAAGGCGATCATGTTTTGATTCCGAATCCGGGTTATCCAACGTATACTTCGGTTACTAATTTGGTTGGAGCGGTTCCGGTTTATTATGACCTGAAAGAAGCAAATGCCTGGGAACCGGATTTTGAAGCTTTGGAAAAATTAGAGCTGAAGAAAGTAAAAATTATGTGGCTGGGATATCCGCATATGCCAACAGGAGCAAGAGGAAGTTTAGCGTTATTTGAAAAATTGGTTGCTTTTGCTAAAAAACACAACATATTATTGGTTAACGATAATCCGTATAGTTTTGTTCTGAATGATAACCCAATGAGTTTATTGCAGGTTGAAGGAGCGAAAGAAGTGGCTTTAGAATTGAATTCCCTTAGCAAAACGTTCAACATGGCAGGCTGGAGAGTGGGAATGGTTTTAGGGAAACCTGAAATTATCGATGCAGTCCTAAAAGTAAAAAGCAACATGGACAGCGGTATGTTCTACGGAATTCAGAAAGGCGCAGTTGCTGCTTTGAATTGTGATAAATCCTGGTTCGAAGACCAAAACAAAATTTACAGACGCCGTAGAGAACTAACAGAAAAATTAGCCGAAAAATTAGGCTGCGAAGTTTACAAAGAAGGTGTTGGGCTTTTTGTCTGGGCAAAATTACCGGAAGGAATCGAATCAGCAGAAAAGTTCATTGACGAAATATTATACGAGAAACATATTTTTATCACTCCGGGAACAATCTTCGGAAGCAATGGTGAAGGATATATCAGATTCTCGTTGTGTGTGAAAGAAGAAAAAGTACAGGAAGCTATTGACCGATTTTAGTGTTGAGATTTTAGAAGCAAGATATTAGATTTTTCCTTCGTCGAAATGACAAAACTAAATTTGAAAAACTAAAGGTCTTGAGAAAACGTGAAGCCTTAGCCCTGATAGAAGTGGAAATCCTTTTTTGAGGTTTTTACTGAAAAAAAGATTGAAACGGATAGCAGGAATTAGCTTCAAATAAAAAGAATTATGAAAGTATACGTAATAGGAATAGGGTTAATAGGCGGTTCGATGGTGCTGGACATCAAAGACCAACATCCTGATGCCACTATTTTTGGGATTGACAGTAACGAAAAACACTTGCAGGAAGCAATTGATTTAGGCGTTATCGATCAGGCAGGAAGCTTTGAGGAATTGGCCGATGCTGATTTTGTCATTGTTTCGGTTCCGGTTGATGTGGCGCTGGTGGTTTTACCTAAAGTGCTGGATTTGGTTGGAGATAAAACAATTGTTTTTGAAGTAGGTTCGACTAAAAAGCCAATTTGTGATGTCGTGGCGAGTCACCCAAAAAGAAGAAATTTTATTGCAACACATCCAATTGCAGGAACGGAGTTTTCAGGACCTTCGGCGGCGATAAGAGGTTTGTTTAAAGGAAAGACAAACATCATTTGCGAGGTGGAAAAAACCACTTTTAAATTGCAGGAAAAGGCACTAAAGCTTTTTAGCGAAATAGGAATGAGGATTCGATATATGGACCCCATTTCGCACGACAAACACATTGCTTACGTTTCGCATTTGTCGCACATTAGTTCGTTTATGCTCGGAAAAACGGTAATGAACAAGGAAAAGGACGAACAGGATATTTTTGATATGGCGGGAAGTGGATTTGAAAGTACCGTTCGTCTGGCAAAAAGTTCTCCCGCAATGTGGACACCAATTTTTAAGCAAAACAAAGAACATGTTATTGAAACATTAGAAGAATATATTTCAAACCTGAGTCGGTTTAGGGATTTGTTAAAAGAAGAAAATTACAATGCCATTTTTGAAGAAATGGAAAGCACAAATAAGATTAAAGAGATATTAAACGGATTAACAATTAAAAAATAAAAAATAAACTAAAAATTAAGATGGAAAATAAGAAAGAAATGAGAAAGTGGCTAGAAGATTTCAATTTAAATCACCCACTTGTGATAGCTGGACCATGTAGTGCAGAAACGGAAGATCAGGTTTTGAAAATTGCGCATGAATTAAAAGATTCAAAAGTTAGTGTATTCAGAGCCGGAATCTGGAAACCAAGAACGCGTCCGGGAGGATTTGAAGGTGTTGGGGAAATTGGTTTAAAATGGTTGCAAAAAGCTAAAAAAGAAACTGGTTTATTAATGGGTACTGAAGTTGCAACTGCAGCGCATTGTAAACTGGCTTTAGAACATGATATCGACGTTTTATGGGTTGGAGCCCGTACAACTGCAAATCCATTTGCTGTTCAGGAAATTGCTGATACTTTGAAAGGAACTGATAAAATCGTTTTGGTTAAAAACCCTGTAAACCCGGATTTAGCTTTATGGTTAGGTGGTGTTGAACGTTTACACATGGCTGGAATCGAGAAATTAGGAGTTATTCACAGAGGTTTCTCTACTTACGAGAAAACAAAATACAGAAACATCCCGGAATGGCAGATTGCTATCGAATTGCAAAATAAATTCCCTGATTTACCATTAATCATCGATCCATCTCACATTACAGGAGATCGTAAAATGATTTTTGAAGTAACGCAAGAGGCTTTAGATTTGAATTACGATGGTATGATTATCGAAACGCACTACGATCCGGACAATGCCTGGTCTGATGCTGCTCAACAAGTTACACCTGATGCTTTGAAACAAATCATTAAAGATTTGACGATCAGAAAAACGGATGATACTACAGATGAGTACAGCAATAAAATGACAAAATTAAGAGCAAATATCGACGTTCTTGATGCTAACTTGTTAGAGTTATTAGGAAAACGTATGAAAGTGGCTGACGAAATTGGTCAGGTGAAAAAAGATGCAAACGTAGCGATTCTTCAAAACAACCGTTGGAACGAAATCTTAGGAAAAATGATTTTGGAAGGGGAGAAAAAAGGTCTTACTGAAGAGTTTGTTTTAAGAATGTTCAAAGCAATTCACCAGGAAAGTATTGGTCACCAGGAGAAAATTTTCAACGCATAATTTTTTCTCAACCCTATAAGTGATATAAGTTAATTTAAGTTTTTTTAAAATTAGCTCGTAAGTTTTCTTATGTCACAATGTTAAAATTAGATTGTTTTTTTATATTAAATCTCCATTGCTTTCGGGCTTTGGAGATTTTTTTTTGGAAATAAGTATTATCTTCCCAACCTTTTGATCTTTTTCGTTCTCTATAACAATATAAACCTTAATTTTTGTGTCATGAAGCTAAAATTGTTTTCATCTGCGCCAGGCAATCTTCAAATAAATTTGAATATATTGCTTTTCTTTCTGTTTTTTATAGTGTCAAAAACTTTCGCACAAAGTCCAGAACTAACCGTTAAGGGCGATGATGCTGAAAAAGTAAGAATGAACAAACTTTTCGTCAATGTAAAAGTGGTGGGTAACATTGCCTATACCACTGCCGAAATGCACTTTTTTAATTCGGGAACCCGTCAGATGGAAGCAGAACTTATTTTTCCACTACCGGAAAATGTTTCGGTTTCCAGGTATGCTATTGATATAAATGGTAAAATACGTGAAGCAGTTCCGGTAAATAAAAATAAAGGGAAACAAGTTTTTGAAGCCATCGAACATCGTCGTGTTGATCCGGGATTGTTAGAGAAAGTAGATGGAAATAATTTTAGAACCAGAATTTATCCTTTAATGCCAAATGGAGAGCGAACTGTAATAATTGGTTACGAAGAAGAGCTTTCTGCTTTTGATAAAAACAATCTGGCTTATCAATTGGTGAGTCATTATCCTAAAAAGCTGGATAAATTTTCAGTTAAGATTTCTGTTATTGGAGTTTCAACTTCTCCAAAAATTACCGAAAAATCAACCAGAATTTCTTTCTCAAAATGGAATCAGTCTTTTGAAGCTTCTTTCGAAAAAGAAAATTATCAGCCGGATGAAAAATTAGTTTTTGAAGTTCCAATACAAAATAATGTACCGAGTGTTTTGACCCAGGATGCAGGTGGTCAGTATTATTTCTACGGAAATGTTTTTATTGAAGGGAATACTAAATCACGAAAAATACCTTCTTCAATCGGTTTAATCTGGGATAATTCTTTGAGCTGTCAAAATCGTGATTTGAAAAAGGAACTGGATTTATTGGAAGCTTATTTTCAAAAAATAAAGAATACAAAAGTGACTTTGTACTTTTTGAATTACACTTTCGGGAAACAAAAAGAGTTTGTTATTTCTAATGGAAATTGGAGTGAGTTAAAAACGGTCTTAGAAAATACAAAATACGATGGAGGAACCCGTTATTCGCAGTTAAATTTTGCAAATCATGATCAGTATTTGTTTTCTACAGACGGCTTATCTTCATTAAGTGAAAACTCATTTCCAAAAACTAAAAAAGCAGTGTTTACTATTTCGTCTTCTGTTTCGGCTGACTTTGCTTTTTTAAATTACTCATCTTCACCAACGGGAGGGAATTTCATCAATCTAAATCAATTAAGCACCGAAAATGCTTTAGATAAATTGATTAGTACAAATCTGAAATTTTTGGGAATAAAGGAGAATCTTTTAATTACGGATTTGTTTCCAATGGAAGGAACCTCTGTTTCAGGAAATTTTAGTTTTTCAGGAATAGCATTAAATCCGAAAAATGAAATTACGTTGTTGTTTGGTAACGGAGATGATGCTGTTTTAGAAAAAAAAATAACTTTTGATGCTGCAAATCAAAATGAAAGTGACGTTAATATTGAAAAACTTTGGGCGCAGAAGAAAATCGCAAATCTTGAATTGCAATACGACAAAAATGCTGAAGAAATTGAAACTTTAGGAAAGAAATACGGAATCATTACCAAAAACACATCGCTGATTGTTCTGGAAAATCTTCAGGATTATATCCTGTATGATATTATTCCTCCTGCAGAATTACGCGCAGAATTTGACAGAATAAAAAAACAGGAACGAGACAATCGTCTGGCAAAACAAAATAGTAACTGGGAAAATGTAGACCGTTATTTTACAGCATTGAATTCTTGGTGGAAACTAGATACAAAATATGTGGCGCCAAAAATTTTGCCTAAGTCAAAGAAAAAGAAAGGTTCTGAGACCATAAGAGGTGATGCTGATGCTGTTTTGACAGTTGATGCACCTGTTGCAGCAGGGCGAGGAAGTGAAATGGTGATACAGGAAGATAATGCTATATATAACGCAGCACCAGTATCGGCAATGAAATTGGAGGTTGCAGAAAATCAAGCTAAAAAGGAGAAATCGTACCGACCTGCAAGAAATATTGTTCCAGGCTTGACTAATACCATAGCACAATCTGATGGTAAACGTGAAGGAGCCAAAACAGAGCAGGAAGACAATTATAGTAGAGCTGTCGTGAGAGGGTATTTGTCTGATAGTAAAAACAAGGAACTTTTAATAATTGTTGATGGACAAATTTTTGACGGAACACTCGAAGATGTAGTAAATGCAAATATGCTTTCGGTGGATAAAATTACAGATCCTTCTATTGCTTCTATGTATGGCAGCAGAGCGGTAAATGGGATTATTAGCATTACTACAAAAAATCCGAACAAGTTTAAAACCTGGAATCCGGACAGATTGTATTTAAAAGCTTTGGCTGCAGCTCCAAAAGAAAAACAATATGATTTGTATTTTGAATTAAGAAAAGCACAGGAAAGAAACCCAAGTTTTTATTTTGATGTAGCACACTTTTTTTACAATCAGGGCGATGTTAAAAAAGCATTGCAGATAATCAGTAATATTGCCGATTTAGGTTTAGAAAATCATCAGCTATATAAAACATTAACTTATACTTTACGTCAGTGGCGGGATTATGATGACACAGTATTTACAGCGAAACAAGTCGTGAAATGGAGGTCGCATGAGCCTCAGAGTTTACGCGATTATGCATTGACTCTTGAAGATGATGGAAAATATCAGGAAGCTTTTGATGAATTGATCAAAGCGCTGGAAGTAAATTATTATGGCGAAATGCGCAGCCATTATGAGGGAGTTGAGGATATTATTTTGATGGATTTGAATCGAATGATTATGGAACATACGGGATTGAAAACCGAAAAATTAGATAAAAAATATCTTGACAAAATGCCTGTTGATATTCGAATAATAATGAACTGGAATCAAATGGATGTTGATTTAGATCTTCATGTAATTGAACCAAATGGTGAAGAATGTTATTACAGTCATACTAGTACTGAGGCGGGTGCGAGATTTTCAAAAGACTTTACACAAGGCTACGGACCAGAACAATATATAATCAGGAATGCGATAAAAGGCAAATACCAAATTAAAAGCAATTTCTTTGGTGAAACAAAATTAACAGAGAATGGTCCTGCAACTGTTATGGTAGAAATATACACCACAAGAGAAGGAAAAACAACCAAAACTTTAAAAACAATTCAGTTAGGGAAAATCAGGGAAAATGAAATTTTAGCTGAAATAGTTTGGTAAACGATATGATTTTTACGGTCTGTTCTTAATTTTAAAAGGCGAAGTTGCGTTGTTCAATTCTAAAAACGTAATTTTGCCTTTTAATATTTTTTAGTTTTCAGCATAATTGGAAATCTAAAATAAACAATCTAAAATTTGAATGACAGGACTCGTATATAAATCTACAGGAAGTTGGTACACTGTAAAATCTGAAAAAGGCGATTTTATAGAATGCCGTATGAAAGGGAAGTTTAGGATGAAAGGAATTAAAAGTACCAATCCTATTGCTGTAGGTGATATTGTCGATTATGAACTCGAAGAAACCTCTGATGCGTTAACGGGAACGATTTTTAACATTCACGAGAGAAAGAATTACATCGTTCGTAAATCAGTTAATTTATCGCATCAAATGCATATTATTGCGTCAAATATTGATCGTGTATTTTTATTGATTACAATTAATAACCCACCCACAACTTTCAACTTTATAGACCGTTTTTTGGTTACGGCCGAAGCCTATAATATTGAAACGATTTTGGTTTTTAATAAAATAGATACTTTTGATGAGCCAACACTTGAAGATCAATTGTATATGCAATATGTTTATCAGCAAATTGGTTACAAATGTCTTCGTGTTTCTTCTACCGAGATGAAAGGAATTGAGGAGCTGAAAGAAATGATGATTGGTAAGGTAAGCATGTTCTCAGGACATTCCGGAGTTGGTAAATCGACTTTGGTCAATGCTATGGAACCTTCTTTACACCTTAAAACCAAAACGATTTCTGAGGCCAGCAAACAAGGTCAGCATACCACGACTTTTGCAGAGATGTATGATTTGTCTTTTAATGCCAAAATTATCGATACGCCTGGAATTAAAGGTTTCGGAATCGTCGATATGGAAAAAGAAGAAATAAGCGGTTATTTCCCTGAGTTTTTCAAATTAAAAGATCAATGTAAATTTAACAATTGTCTGCATAAGGAAGAACCGCATTGTGCAATCAAAGCAGCTTTAGAACGAGATGAGATTGCCTGGTCACGATACAACAGTTACCTAAAAATCCTTGAAGGAGATGACGAAAATTACCGTACAGATTCTTATGACGAAGATCGAAAAGCAAGCGATGAACTGAGAAAGTAATTGTGAATTATGGCTGATAACGTTATAAAAACAAAATCCTTTAATTTTGCTCTTAGAATCATTAATCTTTTTCAACACCTGAAAGAAGATAAGAAAGAGTATATTTTGAGTAAGCAGTTACTTCGTAGCGGTACATCAATTGGAGCTTTAGTTCGTGAATCTGAACAGGCAGAAAGTAAAATAATCACTACAAAGCAAAAACTCACAGTTAAATAAATTCACCATTCACCGTTAATATGAAAATTGTTCTTCAAAGAGTTTCCCAAGCATCTGTAACTGTTGATCATAAAAAAGTTGCTGATATTCAAAAAGGATTATTGGTTCTAGTTGGAATTGAAGAGCTGGATACTCAGGAAGATATTGACTGGCTCGTTGGTAAAATCATTAAAATGAGAATTTTTGGAGACGAAAATGATGTCATGAACTGCTCTGTTCAGGATATTGATGGTGATATTATTGTCGTTAGTCAGTTTACACTTCACGCATCGGTAAAAAAAGGAAACCGCCCCTCCTACATAAAAGCAGCAAAACCGGACTTTGCCATACCTGTGTATGAAAATTTTGTAAAGTCTTTAGAGAACGAATTTAAGAAGAAAGTACAAACCGGAATTTTTGGCGCAGACATGAAAGTTAACCTTCTAAATGATGGCCCTGTAACGATTTTGATAGACAGCAAAAATAGAGAGTAAAATTTCATGAACAATTGTTAAGTATTTCTAAAAATAATATATATTTGGCGAAATTACTTACTAAATGAGAAACCCATTTTTTGCATTCTTTTTTTTATTGTTTACCCTTATTACTTCTGCTCAGAAGAATGAATATGCCATAACAACAATTTCGGATAGTTTAAAAGAAAACGCCAATGCTGTAGTTCGCTTTGATCAGACTGATATACTAATTTCGTCACAGCGAAGCATGAATATAAAAAATCGTCGTGCCGTAACGGTTCTCAACGAAAAAGGATTTGATGCTACAGAAGCTTATGAGTTTTATGATAAATCAACATCAGTAAAAAATATTGAGGCTGTAGTTTATGATGCCTTTGGTAAAGAAATCAAAAGAATTAAAAGAAAAGATTTTAAAGACCAGAGTGTTGTTGGCGGAAGCACCCTTTTCTCAGAAAGCAGGTATATTTATTTAGATTATACTCCAATCTCTTATCCGTTTACTGTTGAGTTTACCAGTGAAGTCCAGACTTCCTCAACTGCGTTTATACCCAGATGGATGCCGTTAAGAGGTTTTTATACCAGTATAGAAAAATCATCCTTAAATGTTACTTATCCCGCTGATTTAGGATTTAAAAAGAAAGAGTTTCAGTTCTCTGGTTTTAACCTGAAAAAAAATACTGATACCAATACACAGTTATCGTATGTTGCGACCAATATTTTAGCACAAAAGAAAGAAGATTATAGTCCAAATTACAAAGATCTTTTTCCAAAGGTGATGATGGGATTAGAGCGTTTTCATTTGGAAGGTGTCGATGGTACAGCCACAAACTGGACTGATTTCGGTAAATGGTATTCAGAAAAAATATTGGCAGGAACAACTGATTTACCTGAAGAAACCAAAGTAAAAATCAAAACAATTGTGGGAGACGAAAAAGATCCGATAAAAAAAGCAAAATTAGTTTATGATTTTGTGCAAAAAAAATCACGATATGTCAGCATTCAGGTAGGCATTGGCGGTTGGAAACCCATGCTGGCTACAGATGTCGACAGATTAGGATATGGTGATTGCAAAGCATTGACCAATTACACCAAAGCACTTTTGCAGGTAGTGGATGTGCCTTCTTATAATACAGTTTTGTATGGTGATAGCTATAAAACGAACATAGAATCTGATTTTGTCTCGATGCAGGGAAACCACATGATCTTGTCTATTCCAAATGGCAATCATTACACCTGGTTAGAATGCACAAGTCAGGATGATCCTTTTGGATATCAGGGAACTTTTACAGATGACAGAGATGTTTTAATTATTAAACCGGAAGGTGGAGAAATTGTCAGAACAAAAGTTTATGAAGATGCGAGTAACACCCAAAAAGATTCAGGAACTTATACTATAGATGAGAAAGGTAATTTTTCCGGTTCGGTTTCGATCGTTTCCGAAGGTTCGCAGTACAGTTCAAAAGCGAGAATAGAGCATTTGCAGCCAACAGAAAAAGAATCGCATTATAAAGAATATTGGGACAATATCAATAATCTGAAATTGGGCAAAATCAATCTTACTAATAACAAGGAGAATATTCGTTTTACAGAGGAGGTTCAGCTTAGCGCCACAAACTACGCGACACTTTCAGGAAATAAAATGATTTTTACAGTAGATGCTTTCAATCAAAATTCAGGTAATGTTAAAAGAATCCGAAACAGGAAAAGCCCATTTCAGATTCAAAGAGGGTATTTAGATTCAGATGAAATCGAAATCAATTTACCAACAGGTTTTACTATTGAATTTTTACCCTCAAATTTTGAATTAAAAGGGAAATTCGGAGAATACAAAACTGAAATCATCAAAAAAGAAAATAATAAACTGATCTACAAGCGCTCCATATTTTTATATCAGGGAAAATACACCAATAAAGAATACGATGATTATCGCCTTTTTATGGAGCAGGTAGCAAGAAATGATAACGCCAAAATTATATTAACCAAGAATTAACCAAATGAAACCAATCAATTTTTTAAGTCTTCTAATTGTGTTCTCGTGTATGTCTGCAGTAACAGCACAGGAATTTAAATTAGGAAAAGTATCTATTGCCGAATTAGAACAAAAAGTACATCCTAAAGATTCATCAGCTGCTGCGGCAGTATTGTATAAAAAAGGAAGCACAAGGATAGAATACGATCCTAGTGACGGTTTTATTACTTTGACAGAAGTAGAAACCAGAATTAAAATTTACAAAAAAGAAGGATACGACTGGGCCAATCAAAAAGTCTGGTATTATTATGCGAGTAGTTTCAGAGAAAGGGTATCTTTTTCTGATGCTGTGACTTACAATTTAGTAAATGGTAAAATCGAAAAAACAAAGCTAAAAAGCGATGGAACTTTTGATGAGGTAATTAATAAATTCAGAGGGCAAAAAAAGATAACAATGCCTAATGTCAAAGAAGGTTCCGTTATAGAATTTAGTTATCAGGTTAGAAGCCCTAGTGACCGAATGATCAGAGACTGGGATTTCCAGACCAGTATTCCGGTAAATTATTCTGAATATAAAACGTATGTTCCGGAATATTATGTGTTTAATGTGAAGCAAAAAGGATATGTTTTTCCTAAAGTAACTACAGATAAAAAACCAAGAGAAATTGTTTTTAATAATAAGGAACGTTCCGGAGGTCTGGGTGTCGCGCAAACTAATTTTACGCAAGACAGAGTGCCTTATACAGAAACACAAACGACTTATGTGGCTACCAATTTTCCTGCAATGAAAGACGAAGTTTATGTGAACAATATTGACAACTATACTTCAAGTGTTCAGCATGAACTATCGATGACAAAATTTCCAAATGCACAAATGAAAACCTTTTCGACAGATTGGAATTCAGTAGTAAAAACAATTTATGATTATGATGATTTTGGCCCTGAATTAAATAAGACGGGTTATTTTGAAGAAGATGTAAAGAAAATACTAGTAGGGAAAAATACAATTGAAGAAAAAATCCTGGTTATTTTTAATCACGTAAAAGCGAATGTAAAATGGAACGATTACACCGGCTACAGTTGTGATAACGGAGTTAAAAAAGCGTACAAAGAAAAAACAGGAAACATTGCCGATATTAATTTAATGCTTACCGCAATGTTGCGTTATGCTGGCTTAACGGCAAATCCGGTTTTGGTCAGTACACGTTCTAACGGGATTTCAATTTTTCCAAACAGAACTGCTTTTAATTATGTAATCGCTGCTGTTGAAACTCCAAATGGGAATGTCTTGTTAGATGCTTCTGATAAGTTTACAACTCCAAATATTTTGCCTTTCAGAGCATTAAACTGGTCAGGAAGACTGATTAGAAAAGACGGAAGTTCAGAAGAAGTAGATTTGATGCCCAAAAAAGCTTCAAATGATATTGTTTTTATGACTTACAGTATAGATCCTGACGGTAAGGTGACAGGAAAAACAAGAAGACAATGTACAGATTATATTGCCATGTTAACCAGAGACAAAATTGATGGTGTAAAAGAAGAGGAATATTTAGAAAAACTGGAAAATCAAAACAGAAAAATTGAAATAAGTGATTATACCAGAACAAATGAAAAAGACATTCTGCTGCCAACAATTGAAACTTATTCGTTTACAGGAAACAATTTGTGCGATGTAATTGGTGGGAAAATATACGTAAATCCGATGTTGTTTTTTACAGAAGAAAAAAATCCGTTTAAACAGGAAGTGAGAGAATACCCGGTAGACTTTGGATTTCCATTTGCAGACAAGTATAATATTACACTTAAAATACCAGAGGGGTTTACACCTGAAGTTTTACCGGCACCGGTTGTGATTAATATGCAGGATAATTTGGGAAGCTTTAAGTTTAATATTGCTGTAAACGACAATGTGCTGCAAATCAATATTCAGCATCAAATCAATGAAGCAATTGTATCTACAGAACAATACGAAATGCTTAAGGAATACTATAAGGGGATGATCGCAAAAGAAACAGAAAAAATTGTTTTAAAAAGAATCTGACATGAAGTTTCAACGTTTAGTAATAGTTGCTTTTCTGTTTTTTGGATTTTTAAAAATTTCAGCTCAAAACTATGAACTCGGAAAAGTGACCATTGCTGAATTAAAAGAAAAAACAAACCCAAAAGATACCACTGCACCGGCTGCAATTTTGTTTAAAAAAGGAAGAACTTTTTTTACTTTTCATAAGGACAAAGGCTTTTCGGCGAACCATGTTTATGAATTTAAAATCAAAATTTATAAAACAGAAGGATTAAAATGGGCAGATCAAACCGTTCGGTTTTATATTGGCTATGAAACTCTTAGTGAAGACCGGTTAGAGTTTTCAAATGCGGTTACGTATAATTTAGAAAACGGATCAATTGTAAAAACAAAACTCGATAATCAGGGGACTTTCAGGAAAAAAGTAAATAAATTCTGGAAGGAAAAAACAATAACATTACCCAATGTAAAACCAGGTGCTATTATAGAATACAAATACATTTTAAAATCAGAGAATATTGTAAAACTTCCCGATTTTGATTTTCAGTATGATATTCCGGTAAATTATTTTGAGTATAAAACAGATATTCCGGAATACTATGTTTATAAGCCAATCTTGGTAGGAAACCATAAAATCGAAACAGAATCAAAATTCACCAATGGAAATCAGAGTTTTGAAGACGATTACAACAGATCAACAGCAATTTCGTACAAACAAATAAGTGCTTTTTATAAAGGAAAAGACATTCCCGCTTTAACAGATGAACCTTATGTTGATAATATGGATAATTACAAAGGTTCGGTTCAGTATGAGTTAGAAAGAGTTCGTTATCCGGATCAGCCTGTAAAAGATTATGCCATGACCTGGGAAGGTGTGGCAAGTACTATTTTTAAAGATAAGAGTTTTGGAAAAGAACTCGATGAAAAGAGTTTTTTACTGGAAGATGTTAAACGATTATTGACGAATGTTGATTCGCAAACGGAGCGGTTAAATATCATCTTTAAATTCGTTCAGAATAAAATGAACTGGAACGAAAAGAATGATTATTATACGGATAAAGGTGTCATAAAAGCATATGCCGATCAAAGCGGAAATGTTGCCGAAATCAATTTTATTCTGATCAATATGCTGAAATTAGCAGGAATAGAAGTAAATCCCGTTTTGGTAAGTACGATAGAAAACGGAGTTCCTGTCTATCCCACAAGAACGGGGTTTAATTACGTAATTGCGGCAGCAGAAATTGATGGAAATCAAATTTTGTTAGATGCTACACACAAATTTACCTATCCGGGAATTTTGCCTTTAAATGTTTTGAACTGGAAAGGAAGATTGATTAAAGATGACGGGACCTCAAAAGAAATAAATCTGGTGCCCATTATAACATCAAAAGATTTTTCAAATATTATAGCAAAAATTGATAATCTTGGCCAGATTGAAGGTAAAATCAGAATACAAAGAACAGATTATGAAGCCTATCGTTTTAGGATTGAAAATGCCAGCAAAAGTGAAGAAAACTATCTGGAAAAATTAGAAGAAAGGATGGGGGATTTGAAAATTTCAAATTACAAAATTGAAAACAGGAAAACGAATCTTTCAGATGCTGTTATAGAAATATTTTCATTCGTTTCAGATAATAGAGTAGAAATTATTGGAGGTAAGATCTTCATAAATCCGTTATTGTTTTTTACCAGAACTAAAAATCCGTTTAATCAGGAAGTAAGGCAAATGCCGGTTTGCTTTGGATATCCAACACACGAAAAATTCAATTTAAATGTAGAAATCCCCGAAGGCTATATCGTAGAATCATTACCTACAGCTGTTAAGATTTCATCTGAAGACAGAGAGATCATTTATTTCTTAAATATTTCCAATGAAGGAAACAAAATTCAAATAAGTAGTTCAAAAGAAATTAACAGTAGTATTTTTGCAGCTGATCAGTATAATGGATTAAAAGATCTTTTCCAGAGGATGATCGTGAGTCAAAATGAAAAAATTGTTCTTAAAAAAATATAACTATGGACTTGAAAAATGCACAACTTGATGTAGATACCTGGATTAAAGAGCACGGTGTTCGCTACTTTAACGAATTGACCAATATGGCACAACTTACAGAAGAAGTTGGCGAAGTGGCCAGAATTATTGCGCGCAGATACGGAGAACAATCAGAAAAAGAAAGTGATAAAAATAAAGATTTAGGCGAAGAATTGGCCGATGTTGTTTTTGTAGTTTTATGCCTTGCCAACCAAACCGGAATTGATTTACAAGCCGCTTTTGATAAAAAAATGGACTTAAAATCGGTTAGAGATAAAGACCGTCATAAAAACAACGATAAATTAAAATAATGTGATAAGTCACGGCAAAGTTTTGGTGTGTCCTTTATTTAAAATAAATTTGCCAAAATGCATAATTTAATTACCTAAAATGAATTTACTACTTCATACAACCCAACATAATTTACAAGGACAAATTGCAGTAACAGGATCAAAAAGCGAAACGAACCGTTTGTTGTTACTAAAAGCATTATTTCCGAATATTACACTGGCGAATACTTCAAACTCTGATGACAGCGAGGTCATGCAAAAAGCCCTTATTGGCAATGACGAAATTGTAGACATCCACCATGCCGGGACAGCAATGCGTTTTTTAACCGCTTATTTTGCTGTAAACGAAGGCCGCGAAGTGGTAATGACAGGTTCAGGCAGAATGCAGGAACGTCCGATCAAGATTTTAGTGGAAGCTTTAGGACAATTGGGAGTGGAGATTTCTTATGAGAAAGAAGAAGGATATCCGCCAATTCGAATCAAAGGAAAAAAAGTAACCGCTTCAAAAGTTACTTTGGCAGCCAATGTTAGCAGTCAATATATTTCGGCTCTTTTATTAGTAGCTTCAAAATTAGAAAATGGTTTAGAACTGACTTTAGAAGGAGAGATAACTTCGATTCCGTATATCAAAATGACTTTGGCTTTGCTAAATGATTTGGATATTCAGACTAGTTTTGAAGGAAACGTAATTAAAGTTTTTCCAAAAGCTGAGGTAGCTTCAAAAGAAATGGTTGTAGAATCGGATTGGAGTTCAGCGTCTTACTTTTTTAGCTTGGTAGCTTTGGCCGATACAGCTTCAATCACATTGAGCAGTTATAAAGAAAACAGCTTGCAGGGAGATTCGGAATTAGTTTCGCTTTATGAGAAACTGGGAGTTCAGACCACTTTTCAGGACAACAAAATGACTTTGGTTAAACAGGAGAATTTTAAATACGAAACCGTAAACTTTGAATTAAACAATACACCCGATATTGCACAGACAATTGTGGTAACGTGTTTAGGTTTGGGAATCGGTTGTCATTTAACGGGTCTTCATACCTTGAAAATTAAAGAAACTGACAGACTTGAAGCACTTAGAATTGAGCTGACAAAATTAGGAGCCAATATCTCTGTTACGAATGATAGTTTGACTTTAGTGGCTTCGGAAAACATCAATCATAAGGTGAAAATTGGAACTTACAACGATCACCGTATGGCAATGGCATTTGCACCTTTAGCCTTAAAAGTGCCCATTATTATAGAAGATGCTGAGGTAGTTTCTAAATCATACCCTGATTTCTGGAATGATTTAAAAGAATTAAATTTCCAGATTTCAGAATTGTAATTTTTAAACCATATACGTTCATTTAAATAATAATGAACATAATTTGCATAGCCCCTGTTTAAAACCAGGGGCTTTTTTACGTTTAGATTTTCGGCTTTAGCCAAATAAAAACCAGGGCAATTTTTAAAAGAATCCAGTTTAAATGAACTTATACTGCTTATATGGCGAAAAAAAGCAGTAAAACTTCATTTTTTATCAACTCTAACGGGCAGTAAATCAACGGCTTTTGAAAATAAACAGCAAAACACTTGACAACGCCTATCTCACAGTCGTATATTTGCACACGATTAAAAATCAGGTATTCAAATAATCCTGACTTAAATCTATAACTCATAACTTTCTCAAATGAAATTATCACATTTTCAATTTAATTTACCGAAAGAACTTTTAGCAGAATTCCCGGCAGAAAACAGAGACGAATCTCGTTTAATGGTAATCGATCGTCAAAAACAAACTATAGAGCATAAAATGTTTAAAGATGTTATCAATTATTTTGATGACGGAGATGTTTTGATTCTTAACAATACTAAAGTTTTCCCTGCACGTTTGTACGGAAACAAAGAAAAAACAGGAGCAAGAATTGAAGTTTTCTTATTAAGAGAATTAAATTCAGAGCAACGCCTTTGGGACGTTTTAGTTGATCCGGCTAGAAAAATCCGTATTGGTAACAAACTTTATTTTGGTGATGACGATTCGTTAGTTGCTGAGGTAATTGACAATACTACTTCCCGTGGCAGAACTTTACGTTTTTTATATGATGGTTCTTACGAAGAATTCAGAAATAAATTGACCGAACTGGGAGAAACTCCAATTCCTAAATACATCAACAGAGAAGTTACTGCTGAAGATGCTGAAAGATATCAAACCATCTATGCAAAAGAAGAAGGAGCTGTAGCTGCACCAACTGCAGGTTTACACTTCTCAAAACACCTTTTGAAAAAATTAGAAATCAAGGGAGTAAACTTTGCTGAAGTTACACTTCATGTTGGTTTAGGGACTTTTAATCCGGTTGAGGTTGAAGATTTATCGAAACACAAAATGGATTCTGAAGAATTGATTATCAAACAAGAAGCCTGTGATATTGTAAACGAAGCCAAAGCAAAGAAAAAACGTATTTGTGCTGTTGGAACAACTTCGATGCGTGCTATCGAGAGTTCGGTTTCATCACAAAACACTTTGAATCCGTACGAAGGCTGGACAAATAAATTTATTTTTCCTCCTCACGATTTTAGTATTGCAAACTGTATGATTACAAATTTTCACACACCAAAATCAACATTGTTAATGATGATTTCTGCTTTTTGTGGTCATGATTTAATGAAAAGAGCTTACGAAGAAGCGATCAAAGAAGAATACAAATTCTATTCTTACGGAGATGCGATGTTAATTATCTAATGAGCTATTTAGAATAAAAATATAAAACCTGTCAGCGATGACGGGTTTTTTTATTTAAAATTGGTTTCACGTTTCACGTTTCAGGTTTGCAGAACGTTAAACTTGAAACCTGAAACTTGAAACAAAAAAACTATTTCCTATTTTTACGATTCAAAACAAAAACAATGACTTTTCAAAATACACGCGAATTCGCGAAGCAACTGGATTCAGAAGATACTTTAAATCATTATCAGGATCAATTTATATTTCCTAAAGTAAATGACAAACGTGTAATTTACTTTACAGGAAACTCATTAGGATTACAACCAAAACGTACCAAAGCCTATATCGATGAAGTAATGAACGATTGGGCAGATCTTGCTGTTGAAGGGCATTTTTATGCTCAAAAACCATGGTGGGATTATCAGGAAAGATTTGCAGAACCGTTAAGTAAAATTGTTGGGGCATTACCATCAGAAGTTACGGTGATGAATACCCTGACAGTGAATCTTCATTTATTGATGGTTTCTTTTTATCAGCCAAAGGGGAAACGTTACAAAATTATATGTGAGGAAAAAGCTTTCCCATCTGATCAATACATGTTTCAGAGTCAGGTACATTTTCATGGATATAAAACCGAAGATGCTATTGTAGAAATCAAACGTCGTGAAGGCGAGCACAATATTCGTCTTGAAGATGTTCTGGCTAAAATTGAAGAAATAGGCGATGAGCTGGCTTTAGTATTAATTGGCGGAGTCAACTATTATACCGGACAGGTTTTCGATATTAAAACCATTACCGAAGCCGGGCAAAAAGCCGGAGCAAAAGTAGGCTGGGATTTGGCACATGCTGCCGGAAATATCAAACTGGAGCTTCACGATTGGAATGTCGATTTTGCTGCCTGGTGCAGTTATAAGTATATGAATTCAGGGCCAGGAAATGCGTCTGGTTGTTTCGTACACGAAAAACATCATAATAATCCGGATCTGCCTCGTTTTGCAGGCTGGTGGGGACACAATAAAGAACGCCGTTTTAAAATGGAACCAAATTTTGATCCGGTTCACGGTGCCGATGGCTGGCAGATTAGTAATTTACCGGTACTTTCTCTGGCACCTTATTTAGCATCGGTAGAAATGTTTGCAGAGGTTGGAATGGATGCTTTAATAAAAAAGAGAGATCATATTACTTCATATCTGGAATTCATTTTGCATGAAATCGATAAAGAAGTTTCAGGAAATTTTGAAATCATTACACCTTCAAATCCAACAGAAAGAGCATCTCAGTTATCCGTCTTTTTACACGGAGAAGGAAGAAGTTTATTCGATTATTTAATGAAAAACGGAGTCATTACAGATTGGCGTGAACCCAACGTAATTCGTCTGGCACCAGTTCCATTATATTGTTCCTATGAAGATATGTATGATTTTGGACAAATCCTGAAAAAAGGAATTTTAGGGAAGTAATAAAATAAAGAGTTAAAAATGAATTAATCTCGCAAAGACGACAGGTTTTTTTGTTTCACACAGATTTTACAGATTTAAGCAGATTTTTTTAATCTTTTAATCTGTGGCGAAATAAGACTTTGCGACTCTGCGTCTTTGCGGGATTATTTTTTAGATAGTAATTTAAAAAACGTTTTTAATATGCGTCTTGATGTAGCAATCCGTTTTCATCCGTACCTGATTTTAACTGCAACCTTCAAATTCTATAATCTTTCCGGTAAATCATGTAACTTGAACAAAAGAGATATTCTTTAATTTGTAGTGTAATAATTTTTAAAAACTACAATCATGAAAGCCTTATATATATTATTCGCCGCTTTGTCAATCGTTTCTTGTCAAAATCAAGGGAAAGCCGATTTAAATAGAGCCAAACAAGCTAGTATTGATTCTATGAAAGTTGAAATTAATAAACAAAAGGTTATTGATTCAATGAAAACAGAAATGGCAAAAATTAAAGAAGAACAACAAGAACAACAAAAAGTAGAATCGCAAAAAGTGGTAGTGGTACATCAACAAGCCGATGGAACAGCAACTTCTACAACGACAACCAAAAAGAAAGGCTGGAGTGCCACAGCTAAAGGAGCCGTAATTGGTGCCGGAGTTGGTGCTGCAACCGGAGCAATTGTGAGTAAGAAAAAAGGCGAAGGTGCTATTATTGGTGGTTTGGCCGGTGCTGCTTTAGGAACCGGAACTGGTGCTGTTATTGATAGCAAAAAGAAAAAAGAGTAAATCAGTCTCTGTATAAATAAAAAAACCCGATTTAGATCTAAATCGGGTTTTTGTGTTTTATGCCAGTTCTAAAGTGGGAATATTAATTTTAGATAATGCTGCTTTATAAAAATCGAAATCGTTTTTGATTTTATTTAAATCGTTTTTGAAATATAAACCAGGAAAAAGTAGAGATTGGTAATATTCAATTCCTTCGAGAAGGTTGTTTTTAAAAGTGTTCCACTTTTTAAGCTGCGCATTAGTAATGTCACCTGAAATATTTTCGATTTCATTCCTGAAATAGTCGACATACATTTTTAGTTCTTTCACAAATAAATTGGGACGTTCCTTAGTGCTTAAAACAGACTTGTTTCCATAAATATGACCCAGCATATCGCTAAGTGAAACTTCGTGGTCAAAATAAGCCATATTGGGCCCGGGACAGATAACAACGCCCTGTGCCTGTCCTTTTATTTTAATATCATTTTCTAAATACGAGGCATTGGCCAGCCCAACACATAAACAGGACTTCACAGTAATAGCAAATTTTGCTTTTTCAAAAGCTTCGGGTGAAAGTGTATCTTTTGTACTTTCTAATTCGGCCAGTTTTATATCCTGAAATTTTTTAGATGCTGTACAAATGCCATGTGGATCATACTCTTTACTTAACGCTAAGAATTTTTTTGGACAGGAACTACCTGCTTTATTTTCCTGGATTCTTTTTTGCTTTACAATTTCATTGGTAGTTCCCCGTAAAGTATTAAACGGAACTCCTAAAGGCGAAATATGACTTAGGTACAAGTCATCTTCTGTAGCATTCATCAATAATTCACGAGTGGCCTTATCAACAGAAGTAGCTTCGGGAACCAGTAAAAAAGGAGACCCCCAACCCACAGAATCTACCTGGTAGTTTTCTAGTAAAAAGCCATGTTCTTCGGCAGTTCCTACGCCACCCTGAACGGTAATTTTTAAGGGTAAAGGATTTTCAGGCGCATAAACTTGTTTTTGCTGTAATACTTTTGTCATCAACTCATGCGCTGATTCAATAAGCTGATTTTTTTTCTGTTTGAATTCTTCTAAGATGGGGCCTAACAAAAGTCCGTCAGTAGCAAAAGCATGTCCGCCGCAATTTAGTCCGGATTCAATTCTGTATTCTGAAACCCAAAGACCCTTCTTGGCTAAAAAATTCCCCTGAATCATAGCAGATCTAAAATCACTAACTTTTAAAATGATTTTCTTCTTCAATTCGTTATTAAGATTGGGGAAAAAATCCGGAAAATTCTCAAAATAACTAAACAATCTGGGATTCATTCCCGCAGAAAGCACAACTGATGATTCAAGATTGCTTTTGGCAAAACCTCTTAATGCCGCATGGGCATCATTAAATTCGATGGGTAATTGTTCGTTTTTGACAAAATTATCTTTATCTAATTTGGTCATGATATTTACGTCGATATCTCCGGGAAAAAGATGCGATTCAATATAATTTTGAATGTTTTCTTTAAAAGAAATTCCATCTTCCAATAAATTTTGGAACCCTTTTTTAATGTCCGAAGAATTAGGAAGCATTGAAATGAAATTTTCCACAGCAGTTTTGCTTTCTGCTAGTTCTGTTTTAAAACTTTCAAATTTGTCTTTTACGATTTTGTCCACTAAATTTAAGTAAGAACTGATTCTTTCAGCCCGGTAATCGTGAAATTTCTGAGTTATTTCTTCGTATGGAATATTGAATTTGGTGCTGTAAAAATTACGCATCTTTTCAATTAAGTCATCATCTGCTATAGATATTACCGATGAAATCCCATACTGTGCTACTCTAATGGGGCTGTCTATGGTATAAGCAAGCCCCATAACAGGAATATGAAAAGTATGTAAGGGTGGTTTTGTCATTTGTTTTTAAATTAAAATAAAAGCAAATGTTGGAAAATAAACGATCAAAAAACCTGATAAATGTCAGGTTTTAAAATAGTTGAAAATAATAGGGTGAGAAAAATGGTTACCATGAATCAGTCGTCTCGTAAAATTCGTGGTGAAAAAATAATTCGTGGTGAAAAATATTAAATCAAAATCTTTTTTAAAGACTCTGCGATGCTTCTCCAGAGAAAATTATATAATGACTTTTCCTGAATGCGGTCTAATTCAACATCGGCCTTTTTGGTTTCGTCGCCAGAGTCATTTTTGAGTAATAAATTGGCAACAGCCGTTTTTAGTTTGGCTTCTTTCTCGCGATTTTTCTTTTTGAACAGTTTTACTTTTAAATCTTCATAATCCAGTGTTGCATTTCCTTTTGCAGTGGCATCATTTCCATAAAAATTAAAATGGTACTTATTGAATTTTCCTGTAAACGTAGTATTGATATATGGTTTTGTAAATCGTTCCATCGCCATGACATTAAAATTCGATATCGTTCCCTGAATATGAAAACTGTCTTTTAGGTCCAGAACATTAAAATTCCAATTTACATCAAGAGGTGATGTTTTCATGAACAGACAATTGACTTTGATTTTTACATCGTCCATTTTTTTAAAGCCAAAACCGCTTTTTAGATTGGTAACCTGCATATTAAAACGATCAAAATTTAAAATCCCCGGACCTTTCGAAAAATCTATTTCTTCCTCATAAACCAGTTTCGATTTTAGGATTTGTATGGTGTCTATTTGAAGCGGAAATTTAATTTTACGTAATAAATGGTTGTACAGGTATTTTTTGCTCAAATCATCTTTAGGGATTTTGTTGCGGTAAATAGTAGCATCAACATGATTGGCAATTAATGCATTTGCTTTGAAGAAAAAACGTTCGTTTTTAAATCCCCAATCCATTTTTTCGATGTGGGCTGAGTCTAATTTGATGGTGTAGATATCTTTTTCCGTATCTAGTTTTTTCACAAATTCTTTTCGGCTAAATTCAGGTAAATATGCAAAGTTTTTAATCTTTAAAAAATTATTTTCGGTACTGATTTGACCAATATTCATGTGGTAAAATGCACTCGGTTTATAATATAGACTATCACAAACCAGAACATATTTATCAAAATGCATCGGGATTTTCTCTTTCAGGGTGGCATCAGTAAGTAAAATGCCTTCAAGCTTTAAAATGATTTTTTTAACGCTTAGAATGGGTTTGTCAGTATCTAAAGAAACTACATCAACTGTTCCTTCATTTAGGTAAATATTCGATACAGCAACAATTTTCCGGAAGGGCTCAATAATTTCGTCTTTTATGCTTTTGCTGTTATTGAGAAGTTTTTCACCTTTTTTGTATAAAATTACGTGAGGTTTGTTGATAATAATACTTTCGGCCTGAATAATATCGTGAAAAGCCAGGTCCCAGATATTAAAATGTTTAATGGTAATGGATTCAATTTTAGAGAAAAGACCATTTTTACTGTCTTTTGGTTGGTTTTTTGGGCTTACCAGTAAGGTTGTAGCGTTGATATTTCGGGAGATCAGCGAAACTTCTATTTTTTCATAATGAATGTTGTATGCCGTTGTGTTTTTCTCGTTTATAATAATGGGTAATTGCTTTTTTATCCAATAATTGAGGCCAATATTGATAAAAATTACAAAAAGGAACAAAGAAATTACACCGATCGCTATTTTTTTATAGATTGACATTTATAGTATTGATTTTAAATACATAAATTTAGACTTTTAAACGCGATGTTTTTTACAGGATTATATCTTAAAGTTACATCATTACAGAATCATTTATCATTATACTTTTTTTTGAATATGAGAAGAATTAAAAAAATCCTACTGGTTTTATTCGTGTTGATTGTTGTTCTTGGAATAGGATTATGTGCCTATATTTTTCACTTGAAACCCAAATATGAAGGGGAAGTACAACTGAAAAATCTTCAGTCAGAAACCATTGTTTATTTTGATGATTTTGGAGTGCCTCATATTTATGCCAATTCAGAAAAAGATGCGATGACAGCTTTAGGTTATGTTCATGCGCAGGAAAGATTGTGGCAAATGGAATTGCTTCGCCGAATTGCACCCGGAAGATTGTCTGAAATCTTTGGATCTGTAGCACTCAAAAATGATAAATTTTTCTCTGGAATTGGTATTGAAGAAGCTTCGGCGAAAGCCATTGCCAAATTAGATAAAAACAGTCAGAGTTATAAAATGGCGATGGCATATTTAGACGGGATTAACCAATATTTAGAAGAAGGGGTAACACCAGTCGAGTTTACTTTGGTAGGTGTTAAAAAGGAAAAATTTACCATAAAAGACATTTATAATATTTTCGGTTATATGTCCTTTAGTTTTGCGATGGCTCAAAAAACAGATCCTTTGCTGACCGATATTAAAAATAAATATGGTGCTGCATATCTGAAAGATTTAGGAATTGAGGGCGAGTTTAACACCACACAAATTAAAAGTTCAAAAGAGAATATTGAAGAATATACTACAATTGCAAAATCTGTAGCGGCTTTGTTGGATAATTCTCCAATCCCGCCATTTGTGGGAAGTAACAGTTGGGTTGCAGGACCTAATAAAACCAAAAGCGGCAAAGTAATTTTTGCCAATGATCCGCATATTGGGTTTTCGCAGCCCGGAACCTGGTATGAAGCACATTTAATAACTCCTGATTTTGAGTTGTATGGCTGTTATCTGGCCGGAACTCCGTATCCGTTACTGGCACACAATCGCGATTATGCTTACGGATTAACCATGTTCGAAAACGATGATATCGATTTTTATCAGGAAAGAACTTTAGGGGGCGATCCAAATCAATATGAAACGCCAACCGGTTTTGGCAAATATGAAATCAGAAAAAAAACAATCAGGGTAAAAGATACTTCAGATGTGGTTTTGACCGTTAAATCAAGTCGTCATGGCCCAATCATGAATGATTTACTGGATCGTTTAGATAAAAAAAGTCCTATTGCCATGTCGTGGATTTATACACAACAACCTATTCAGATTCTGGATGCCGTTTATGGGCTATCACATGCAAAAAGCAAAGAAGATTTTAAGAAAGCAGTTCAGTTAGTAGCTGCGCCCGGACTGAATGTGATGTATGGTGATGCTAAAGGAAATGTAGCCTGGTGGGCAACGGGAAAATTGTATAAACACAATAAAGGTGTAAATTCTTTTTTAATACTCGACGGCGCAAAAGGGAACGATGATATTACGGAATACTTAGATTTTTCGAAAAATCCTTCGGCAGAAAATCCAAAATGGGGATATGTCTATTCAGCCAATAATCAGCCGGAAGCTATTGACGGTTATTTGTATCCGGGATATTACTTGCCGGAAGATCGTGCCAAAAGAATTTCAGGTTTAATGGATGCAAAATCAGATTGGGATAAGGAGACAATCAGTAAAATGATCTTTGATAATACGTCACCAGTTGCACCAGGCGTGGTGCAGCGTTTAATTTCGAATGTAAACAGTACTTCACTTTCATCAAAAGAAAAAGAAGTAATAACCGTTTTAAAATCCTGGAAAGGAACGAATAATCTGGAAGACGTAGGGCCAACAATTTACAATAAATGGATTTACCTGTATCTCAAAAACACCTTTGAAGATGAAATGGGAGAGGATAATTTTAATCTCTATTTAGGCACCAGTGCCGGAAAACAAATTATTGCGAGACAAATTGAGAATAAAAATTCAGTTTGGTGGGACAATATTAAAACTAAAAATGTAAAAGAAACCAGAAGCGAAATTATTTCAAAATCGTTTCATGAATCTGTAAAGGAACTTCAGGAACAATTAGGGGATCAGGTTGCCGACTGGAACTGGGGGAAAGTTCATACCGTAGAACACGAACATCCCTTGGGTAAAATTGCTGCTTTACGCAAACTTTTTGATGTGGGACCTTTTGCAGCTCCCGGATCAAACGAAGTTATAAACAATCAATTCTTCGGATTTAATAAAGAAGGCAAATATTATGTAAAAGGCGGGCCTTCAACAAGAAGAGTTGTTGATTTCTCAGACATTGAAAACAGCTGGAGTATTTTGCCAACAGGACAATCCGGAAATCCGTTCAGTAAACATTACGACGA
Source organism: Flavobacterium sp. FlaQc-48 (assembly GCF_044007335.1). Classification (NCBI taxonomy): domain Bacteria; kingdom Pseudomonadati; phylum Bacteroidota; class Flavobacteriia; order Flavobacteriales; family Flavobacteriaceae; genus Flavobacterium; species Flavobacterium sp. FlaQc-48. The sequence continues at coordinate 21,120 of NZ_JBIPCR010000006.1, read as the reverse complement.
TCAGGCTGAAATGTACAATGCAGGTAAATTCAGAAAAATGAAAATGAATAAAGAAGAGATTATAAAAACATCAACCAAATTGGTTTTTAAACCGGCAAAGGAGTAGTTTTGTTACAGGTTTCAGGTTTCAGGTTTCAGGTTTTTGGCTGGTGTGATTTTACCGCAAAGCACGCAAAGTTTTTTACGCAAAGATTCGCAAAGTTTTTTTTGTGTTAGGGCAAAGAGCACAAAGATTTCGGCATTAAAGAAACCTTTGTTCCTCTGAGCCTTTGCAACTTTGAACCTTCTTAAAAATACCTTTGTCCCTTTGAGCCTTTGCTACTCTGAACCTTATTTATATTTCCCCCGAACAATATCATTAGCAAAAATCTCCAGATTATAACCCAGAGCATCGTTGGTCACCATAACGTTTGTAGTTTGATAGGCAGTATCTTCTTTATAAGTTTTCAGCAACGTTTCTAATTCTATTTCGTTGTAAAAAGCAAACATGTTGTAAACGGCATCTCTGAAGTTTTTATAATTGATAGTTTCAGTGATTTCGACCGTTTTTTGATCGTTCCATTTTTCTTTAAGGGCAGCTTCGTTTATTGTAGCGAGACAAAAATCGATAACATAGTTTTTGTAATGTGCTGCTTCAACAATTTTATCGATTATAATTTTGTTTTGCTGGGTAGGCATTGGAACTGTTTTGGCAGCTGTTTGAGAAATACAAAGCGTTGGAATAAACAGACATAGTAATAATACTAAAAGAGATTGCTTCTTTAATTTTTTCATAGGTTAATTAAAACTGATTTACACCTTTGCAGGTTATAAATTAGATTGATTTGGGGTTTTTAAAATTGTCTTTTTTGGGCAGCGCTAAATTAGTTTTTTTATGCTAGATATGGAATTAGAAAAACATTTTTGAGACAAAAAACTCCGATAATTTTGGTTTTAAACCAGAACTATCGGAGTTGGTAAGATAAAGATTACCGCTGTTCAGCGTTTCCTTTTTTTAAGGCATTATTTTTTCAAAAGTTCTTCTAAGGCTTTTTTTCCGTCTTCATTTTTTGGGTCGAGTTCTATCGCTTTTTTATAATTACTAATGGCTAATTCCTTATTACCATCTGTCAAATATGCTTCACCTAAACTATCATACACATTTCCGGATTTTGGATATGTTTCTGCATTTATTTTGAATACTTCTATAGCTTCTTTTGTTTTTCCGGTTTGTAGTAATTGATATCCCACTCTGTTCATATCGCCTTCTAAAATGACATAAGTGGGATCATTTTTAAGTTTATTATATGTTTTTAGACCATTTGCAACTCCTTGTTCGGAAAAGGAATCCAATAACTCAAATGCTAAAGATTTTTTGGGAGCATTAAAAGGCTGATTGTACAAAATAGCACGAATTGATGCGCTCATCTCATTTAAACCGGTTGATCCTGTATTATTCAATAAAACAATTAGATTTTTATCTGAAGGAATACGATAAATGATAGTATTAAAACCGTTAATTCCGCCGCCGTGTTCTGTAACTTTTACTTTGCCTGAAGAGCCATTATCGGCTTCACTGATAAACCAGCCATAGCCATAAGACGCTTTTCCGGTTTTGATATACGAATTAAATAAAGATTCCATTGATTTTGACGATAGCAATTGATTCGTATAAAGCGCCTGATCCCAAAGATAAAGATCTTCTACAGTAGAGTATAAAGAACCTGCGGCATACGGAATACTCATATCGAGATAAGCAGAATTCGTAATTTTTTTGCCTCTTTTTTCATAACCTGCGGCTCTGTTTTTTAAAATAACATCACTGTGGTCATAACCGGAATTTACCATTTTTAAAGGAGTGAAAATCGTTTCTTGTAAATATTGCTCGTATGTTTTTCCGGAAATTTTTTCGATAATGTATCCTAATAAAAAATATCCCGAATTACTGTAATTAAATTTCTCTCCGGGAGTAAATTCCAGTGGTAAATCAGAAAATGTTTTTACAAATTCTTCCGGAGTATAGGGATTTCTGCTTTTATCCTTAAAGAAATTTGGAGAAGAAGTATAATTTGGAATGCCCGAAGTATGGGTTAACAGCTGATGAATCGTTATTTTATCACCGTTTGCTTTTGGGTAGTCGGGTAGATAAGTGGAAATTGGAACATCTAATTTTATTTTGCCTTCTTCAGCCAGTTTCACAATTAAAAAAGCTGTAAATTGTTTGCTGATGGAGCCTAATCTAAATTTAGTGTCAGGCTGATTTGGAATATTCCACTCCATGTTCGCAGAGCCAAATCCTTTTTTTAAGATAACTTTTCCGTTTTCAGCAATTAATGCAGATCCGTTAAATTGTCCGTATTGATTGTATTGGTTTAAAAGCGCATCAATTTGTCCGGCTTTGTCCTGCGCAAACGCAATGTTTAAGAAAAAGAGCTGAAAAATAATACTGAGAACAACTAGTTTGATTGATTTTTTCATAGTGATTGATGATTAGAAATTATGATTAACGAATTGATTTTTGATTGATGACTGAAACTCCATAATCAGCTAAGATTATGTTGGCGTCTTTTGGTTAGACGATTATTTTTCAGATAAGTTTCAATATCAGTCCGTTATTTTTGTTTTCTTCAAAAAAGAAGAAACAAAGCATAGGCTAAAAGCTATTTTTTAATCGGTCTATGCTCGTAACTAACAATTCTTTTTAATTTCCAGTCTTTATCTTTTCTTTCCCAAATATGAATAAATTTACCGGTTCCTTCGGGAATGCCGTTAACATAAAAGGTATGTTCACCTAATTGTACGGCTCCAAAATCACCTAATTTATCTACGGTACAAGAGTTTAATTTTCTGGTTAGTTTTTCTGGTCTGACGCATTTTGCAGTTAATGATTTTATTTCATTCTCTTTCGAAAGGTTTAAACCAAAACGATCATCATAAAATTCAACATCATCAGCAATTATTTTTTTAAATAGTGCCGCATCACATTGATTGAAAGCGACCTCAAAAAGCAAGCTGTCCATCTTCAGGATTTCATTTTTTAGAAGATCTGTCTTTAAAACCTGACTATTGGTTTGTGCTATCGCTCCCCTGCTTAAAAACAGAATAAAAAGTGCTAATATATTCATCATAGGTGCCATAATTGTATCTTTTTTAGTATTCATTTTACTTCGTTTCGATATCAATTATTTTTCTGCCATTTTCTCCCAGATAATGGGCGACGATTTTTTCATAGACTTTATAACCATCATCTACATTGGTAAAAATGAGCAGTCCTTGTTTGGTTTTTGGAAGTAATAAAAAAATGGTTTGCACACCTTGGTCTGCTCCGCCATGCGATAAGGCAAAATTGTTATTCCCTAAATCATATATTTCAAAGCCCAATCCAAAATATTTATTTTTCTTTGTCTCGACCTGATGTGCAATCATGTCATCAAAAACTTTTTTACTTAAACCGTCACTGTTCATTACGCTGCACAAAAAGGTTCCGTAATCTTCAATTGTCGTCACTAAATCATCAGCTGCATTGGCGGTCTTATTTTTAACAGGCTCGTAAGCGTTGCCTTTATTGTCATAACCAATAGCAAATCTCGAAACATCGGTTATGTCATTCCGGATAAACTTCGTATCGGTCATTTTTAGTGGTCTGAAAATTAATTCATCTGCTAATTGCGGTAAGGTTTTGTTGAATTTCTTTTCAAGTACTTTTCTTAAATATTCAAATCCTTCTCCGGAATATTGATATTTTGTTCCCGGTTTGAATTTAAAGTCCAGTTTACCGGATTCGTTCATGAATCTCCAATTAGGGAAACCGGTTTGATGACTTAAAATGATTCTTGCGGTTAAAAGTTTCGTATTAGGATCGTTTGCAATATCCGGATCTGTCCAGTATTTATATAGCGGTTCGTCTAAATTGAGTTTTCCTGAACTGGCCAGTTTCAATGCAACCATTGCCGTAACTGGTTTGGTTAAAGAAGCAACATTCCAAATGGTATTGTAAGGTGCTGTAACTCCTTTTTTAAGTTCGCCAAATACTTTTATTTGCTGTACTTTTCCGTTATTGATAATGCCAATTCCAAGAGTAGGAACATTATTTTCTTTCAGCCATTTTTCGGTTGCTGCTTCATTATCAAAAAGATTCGGTTTATCTGAGGTCGTGCTAATCATTTTATGATCGTAACTAAGCGATCGTGCTAATTTCCATTCTTTGTTTTGCAACAACCAAAGATGGGTGAATTTAGCAAAACTTCCTGGTTCCTCTGGTTTTCCGGGTGATTTTTCATAAAAACGATGCGTTGACATTTGTATCGCACCATATAAAATTCCGTTTTTATTATGAAGTGGATAAATTTCCGTGCTTCCTTCGATTAATTCCCTGCGGTAATTGTATTTTCTTGTTGGTGAACAGATCCCGTTTTTCAGATTGTACAAAAACTTAGTTTTGTCTGAAACGCTGTCTTTATCATGATAAAATTCGAAATCTTCAGTATATAAGTTTTCGAATTGCTTTATATCGCAAGTATTAAATCCAATGCTGAAAAGAAGACTGTCTTTTGACATAATTGTCTTGTACAGTTTAGAGTTTTTTTCTTCCTGAGAAAATCCAATATGGAACTGGAGAAGTAGTATTCCTGCTAAAATTACTTTTAACCGGAAAAATGATTTGATGATTTTCATTTTGATTGATTTGATTGATTGATGATTTTGCAATATTAATGCAATCAAATGTAGCAAAATTGTACAAATGCGAAATGTTACCTTTTTTTAGAAAGAAAATAAGAATCTGAGTTGAACATTTTTGGTGTAGTTTTCGTCACATCTTTAAATTTTTTTATAAAATGGGACTGATCGAAGTATTTGTTGTAAAGCGCAACATCGGTGAGTTTTAATTTTTCTAAATCAGAATGCACCATTTGATCGACCGATTTTCTGAATTTCAGGATTTGAATATAGTTTTTAATGGTAAGGCCTGTGGCTGTCTTAAATTTAATTTGCAACGAACGCTGTGATACATCCAGACTTTTTCCAATTTCCGAAACTGTAATTTCTTCTTGATGAAGTTTTATGATTCCGCAGATTTTTTCGGTCAGATTTTTGTTTGGATTGCTGGTGTTTAAATCTTCAAAATAAGAATTAAGGGTGTTTAGCAATAAAGTAATTTCACTGTTTAGACCTGTATCGATTTTACTTTTAAAAGGCAATTCAGCCGAATCAATTTTGATGATAGAATCCGTAAAATTGCTCAAATCGTAATTCGGAAACATCGAAATCGTCCAGGCGTGCAGTTGAATTATAGTAACTTTAGTTTTGGGCTTAATGTTGACCAAAACTTTATTGGTCATTTGAGAACAAAAGTAAAATCCTTCGTTCATTTCATATTTACTTTTACTGGTATGAACTTCTATAGCATTTCCGCTTACAATCGCCAGATTAAAACAGCCATTGGGTAAAACAAGTTTGTTTTCGATCAGGCTTTCGCCGATGTTGTTATCCAGACACCAAATTTTGTTAACAAATCGTTCTGATTTTTCACTTACATAATATTCTGAATATAGGTTCATTTGGAGTTATTATGTTAGTTGCAAAAGTCTTTTTTAACTATTTGCTGGTGCTAAAATAATAATTTTTTACCTTGATTTTTTTAATAACCGGAGATTTTACCAGGTTTTAGTATCATCATAATCGGGTTTGTCTAAATATTCAATAACATAATAACTCATTTTGGGCTTTAGTTGCGTGTATACTTTTTGATAGACAGGAGATTTGTATTTGTGAATCGCCCTAAAAACATTATCCTGATTGTATTTAAAGTAATCATTAACAGACTGATTCGATTTGTCTAATATAGCCATGAGTAGCGATAAACTCTCTTCATTTTTATACACTGCGACTGCCCTGCAAAAATATTTCAAATCATCTGAAGAGAATTGTTTTCCTTTTTTAATTACCGTATCGTAATATTTTTTGAGAATAGGAAAGTAAATTTCTTGAGGATTTTCCTCAATAGATTTAAAAACCCAATCCTCACAGGGGTTTTCTAATTTGTTAAATGTTTCTTTTAATAAGGCTAAATCTTCTTTTTTCCTAAATTTTGACAAAGCATAGCAAGCACTCAGTTGTTCACCGCACCGGTTGGTTTTTATTTTGCATTTTTCTTTTATAATGGCATAATATTTTTCTTGCGGCTCAATATCTTGTATCATCCACATCGCGGTTTCTAAATAGGGATGCTTTAGTAAAACACTATCAACTAAGATCTTTTTTTCGTTTTTTGAAAGTTTGTTTCCATCCACAGCCTTTCTTATTAATAAATCTGAAACCGTAAACTCTCCAGCGGCATCCTCGTAATACCACCAAACAATTTTAGTAGTGTCATTAAGATGGCCTAAAAGAATTTTAAAATAATCTGTCTCTTTCCTATTTACAATTGCACGGTAAGCCACAACCCTTAATAACGGATTGTTGCAATTTAATACTTGTAATAATTCTTGTTTTGAGCTATGATCTCTTATATAATTCTGGGCAATTGTGTCTTTAATCGGAAGTTCTTTCTCTGTTGCTAGTTTTTTAAGTGGTCCTTCCAATTCGGTTCTAAAATCTGAAACTTTATAAGGATAACGATCTTTGTTAACACAGCTAAGAAAAGTTAAAATGATTAAAACAAAGATTACTTTTTTTATAGTATACATGATAAGTTTCGTTAGCTGTTTAAAAGATAATTATCTAAAATAGTATTTTTAGGCATACTGTGAGAAATATTCTCGTTTAGTCTTCTCCCATTCCTCCAAAATCACACTATAATAAACATCATCTTTACTCTTTCCTTCAGAGTCTACATAGTTATTTCTAAAAATCCCTTCTTTTACGGCACCTAGTTTTTCGATTGCTCTTTGAGATTTTTTGTTTTCAAAATCAGCGCTGAATTGTATTCTTTTAAACTGAATATTTTCGAAACCAAAATTCAGTAATTCGTATTTGCAGGCTTTGTTTAAACCAGTTCCCTGAAATTCTTTTCCGTACCAGGTCCAGCCAATTTCGCATTTTTGGCTTGCGTGGTTTAAGTAGCCATAACGTGTGCTTCCTGCAACTTTATTAGTAGCTTTATCTATAATTAAAAACGGATAACAAATTCCGTCTGCTTTTTGTTTTAGCGTATTTTTGATATAATGTTCAAAGTCGGTACCGTTTCGAACATACATTCCCATGTATTTCCATATTTCATCATCAAAAATAATTTCTTTGAGTTCGATGTTTCTTTCGTTTTCGAAAGGAAGCAATAGTACGTTTTCATTTTCCAGAATGATATCAGATTGTAATAGTTCGCTTTTCATAATATTTATTTGAGTACAGGCAGAGTTGTATAGTAATTCGTTTATGCACACGGATCTGGCGGTGTGAAAGAATTTGCGCTAATTTTTTAAGGCATGCGTTTTAGGGTTTTGTAAAAAAAAATCTGCAAAAATCAGTTTAACCCGTCATGTCCGTGGGCTGGATTTTTCTTATCAGCGAAAGTAGGCTTTTTCGGATTTCTAATAAATCTTTAAAAAACAGAATTTGTTATGAAAATGAGTGTTGCATGAGGGATAGTAACGGCATCCTTTTGTGGCGGGGTTCGCCACAAAAGATATAGTGAATAGCCCGACCCGCTCCCGAGGCTTCGGAATTAGCGGGTCATGCCACATAAATAACCCTCTTGTATCATAAATATTTCTTTTATTTTAAAGCTGTTGTGTATTTATTACTTATTTTTACGATCTTATATTTAGATTTTTCTTGATGCAAACTTCACTAAAAATTGCTGTTGTAGGTTCTGGATTAGTAGGATCACTGTTGGCAATTTATCTCAAAAAAGCAGGTCACACCGTTCATGTTTATGATCGTAGTCCTGATATTCGCAAAATTAATTTTTCGGGTCGTTCTATTAATCTGGCTATGTCTAACCGTGGCTGGAAGGCACTTGATGGCGTTGGCGTTGGCGATTCGGTTCGTGAAATCGCTATTCCAATGGACAAACGTGCCATTCACCTGGTCGATAAACTGAATTTTCAGAATTATGGTCAGGAAGGCGAATCTATCTATTCGATCTCGAGAGGAACACTGAACCGCAAAATGATTGACCTGGCCGAACAAGCCGGGGCTGAGTTTTATTTTGAGCAAAAAATCTGGGATGTTACGCTAAGCGACGCTACTTTGCATATTGGCGAAACCGAAAGAGGCGAGTGGCAGGAAATAAAATATGATATGGTTTTTGGTGCCGATGGTGCTTTTTCGAGAATTCGTCACAGAATGCAGCGTCAGAGCATGTTCAATTATTCGCAGGAATTTTTGAATATGGGATATAAAGAATTAAATATTCCGGCAAATTCGGATGCAACGCATAAACTGGATAAAAATTCATTCCATATCTGGCCACGGGGTGAGTATATGTTAATTGCACTTCCTAATTTAGACGGAAGTTTTACCTGTACCTTATTTATGCCTTTTGAGGGCGAAAACTCATTTGCTTCCCTGACAGATCGTAAAATGGTAGAAGATTTTTTTGAGAGAAATTTTCCGGATTCTATTGAAGTGATTCCTAAACTGGCCGAAGATTTCTTTAAAAATCCAACCAGTACTTTGGTTACAATGAAGTGTTTTCCGTGGACTTATGAAGATAAAATTGCTTTAATTGGAGATGCCTGTCATGCTATTGTTCCATTTTACGGACAAGGAATGAATGCAGGTTTTGAAGATATTACTGTTTTAAATGAAATGATCGAAAAATACGGAAATGACTGGAAAAAGATTTTCTCTGAATATCAGATTTCACGTAAACCAAATGCCGATGCCATTGCTGAACTGTCGTACCGAAATTTCATGGAAATGAGTACAAAAACGGCAGATGAAAAATTCTTGTTACAAAAGAAAATAGAAAAAATCTTTTCTGATAAACATCCTGATAAATGGATTCCGCTTTATAGTCGTGTAACTTTTAGTGACCGGCCTTATGCCGAAGCTCTGGCAATTGGGGATTTCCAAAACGGAATTATGGAAGAAATTCTAAAACTGGATAATATCGAAAATATCTGGAACACGCCCGAAATCGAAAATAAGATTTTGGAGTTATTGGAAAAGTAAAAATCAATGTCAATTACAATATCAAAAATCAATTTAAAATTTGACATTGATATTGTAATTGATTTTTGATATTGAATTTATTTCTTGAAGATTTTAGACAAAACGCCAAAAACACCTCTTATAAAAGTAGCACTTGTTACGACTTTCAGAACAGATTTTGTTACAACACTTGTAGTGCTTGGTTCAGTTTTTGAAGCTTTTGCCGGTGTTTGTTCTTCTTGTTCGGCAGCGGCCTGATTTGCTGCTTCAATTTTCTTGTTTAGAATTTCATAAGCACTTTCACGGTCAATTTCTTCCACATATTTTCTAACGAGTTTCGATTTGCTGTTAATAGCTTCGATTTCGTCTGTAGTCAAAACGTCCATTCGGCTTTCCGGTGCTCGCATCATGGTTGCAACCAACGGCGTTGGAATCCCTTTTTCGTTTAAAGCGGTTACCAAGGCTTCTCCAATTCCCAAACTGGTTAGCAATTCATCTGTTTTGTAATAAGGTGAAGTAGGATAATTGTCGGCTGTTTTTTTAATCGCCTGACGATCATTTGCAGTAAAAGCTCTTAAAGCATGCTGGATTTTTAATCCTAATTGTGCCAGCACCCCACTTGGTACATCCATTGGATTTTGAGTGACAAAATAAATTCCGATACCTTTAGATCGTATCAGTTTTACAATTGTTTCAATTTGTTCCAGAAGAGCTTTGCTGGCTTCGTTAAAAATTAAATGTGCTTCATCAATAAAGATTACTAATTCAGGTTGTGCCACATCTCCTTTTTCAGGCATTTGCTGATAAATTTCGGCTAATAAGCTCAACATAAAAGTTGAAAACAGTTTTGGTTTATCCTGAATGTCAGTCAGTCGAATGATGTTGATGTATCCTTTTCCGTTTTCGTCAATTCGCATTAAATCATCAATTTCAAACGAAAGTTCACCAAAGAATAAATCACCGCCCTGCTGTTCCAGTTCTATTATTTTTCGTAAAATAGTCCCGGTTGTGGCAGTTGAGATTTTACCATAATTAGCAGCAATTTCCTCTTTGCCTTCTTCTGTGATATAATTAATTACTTTCTTGATATCTTTTAGATCTAACAGGGGCATCTGGCTGTCATCACAATATTTAAAAATAACGGCAACAACACCAGCCTGAGTATCATTTAAGTCTAAAATCCTGGAGAATAAAACAGGGCCAAATTCAGAAACAGTTGCCCGCAAACGAACGCCGTTTTGTTTAGAAAGGGACATTAATTCAACTGGAAATGAGGCTACATTATAAGGTATATTAATTTTAGCATGTCGCTCAGTGATAAAGCTTTCCTCTTTTCCCTCTTTTGCTATTCCGCTAAAATCCCCTTTTATATCCATCATTAAAACAGGAATTCCGGCATTAGAAAGTTGCTCAGAAAAAACCTGAATTGTTTTTGTTTTTCCTGTTCCGGTTGCGCCGGCTATAAGGCCATGACGGTTTAATGTTTTTAATGGAATTTTGACATGAGCTTCGGCAAGCGGTTCTCCGTCAAGAATAGCACCTCCCAGAATGATGCTATCCCCTTTAGACATATAGCCATTGTTTATATCCTGAATGAAATTGTCCTTTTTATTCATGTTTTATTTGTAATTTAGATGATTATAAGAGTATTGCTCGTTTTTTTAACACTTTAGGTTCGTTTTTTTTAGTAAGAAAAAGCCTTTTTTGATTGAAAAAAATATAAAAAATAATTTCGCAACTTTTTAAGAAGATATCAAAGGAATGTTTGAATATTTACTAAAACGTTGTAATTTTCCCATTAATAGGCCTGTTTTTTGTTTTATCTAAAAAATGATAGCGGCAATTTAATGAGATATTTTTTAAATTGACGTTAAATTTCCTTCAATAAAATTAAAAAAAGTTTTTTTATTTAAACTAAACGTATAAATTTGCTCCTCTACAAGTTAAATATAACTAAAAAATAAAAATTATTTAAAACTATTAAAATTAAAAAAAATGGCAAACGTTAAAGTTAAAAAAGAAAGCACTTCAAATGGAGGAGGAATGATTACTGGAATCATTATTGTAGCGTGTATCTTAGTTGGGGTGTTTATTTGGAAAGTAATCATGGGGGATTCAGCTAACTTCGAGGGAGGTAATCCTGAAACAGGTCACCCGATCAATACATTAGGTCAAGTATATAAAGGAGGTTTTATCGTACCAGTATTATTAGGTATGTTTTTAATGGTTGTTGTTTTTTCTATTGAAAGATTTATCGTTATCGGTAAAGCTGCTGGTAAAGCTAACTTGGATGCATTTATGAAAAATGTTCAGGCAAGTATTAAAGAAGGAAACATCGAAGCTGCAATCGCTGCATGTGACAAACAACAAGGTTCAGTTGCAAATGCAATTAAATCTGCTTTGGTAAAATACCAAGATGTTAAAAAAGAAGGTTTCAACAGTGAAGAAGCTGCAGAAGTAATCCACAAAGAAATCGAAGAGGCAACTTCATTAGAAATGCCAATGTTAGAAAAAAACATGACTATCATCTCTACTTTAGTATCATTAGGAACTTTAGGAGGATTATTAGGAACTGTATCAGGTATGATTAAAGCGTTTGGTGCGTTAGCTTCTGCTGGAACTCCAGATCAGGCAGCTCTTGCAACAGGTATCTCTGAAGCACTTATCAATACTGCAACAGGTATCTCTACTTCAATCTTAGCAATTGTTTCTTATAACTTCTTTACAGCTAAAATTGATGATTTAACTTACTCTATCGATGAGGCTGGTACTACAATTGTAAATACTTACAGAAGATTCAGAGGAAGTTTGAAACAATAATTAATTTTTGATATTAATAATTACAATTAATTATATCAAAATATAAAATAAAAGAGAATGGCTAAAATAAAAATGAAAAAAAAGTCAACATCGACAGATATGACTGCCATGTGTGATGTTGCGTTCCTTTTGCTTACGTTCTTTATTTTGACCGCTACTGCTAAGGTGCCTGAAGCACTTCCTGTAGATATGCCTTCTTCTACTGTTCAAAGTAAATTACCAGATACAGATTTGGCGATTATTACGATTGGTAAAGGAGCAGATGGAAAAAGCAAAGTGTTTTTTGACATTAAAGGAAGAGAGATCCGTAAAAAGACTCTTGAAGGAATGGGCGCTAAATTAGGTGTGAATTTTTCAGAAGATGATAAAGATAAATTTGCTTTAATGGATGACTTTGGTGTTCCATTAGAAAACCTAAAACAAATCATTAGCTTAAAAGCTTCTGATAGAGTTAAGGCGGATCAACCTGGAATTCCAATCGATTCTTTAAACAATCAATTAAAAGACTGGCTTTTGGTTTCAAGAAGAGCTGCAATTGACCTTGATAATAAAGAATTACAGATTGCAATAAAAGGTGATGCTAAAGAACAATATCCACAAATCAAAAAGATTATGGATATTTTACAAGATCAAAAAATCAACTCCTTTAACTTAGTTACAGGTATGAGAGGAAAAGACTTTTAATTAAAAAAGATACACTAAAATGGCTGAATTAAATACCGGCGACGGTGGTGGCGGAAAAGGTGGCAAAGTAAGAAGTAAAAAGCAAAACTCGAAAGTCGATTTAACGGCGATGGTAGATTTGGCATTCTTATTGATCACATTCTTTATGTTAACCACATCGTTGTCAAAACCTCAATCGATGGATTTGTCGTTGCCAGATAAAGATCCGAAGAAGGATGAGATACCAGTTAAAGTAGATGAGAATCGTACAATGACTGTGATGTTAGGTGCAGATAATAAGATAATTTATTATATGGGTTTACTTGCGACTCCTATTGCTGGCCCTAAAGATATTGCATACGGTAAAGACGGGATTCGTAGAGAATTGCTTAAAAGAAAGAAAACTGTTTTAGAATATTCTGCTGCAAAAGGGGATCCTAAAAAAGGAATCATTGTTATTATTAAACCAACTAAAAAATCAACTTATCGTAATTTAGTTGATATTTTAGATGAAATGGCGATCACCGGAGTTGATACTTATGCTATTGTTCCTGAGTTTTCACCAGAAGAATCAAAATTGATAGATAAGCCTGAACAAAAGTAATTTTGTTTTAATACACTAAAATCTAAAAAAATGAAGTTAGATATAATCAAAAATCAGTGGCTTGATATCGTATTCGAAGGGCGTAATAAGATATATGGTGCGTATGAGTTAAGAAAAGCGAACGGCAAAACTACGGTAAAAGCACTTATCATAGGGTCGATCATTTTTAGCTTTGCTGTTGCTGCCCCTCTTATTGCAAGCTTTTTACCAGATTCAAATGAAGATGATGTAAATACAGATATTAAGATTGCTACAGTAAAATTACCTCCTAAAAAAGAGGAAGTAAAGCCTAATGAACCACCACCTCCACCGCCACCACCAAAAGTGGATCAGGTTAAGTTCGTGAAACCAGTGGTTGCTAAAGCAAATGAAGTAACTGAAGACCCTCCAAAAATTGAGGATCTTAAGGATAAAAAAGTGGGTAACGAAACCATCAAAGGAGATCCGGATGCAGTTTTAACTGTTGATGAGCCAGTTGGGAAAGGACCAGTTACAGAGATCATTCAGGAAGATAACAATGTTTATAATACTGCAGGTATCGAAGTAAAACCAGATTTTCCTGGAGGAATCGAAAAATTCTACAAGTTCGTAGGAAACAATTATAAGACTCCGGAAGAAGAAGGTTTAAAAGGTAAAGTTTATGTTACTTTTGTAGTTGAAAAAGACGGTTCATTAACCGACATTAAAGTTTTAAGGGATATCGGTTACGGTACAGGAGCAGAAGCAATTCGTGTTCTTAAAAAATGTCCAAAATGGACTCCCGGCGAGCAAAATGGTAAAAAAGTTAGGGTTCTTTACTCTCTGCCTATTACTATTCAATCTGCAGAATAATGTTAAAAGATATGCTTAATAATATTCAGAAGAAATCGCTCAAAGAGCGATTTCTTCTTGTTTTAGGAATACTGTTTTTTTTAATATATCTTGTACTGGGTTTAATGATTATGTTTTGGAAGAAACTTCCATTAGATATGGAACCAAAATACCGATATGCTTTTGGCGGATTGCTAATCGTTTATTCGGCAATACGTTTCTTGAGGTTAATTAATTCAAATGCAGAATAATTATGTTAAAATATAGTAAGATTGCAGGTTTGGCTGTTCTTGTTTTTTTGTTTGCGATGTGTAACCAAAAAAGCAAAAATGAGGCAAATGAGGAAACAATTTTAAAAGGTACAATGGATATTACTGTTGATGAAACAATAAAACCAATTGTAGAAGATGAAGTAGTCGTTTTTGAAGGAACTTACTATGGAGCTAAAATTACGGTTAAACCAAAGTCAGAAGCTGAGCTTGTAAATGATTTGTTAAATCAAAAAGCTAAAGTAGTCGTTATGGCAAGAGATCTGACAAAAGAAGAAAAAGCTAAATTTGATAAAAGTAAAATCAATCCAAGAGTAACTCCTTTTGCAACAGATGCAATTGCATTTATTTCAAAGAAGGGCAATAATGATACATTAATTGCGTTGAAAACGGTAATTGATTTTATGCAGGGTAAATCTGATTCAAAAATAAAAGGTCTCGTCTTTGATAATCCAAATTCAAGCACCGTACGTTATATGAAAGAACTGGCTAAAGTAAAAGATATTCCTGCAAAAGGTGTTTTTTCTTTTAAAACTAACGATGAAGTTATTAAATTCGTATCTGAAAATGATGGAATGATTGGAGTTGTTGGTGTGAACTGGCTTTCACAACCCTCTTCAGGAATGGCTGATGTTGTTAAAAATATAAATGTTTTGAGTGTTAAAGGTCTTAATGATGATAAATATTACAGTCCTACTCAAAATGATCTTGCTGAAAAGAAATATCCTTTGGCACGTGATTTGTTTATTATAAATTGTCAGGGATATACTGGTTTAGGAATGGGGTTTGCCTCTTTCATTAGTGGAGATATCGGACAGCGTATAGTTTTGAAATCAAGTTTATTGCCCGTGAGAACTCCGGGAAGAAAGCTTAAAATTAGAAATGAAATTATTAAAGATAAAGAATAAATTAATTACAATTAAAGATGAATAAATTTAAAATTTTTAGTCTTGCCTTAGTTGCTTCAGCTTCTGTTGCAAAAGCGCAAGATATCAAAGAAGCTAAAAAAGCAATTGATGCTGAGCAATTTCAGAAAGCAAAATCATTGCTAAAATCAATCATCAAAGCAAAACCTTCTGATGGAGAAGCTAATTTTGTTTTAGGTAATGTGTATTTAAATCAAGCTATTGTTGATTCGGCTAAAATTTATTACTCCAATGGATTGCAGGCATCAGAGAAGAAAAACTTAAACTACATTGGTTTAGGTCAATTGGATCTTGACGCTAAAAATGCAACTGCTGCTCAGGCTAATTTTGGTTTAGCTACAAAAGATATGAAACGTAAAGATGTTGATGAGTTTATTTACATTGGTAGAGCTTACATCAACTCAACTTCACCTGATTATACAAATGCAATTGCAAGTTTAAAACGTGCTTTGTTAATTGATCCGCAAAATGCAACTGCTCTTTTAGCAATTGGAGATGCGTACTATGGTGCAAATAATCAAAATGATGCCTATAAGGCTTATCGTGACGCATTTACTGCTGATCCAACACTTTTAAGAGCAAAAATGCAATTGGGAGTTTTATTAAAAGGAGCAAAATCTTATGATGAGGCTATCAAATCTTTTAATGAAGTTATTGCTTTAAATGCTAATTATGGTCCTGTATACAGAGAATTAGCTGAAACGTATTATAAATGGGGAAGAAATAAACCTTCTACAGCTAAAGTTAATTTGCAAAATGCAATCACAAATTATGAAAAATACTTAAGCCTGACGGATTATTCATTAGATTCTAAAATGCGTCATGCTGATTTCCTGATTTTGGTAAAAGATTATAAAAGCTTAGAAACTGTAGCAAATAAAATGATTGCAGAGGATAAGGTTAATCCAAGAATTTATAGATATTTAGGATATGCTGCTTACGAGAATGGTAATGTAGATGTAGCTATTAAATCTATTGAAGATTTTATAAAAGTGCCTTCAAATAAAGTAATTGGAAGAGATTATTTGTATTTAGGTTTATCAAAAATCAAAAAAGGAACAAATGCTGAAGGTATTGTTGATCAGGCAGCTTTTGATGCAGGTGTAGCTGATATCAAAAAAGCAATTGAACTAGAGCCGTTGGTAGTAGAGGAACTTGCTGATTTAGGAAAAGGTTTGTTTGGAAAAAAACAATTTGCACAAGCAGCAGCTATTTTTGAACTTGGAACAGGTAATAAAGAATCTAAGAATTACTTGGACGATAATGTTTATTATGGTATCTCTCTTTATTATGCGAATGCTAATAAAACAAATGGTGCTGCAGATCCTGTTGCTTTAGGAAAAGCGGATGCTGCTTTTGATAGAATTTTAGAGGCTTCTCCAACGTATGATGAGGCTTACTTGTATAAAGGAAGAATTAACAATCTGTTGGAAAAAGACGATTTAATTATTAAAAACTACGAAGAATATGTTACCAGAACTACTGCAAAAGGTGCTGAAGAATTAGCTAAACCTGCTACAGTGAAAAAAGTAATAGAAGCTTACAACAGTATTGGAGCTAGTTATGCTAATACAGATAAAGCTAAAGCTGTTGAGTATTTTAATAAAACGTTAGTTTTAGATCCGGCAAATGCTTATGCTTCGCAATCTGTGAAAGCTTTAAAATAAGATCAGAATCTTGAATAATATAAAGGCCGATAGTTTCAATGACTATCGGTTTTTTTTGTTCCGTATTTAATTGACTATCTTTGCACTTTAAAATAAAATAATGTTATCAAAAGAAATACAGTTAGAAGTAAATAAAGGAGCAATGTTGCCTTTGATGGAAGAGTTTTATACGATTCAGGGAGAAGGATTTCATACAGGGACTGCTGCTTACTTTATACGAATTGGAGGATGCGATGTTGGTTGTCACTGGTGTGATGTGAAAGAAAGCTGGAATGCAGAATTACATCCGCCAACAAGTGTTGATTTGATTGTAAATAATGCTTCAAGTCAGGCCGATACAGTAGTAATTACTGGTGGAGAGCCTTTAACCTGGGATATGAGCCTGCTGACTCAGGAATTAAAAAATAAAAATTTAAAAGTACACATCGAAACATCGGGTGCTTATCCATTAACAGGTACCTGGGATTGGATTTGTCTTTCGCCTAAAAAAAATAAATTGCCAACACAAACGGTGTATGATAATGCGCATGAGCTAAAAGTGATTATTTATAATAAACATGATTTTATTTTTGCTGAAGAACAAGCTGAATTAGTAAATGATAATGCAATTTTATTTCTTCAGCCGGAATGGAGTAAAAAGGAAGAAATGACACCCTTAATAGTAGATTATGTAATGAACAATCCTAAATGGAGAGTTTCTTTGCAAACGCATAAATACTTGAATATTCCTTAGATTGTATAGTAATAAAAAAAATCTCTTCTTATGAAGAGATTTTTTTTATGGGTAAATAATACACACTGTGTAATAAAGTAAATTCTTTATTTCCAGTTTTTATGTTTTTTCAAAGTAGTAATATGTGCCAGATGATGTTCCCCATGCCAGGCATAAGTTCCTGTTATTTGTTTAATGCGATATTCGGAATTATTTTCAGGATGAATAAAAGACTTTTCTAAATCAGAGGGCGATAAATTTTTCATAATGTAGGCTAGTCTAAAGTGCAATCCTTCCAGCAAAGCTAGTGTTGACTCAATTGGCATAGTTAAATTATCGTGCAGTTCTGACCATAATACTTCATCGTAAGGTTTGATTACAGGGTTATTTTCAGTCAAAGCCCATTTAATCCTGATGAAACAATTCATATGACTTTCGGCGCAGTGATGAATTACCTGACGAACCGTCCATCCGTCTGGTCGATAGGGAGTGTCTAATTGTTCATCATTTAAATGAATAGTTTCCCTTTTTAATTTTTCAGGGAAAGATTCGATGTTTTTAATTCCGTCTGAAATGTATTCAGTAGTGTATTCTTTTGGGGCTTCAAATTTCCCAATAGGATATTTTAGTTTTTCTAAATTTAATTCGCTCATAGGGATGAATTTTAAAGTATAGAAAGTTTTGCCAGATAATCATAATGGTCACCTTCTAGAATAAGTTCACATTTTAAGCCATTTGCCACAGCAGCATTTTGAAGGGTATTGTAATCTAAATATAACCAATCAAAAGGTTCTTCTTTTTCTCCTTTATATGAGATGTTAAAAACCAGTTCACCGTAGTAAGCGTTGCTGGAGGGAATCCATTTTCCGCCATCCTCGTCTTCGTCAAACATGTAAATTATGTCGGAGCTGTCTAGTAAAATCTGACCGTTGGGATTTAAAAGTGATTTTAATTTCGATAAATAAGTATTGCACTTTTCTAATTTTCCAAAAATTCCAACGCCATTCATTAATAATATAATGGTATCGAATTTTTCACCTTCAAAATCTAAAATATTTTGCACTTTCGCATTATTTACACCTCGAAGACGGCAGGTTTCGATTGCTTTTGTAGAGATGTCAATAGAAGTAACCTCTAAATTTCTGTCATTTTGCAAAGACAAACTATGGCTCCCTGCACCACAGCCTACATCGAGAGTTTTTCCAATAGCCAGTTGAAGTGCCTTTTGTTCTAGTTTTGGCATTTCGTTATAGGAACGGAATAAATAATCAACGCTCATTTCGTCTTCTTCAGAAATAGACGTCTCAGTTATAATGTCTTCCGGCGAATTATTGGTTTGAAAGTCGAACATCGCTTTTCCAAAAAGATCTTTCATTGTATTTTAGTTCAAAGTTTACGGTTTCAAGTTTAAAGTTGTTTAATTTTGCAGATCAACTTTAAATTTTAAACTTGAAACAAATTTTAAATAACTTAAATAAGTTAGCCAAAGATAAGCATATCGAAAACAAAAAGTATTTTGATAAGCTGAAAAAGAAACAGCCTAAAAATCTGGATTACGTGATGCAGGATTTACATGACGCTGAATTTAAAAGAACGGATTGTTTGCAATGTGCTAATTGCTGTAAAACCACAGGTCCATTGTTTACCCTGGCTGATATCGAAAGAATAGCTAAATCATTTAGGCAAAAGCCACAGCAATTCATAGAGCAATACCTTCGAATTGATGAGGATAAGGACTATGTTTTAAAAAGCGTGCCTTGTACGTTTTTGGATAATGAGAATTATTGCATGATTTATGACGTTCGGCCAAAAGCATGTAGAGAATTTCCGCATACAGACCGTAAAAAATTTCATCAAATAGCCGATCTTACTTTGAAAAATGTAGCGATTTGTCCTGCTGCATTTAATATAGTCGAAGAAATGAAAAAGAAATTGCCTTTATAAAGTCTTAGTGTATTTTTAATTGTTTTTAGAAGCGATTTTTTTTGCTTTTTTAAACGTATTTTTGATTCGGGTGAAAATTGCCCCCTATAATTAATAATCTTAAGATAATTTAAAATTTGAATTTAGAATATTTCATAGCTAAAAGGTTGATTACTGCCAGGGATTTCAAAAGCAGTATCTCAGCTCCTATTATAAAAATTGCTATTTCGGCTATCGCCATTGGTATTATTATGATGATAGTATCGGTTGCAACGGGAATTGGCTTGCAAAAAAAAATACGGGATAAGGTTTCTGCTTTTAATGGTCAGATTATAATATCAAATTATGATAACAATAATTCTGATGTTACGTTAATCCCGATATCTAAGAAACAAGATTTTTATCCCAATTTTAAGTCTGTTCCGGAGGTAAGTCATATTCAGGCAATCGCGACTAAAGCTGGAATTATTCGGACAGAAAATGCTTTTGAAGGAATTGTTTTTAAAGGTGTAGGCGCGGACTATGATTGGAACAATATAAAAGAATATCTTGTTGAAGGCAGGTTGCCTGATTTTTCGAAATCTCTAAACGAGGAAGTTTTAATTTCCAGATTTCTGGCAGATCGTCTTAATCTTAAAATAGGGGATCGTTTCAATACGTTTTTTATAAAGGAAGAACAGGGTAAAATGCCAAACAGCCGCCGATTTAAAATAGCAGGAATTTTTAACTCCGGTTTTCAGGATTTCGATGCAACCTATATACTAGGTGATATTCGTCACATTCAGCGAATCAATAAATGGAATTCGGATCAAATAGGGGCTTTTGAGGTTTTTGTTAAAGACTTTGATGATATCACAACGACTGGTGACAAGATTTACGACCAAACTTCATCGAGTTTGGATACAAAGACAATAAAAGAAAAGTATAGTTATATATTTGATTGGTTGAAGCTTTTTGATTTTAATATCGTTGTGATTCTGGCTGTAATGATTTTAGTTGCGACGATTAACATGGTTGTGGCTTTATTGGTTCTTATTCTGGAACGTACTCAGATGATAGGAATTCTTAAAGCATTGGGAGCAAACAATTGGACTGTCCGCAGGATATTTCTTTACAATGCCTTTTACCTTATTATACGCGGATTATTTTGGGGCAATCTAATTGGTATTGCTTTATTACTAATTCAGCAGCAATTTGGCGTGATTCACCTGAACCCTGAGAATTATTATGTAAATCAGGCTCCTGTTTATTTGAATTGGGGTTATATTATCTTATTGAATTTACTTACTGTTACGGTTTGTTTTATAGTGTTATTAATTCCTTCTTATATTATAACAAAAATCTCGCCTGTAAAAGCTATTCGTTTCGATTAATGCGATAAGGTATAAGGTTTGATTATATAAGCGACCCGCCTGGTTTTAAAAAACCAGGCGGGTCATTTTTATATTAAGTAGAAGTTCGTACTATGATAATATGTTCCTTTTGGTGTGGCAGGGCAGGGTTGGTTTTTTTGGGATTTGATCAAGTAGCTAATCCCGCTATTCGTTTCAATCTTTTGTGCCGAACCCCGGCACAAAAGGATTTCCACTACTATCGGGGCTAGGGCAGTGGTTTTTAGAACAGCTGTTCTTTATATAATGTATAAGGAAGAGGT